>DASYBM010000016.1:0-300000 GCA_036500765.1 Candidatus Sulfotelmatobacter sp.
GGGCGCGTTGAATGGGGAAGAAAAGTGGGAGAAGCAGATCGACGCGCTGATGGACGCGGTGGACACGAGTGTGCCGCAGCCGGCGCGCGAACTCGACAAGCCGTTCCTGATGCCGATTGAAGATATTTTTTCGATTCAGGGCCGCGGCACGGTGGTGACGGGGCGCATCGAGCGCGGCAAAGTGAAAGTCGGCGAAGAAGTGGAAATCGTCGGCTTCCGCGAAACCCGCAAGACGGTGGTGACCGGCGTCGAAATGTTCAAGAAGCAGTTGGACGAAGGCATGGCGGGCGACAACGCGGGACTGCTGTTGCGCGGCATTGCGAAAGAAGATGTCGAGCGCGGCATGGTGCTGGCCAAGACCGGATCGATCACGCCGCACACCAAATTCAAAGCTGAGGTTTACATCCTCACCAAAGAAGAAGGCGGACGGCACACGCCGTTCTTCAAAGGCTATCGTCCGCAGTTCTATCTGCGCACGACGGACGTGACGGGCGTGGCGGAATTGCCGGCGGGCACCGAGATGGTGATGCCGGGAGACAACGTCAGCCTGGTGATCGAGCTGATCACGCCGGTGGCCATGGAAAAAGGCCTGCGCTTCGCCATCCGCGAAGGTGGGCACACGGTAGGCGCCGGCACGATTGCGGAGATTGTGCAGTAGCGGTCGTTGCTCGTCGGTCGTTGGTCGTTGGTCGTCAGTCGTTGGTCGTTGGAAAACGCGGGACGATGCGAAATGCAGAGATCCTTCGGCGACAAAGAACGTCGCCTCAGGATGACAAAGGGCTTGAGCTAAAAGCTAAAGGCCAATAGCCAGTAGCTAATAAGCGGCTTGCAACTTGCCGCCAGTTCTTTCCTCCTGGAGATGCCAGGAGAGTCGGAGAGATGAAACAGTGATTGGAAAAGAAAGAATTCGCATCCGGTTGAAGGCTTACGACTACCGCATCCTGGACCAGTCGACGGGCGAGATTGTCGAAACCGCACGCCGCACCGGAGCCCAGATTGCGGGGCCGATTCCACTGCCCACGATGAAGAACAAGTACTGCGTGCTGCGTTCGCCGCACGTGGACAAGAAGTCGCGGGAGCAGTTTGAGATCCGCACCCACAAGCGCCTGCTTGATATTCTGGAGCCGACGCAGCAAACGGTGGACGCGCTGATGAAGCTCGATCTGCCGGCGGGCGTGGATGTGGAGATCAAGGCGTTCGGGAAAGAACATAAATAAGCTTCTGGCTCCTGGCTTCTAGCTAGGGCGGCAAGCTTCCCAGCCAATAACCGTCGTAACAACGACAGAGCCAAGCTGGGCACGGAGAAGGAAATGGCGACGAAGGTAGCTGGGATTCTGGGCAAGAAGGTCGGGATGACGCAACTGTTTGACTCCAAGGGTGATGTTCGCCCGGTCACAGTGCTCAAGGCTGGTCCGTGTGTGGTGACGCAGCACAAAACCGCCACGCGCGACGGCTATGAGGCGGCCCAGATCGGCCTGGTTGAGTTTGTGAAAGAGTCGCGGCTCACCAAGCCGGCGCAAGGACACTTGGCGAAGCACAATCTGCCGCCGGTAAAGTTCATGCGAGAAGTGCCGCTCGAGATCGACGGCGCGGCCGATGGCGAGGGTTCCGTAAAAGTCGGCGACCGCGTGCTGGTTGAGATGTTCGACGGCGAGCGTTTTGTGGACATCGTCGGTATCAGCAAGGGACGCGGGTTTCAGGGCGTGGTGAAGCGGCATCATTTTGCCGGCGGTCCGAAGTCGCACGGTTCGATGTTCCAAATTACCGGTTCGATCGGATCGTCGGCGTTTCCGTCGCGCGTATTTAAAGGCATGCGGATGTCGGGGCACATGGGCAATGCCCGCGTGACTCAGCGCAATCTTCGAGTCCTTGGGGTTGACAAGGAAGAAAATTTGCTGGTGGTCGAAGGCAGCGTGCCCGGACCGGAGAATGGCTACATCATTATTACGAAGGCGAAGAAGCCGCCACGAGAGCGCCGCGGGTTCGCAGGTTCGGCGACGGTGGATCCGTTGAAGGCTGCGAAGCGGGCGGCGAAGAAGGCATAAGAACGGTCGTCGGTCGTTGGTCGTCGGCCAAAGCAGAAAACATATGGCAACGATAGATATACACAATTTGCAGGGCGAGAAGGTTGGGACTTTGGATCTCGCCGACGAAATTTTCGGCGCGGTCAACGAAGACCTGCTCTGGGAAGCGGTGAAACATTACCGCGCCTCGGAACGCGCCGGCACGCATAAAACCAAAGCCCGCTGGGAAGTTTCCGGCTCCGGCAAGAAGCTCTGGAAGCAGAAGGGCACGGGCCGGGCCCGCATCGGATCGATCCGGTCGCCTCTGTGGCGGCATGGTGCGACCGTGCATGGACCGCAACCGCGTTCTTACGACTACACCTTTCCCAAGAAGAAGCTGATGGGTGCGCTGCGTTCGGCGCTGGCGGCGAAACTGGCGGATGGCAAGCTGATCGTGGTGAACACGTTTGAAATGAAGGAACCGAAGACCAAAGAGTTCCGCAAGTCGCTTGACCTGCTGCAGGTCGATAAAACGGTTCTGATCGTCGAAGAAGCGAAGCACGAGAGCGCGAACCTGGCCTTGAGCGCGCGCAACATTGCGGGGCTGGAACTGGCGCGGAGCAACGAAGTGCATCCGTATCACCTGCTGAAGTATGATCGCGCGATTTTCTCGCAGCCGGCGATAGAGAAGTTGCAGGTTTCCTTGCAGTCATCGGTGTCGAAGCGGCAGCACAAGCCGGAACCGGACGATATCGCAAAGAAACCGGTGCGCGAACGGCGGCGTCGTACGCGGCATGAAAAAGCGGCGGAGGTAGCCTAGCATTTGGCTAAGCAAATATGAAAAGCGCATACCAGATTATTCGCCGTCCGGTGATTACGGAAAAGGGCCTGGCCATCAAGGAAAACCAGAACACGCTGGTCTTCCAGGTGGAGCCGAAGGCAACCAAGACCGAAATTAAGCAGGCAGTGCAGACGATTTTCAAAGTGAAAGTGCATTCGGTGCGCACCGCCACCTATGTTGGAAAAGAGCGGCGGCGCGGCAAGTTTGCCGGCTACCGTCCGGACTGGAAGAAGGCGTACGTGCGGTTGCGCTCCGGGGAAAAGATGCCGGAGTACGCGCAGAATCTGTAAAACCGTCGTCGGTCATCGGTCGTTAGTCGTCGGCCGAGTTTGCTGAAGACCGACGACTGAAGACCGACGACAGAATTAAGAGCTGATTTTATGCCGATTAAAACATACCGACCGACGACGCAGACGGTGCGCTATCGCACGACGCTGGTCAACGACGACATTACGACCAAGCATCCGCACAAGCCGCTGCTCGAACCGAAACCTCGCACCGGCGGACGGCGAAATTCGGGCGACACCACGATGCGGTTCATCGGGGGCGGTCACAAGCGCAAGTTGCGCATCATCGACTTCAAGCGCGACAAGACCGGCATTCCCGCAACCGTCGCGACGATCGAGTACGATCCCAACCGCTCGGCGCGCATCGCGCTGCTGGCTTATGCCGATGGCGAGAAGCGTTACATCCTGCAGCCGGAAGGGCTGAAGGTGGGGCAGAAAGTTTTGAGCGGTCCTGATGCGGACATTCTTGTGGGCAACGCGCTGCCGCTGCGCAATATTCCACCCGGCACGCAGATTCACAATCTGGAACTGAAACCCGGCAAAGGGGCGCAGATGGTGCGCTCGGCGGGCGGTTCCGCGCAGCTGATCGCGAAAGAAGAAGAGTACGCCCTGGTCAAGCTGCCCTCGGGCGAGACTCGCAAGATTTCGCAGGACTGCATGGCGACGATTGGGCAGGTCGGCAATCTCGATCACGAGAACGTCACCATCGGCAAGGCGGGTCGGTCGCGCTGGCTGGGCAAGCGTCCGCATAACCGCGGCGTTTCGATGAACCCGGTCGACCATCCGCACGGCGGCGGTGAAGGCAAAACCTCCGGCGGACGGCATCCGGTCACGCCGTGGGGACAGCCGACGCGCGGGTACAAGACGCGGAACAACAAGCGCACCGATAAGTTTATTGTGAGCCGGCGGAGCAAATAGTCGTTAGTCGTCGGTCGTTAGTCGTTGGCCAAAACAAAAGATTCCTCACCGGCGAAGCAAGCCAGTTCGGAATGACAGAGATTTTGGTTTGGGTTAGCTAAGAGCTAGAAGCTAAGAGCTAGAGGCTGAATTTATGGCACGTTCCACGAAGAAAGGCGCGTTCGTCGATGCCTACCTGCAATCGCGGGTAGAGGGCATGAATGCGCGCAATGAGAAGAAAGTGCTGCGCACCTGGTCGCGGCGTTCGACGGTGATCCCGGAGATGGTGGGACACACGATCGCGGTGCATAACGGCAAAAAGTTTATTCCGGTGTACGTCACCGAAAACATGGTCGGCCACAAGCTGGGTGAATTCAGTTTCACTCGCACATTCAAGGGCCACTCCATGCGGGCGGCGACGGAAGTGGCAGCCAAGCCGGCCGGTATTCCGGGCGGTCCCGGAGCGGCGGCTCCGGCGGCGGCGCCGGCGCCGAAGGCGTAGCAAATCAGCTTCTAGCTATTAGCTTCCAGCTACTGGCGAAAAGCGAGTTGGGCGGATTGCAGAATTGTTTTCCTGGCTTCTAGGTCAGCTAGAAGCTAGTGGCTAGGAGCTGGCAGCTACCATGGAATTTCGAGCGGAAATGCGGTATTTGCGGGTGTCGCCGCAGAAGGCGCGGCTGGTACTTGATTTGATCAAGGGCAAGCGCGTGGAAGAGGCGCGCAACACGCTGGCGTTTACCAAGAAGCGGGTGGCGGCGAACGTGGGCAAGCTGCTGCAATCGGCGCTGGACAACGCGAACTTTCTCAGCGCAGAAAAGAATCTCGACGTGGAGATCGACAACCTCTACGTGAAGAGCGCGATCGCCAACGAGGGGCCGCGCATGAAGCGTATCCGCCCGGCGCCGCAGGGACGGGCGTACCGCTATCAGCGGCGGATCGCGCACATCATTGTGATTTTGGCGGAGCGCGGGAAGAGCGGCGAAGCGGTCTCTGGCGGCACGAGTGCGGCGGCTGCGCCGCGGCGGCGAGTTCCGGCGGCGAAGGCGGCCGCAGGGAAGAGTAAGAAAAGAGCAACGGCGAAGTAAGGCAACAGCAGGTTCCTCACCCGCGCTTTGCGCGAGTTCGGAATGACAAAGTTTATTTGAGTTCGATTGAGCGGGTTGATTTAGGAGAAGCAATGGGACAAAAAGTCCATCCTTATGGTTTCCGCCTCGGCTTCACCAAGCCGTGGAAGTCGCGCTGGTTTGCCGAGCGGGATTACGACAAACAGCTGCACGAAGACGTCCTGCTGAAGGCCGAGTTGAAAGACAAGCTGAAGTCGGCGGGCATCAGCGCAATTGAGATCGAGCGGCCGGGCAACAAGCTGCGCATCATCATCAAGACCGCGAGGCCAGGAATCATCATCGGACGCAAGGGCGCGGAAATCGACAAGCTCAAGGGCGAGCTGCAGAAAAAGACCGCGGGCAAAGATATTTTTGTCGACATCCAGGAAGTGCACAAGCCGGAACTTGACGCTCAACTCGTTTCCGAGGCGATCGCGCTGCAACTGGAAAAGCGCGTGGGCTTCCGCCGCGCGATGCGCAAAGCCGTCGACTCAGCCCTGCGCTTCGGCTGCAAGGGAATTAAAGTCCGCGTGAGCGGACGCCTCAACGGCAACGAAATCGCGCGCTCGGAATGGTATTTGCAAGGGCGATTGCCGCTGCACACGCTGCGCGCCGATATCGACTACGGCTTCACCGAAGCCCGCACGACGTACGGCGTGATCGGCGTGAAGTGTTGGGTGTACAAAGGCGAGATTCTTCCGCAGAAAAAGCGGGAAGCGACGGCAGTTGCCGGCGGATTCTAAAGGAAGATTTGCTAAGAGCTATAAGCTAGAAGCTAAGAGCTGATTCTATGTTGATGCCAAAGAAGGTGAAGTATCGCAAGCAGCAGCGCGGGCGCATGACCGGCAAGGCGTGGCGCGGGTCGACGCTGGCGTTCGGCGACTTCGGGTTGAAGGTGCTCGAGCCTGGCTGGATCACCGACCGGCAGATTGAAGCCAGCCGCGTGGCCATGACGCGTTTCGTGAAGCGCGGAGGAAAGATCTGGATCCGCGTGTTTCCCGATAAGCCGGTCACCAAGAAGCCGGCCGAAACCCGTATGGGCAAAGGCAAAGGCGCTCCCGATCATTGGGTCGCAGTGGTGAAGCCGGGAAAGATTCTGTTTGAGATGGAAGGCGTAGCCCTGGCGGATGCGACCGAGGCAATGCGTCTGGCGTCACACAAGCTGGCGCTGCGCACGACGCTGGTGAAGCGCGAAGGCGCGAAGCATTAAAAGCAGCTTTCAGCCGTCAGCTATCAGCAAAAGCGACGGTTCAGAAAAGCTGAGAGCTGAAAGCTGAGAGCTTAACTATGAAATCGGACAAGATTCGCAATTTAACGGATGTGGAGTTGAAGAACCAGGAAGGCGAACTCGCCGACCAGCTCTTCAAGCTGAAATTTCAGATGAACATGGGCCAGACGGAGAGTCTGAAGAAGGTTCGCGGCCTGCGCAAGGATATTGCCCGGGTTAAGACGATCCAGGGCGAGCGCTCGCGCGCGGCCGCTGCGGAGAAGAAATAATGGCGGAAAACAATTCAGTTCAAACCAAAGCAGCAACCCCGGCCACAGAAAAAGTGCAGGGCCGCCGCAAGGAAGTGGTGGGCGAAGTGGTCGCCAACCGCATGCAGAAGACGATTGTGGTGAAGGTGACGCGCAAGCGGGCGCATCCGTTCTACGGCCGCGTGGTGGCGCGCAACAAGAAGTTCTACGCCCACGACGAGAACAACGAAGCGCATGTGGGCGACGTGGTCCGGATCGAAGAGACGCGTCCGCTGTCGAAGCTGAAGCGCTGGAAGCTGAAAGATATTGTGCGCAAGACCACGCTGGTGCCGGAAGCTGTGACGGACGTTAAAGCGTAAGAGAGGGCAGACGGAAACAGGGAGATTGACGCCATGGCTGTGATGATGAGATCGATGCTGGAAGTCGCCGACAACTCCGGGGCCCGCAAGCTGCAGATGATTCTGCCGCTCGGCGGCTCGACCGGATTGAATGCCGGCCTCGGCGACATAATCACGGCGGCGGTGAAAGAGTCGGTGCCCGAGGGCCAGGTGCAGAAGGGCAAAGTGGTGAAGGCGGTCATCGTACGCACGCGCAAAGAGCATCGCCGGCGCGACGGCACTTATATCCGCTTCGACCAGAACGCGGCGGTGCTGATCAACGACGCCGGCGAGCCGGTGGGCACGCGCGTGTTCGGTCCGGTGGCGCGCGAGTTGCGCGAGAAGAAATTCTTGAAGATTGTGTCGCTGGCGCCGGAAGTGATCTAAGGATTGGGTAATTGAGTAATTTTGTAATTGGGTAATTGAAAACATGCGAACTGCAAGCACCGAAAATAAGCGAGTGGATCTGCGGCGGAACGATACCGTGAAGGTGATCACCGGGCGCGACAAAGGCAAGGAAGGGCGCGTCTTGCGCGTGTTTCCCAACGACGCCAAACTGCTGGTCGAGCATGTGATGATGGTGAAGAAGCATGTTCGGCCCAACCCTCAGCGCAACATCAAGGGTGGCATTGCCGAGCAGGAGAGCCGGATCGCCATCTCCAACGTGCAACTCGTCTGCTCGACTTGCGGGCCGGTGCGCATCGGACACGAGGTGCGCGGCGATCGAAAAGTGCGCGTCTGTAAGAAGTGCGGAACGACACTGGATAAGTAAGCTGTTAGCTCTTAGCTTTTAGCTTATGGCGGCAGCTAAAACAGCAGAAACAGAACTTGAGTCTCACGAACCGGTAAACGTTGAGCTAAAGGCTAAGAGCTAACAGCTAAAAGCTGATCGCCGACAATCCGAAACCGTGAGAGGAAGTTGAAGAAGAGACGAAATGGCAAAAGATAATAAAGATAATAAAGAGAAAAAGGGACAGAAGGAATCGCAGGAGCAGAAGGCGCCCGATCAGGCGCGGCATAGCGCGAAGGAACGTCCGCGTCTGCGCGCCCGGTTCGACAAGGAAGTCGCTCCGGCGCTGCTGAAAGAACTGGAATTGAAGAACGTGATGGCGGTTCCGCGGCTGCACAAGATTGTCGTCAACATGGGCGTGGGCGAAGCGACGCAGAATTCGAAAGTGCTCGACCCGGCCGTGAACGAACTGGGACAGATCACCGGACAAAAGCCGGTCACCACCAAGGCGCGCAAGTCGATTGCCGCCTTCAAGGTGCGCGAAGGGCAGTCGATTGGCGCGATGGTCACGCTGCGCGGCGACCGCATGTACGAATTTTTTGACCGCCTGGTGAATATCGTTCTGCCGCGCGTGCGCGACTTCAAGGGAGTTTCGACCAAGTCGTTCGACGGGCGCGGGAATTACACGATCGGCTTGCACGACCAGTTGATCTTCCCGGAAATTTCCTACGAGAAGGTCGACAAGCAGAAAGGCATGAACGTAACCATCGTGACCACCGCCGCGAACGACAACCAGGCGCGCACGCTGTTGAAGCACATGGGCATGCCGTTTAGAGCATAGGTTTCAAAGTTGCAGGGTTTCAAAGTTTCAAGATAAGTGAGTTGAAGGTGGAGTTGGCTGAGAGCTGAGAGCTAGAAGCTAGGAGCTAAGTTTGGCAACTACAGCAAAACGGGTTAAAGACGGAGTGGGGCTGCACCAGAAGCCCGAGGACGTGAAGAAGCCGAAGTTCTCCACGCGCAAACATAACCGCTGCAATATCTGCGGACGTCCGCGCGCGTTTCTGCGCAAGTTTGGCGTATGCCGCTTGTGCTTCCGCCAGCTCGCGCTGCGCGGGGAGATTCCCGGGGTTTCGAAGTCGTCCTGGTAGAAAAGCGTCGTCGGTCGTCAGTCGTTGGTCGTTCGCCAAATCGAATGGACAATGGCAGCAAGGCTAACGACTAACGACCGACGACCAACGACTCGACTTAACGACCGAAGTACCGCTGCCGCAGGTTCTCCGCTTCACGCGGAGCGAACGGGTGGCACGAGGAGAAGCAAACGATGAGGTTGACCGATCCGGTGGCAGACATGCTGACGCGAGTGCGCAACGCACTCCAGGCCCGGCACCAGAAAGTGGACATCCCGGCTTCGCGCCTGAAGCTGGAGATCGCCCGCATTCTGAAAGAAGAGGGCTACATTTCCAATTTCAAGCCGACCGAAGAGGAAGGCCACAAGGTCATCCGGATTTATCTGAAGTATGGCGCCAACAACGAGGCGGCCATCTCCAAAGTCGAGCGCGTATCGCGCCCCGGCTGCCGCGTGTACGTGCGGCGCAGCGAGATTCCCCGCGTGCTGGGCGGCATGGGGATCAACATCCTCACCACCCCGCGCGGCGTCATGACCGGACGCCAGGCCCGCAAAGAGGGCGTAGGCGGCGAGTTGCTGTGCCAGATTTATTAGGCGGCTGTTGGCTATTGGCCTTTGGCTTTTAGCTAAGACCGCGTGAGAGTTTGCGGGAGTCGGGTTGAATTGCCGAAACAGAGAGATTTAGCCAAAAGCTAAAGGCCAAGAGCCAAGAGCGAACTATGTCACGAATTGGAAAAAAACCGATCCCGATCCCCAAAGGGGTGACGGTCAAACTCGAAGGCAACACCGTGCTGGTGCAGGGGCCGAAGGGTAGGCTGGATACTGCGCTGCCAACCGGCATCAAGGTCGAGCAGAAGGACGGCATCATCGTCGCCGTTCGCGAGAACGATTCCCAGGCCGCGGTGCACGGACTGGCCCGCGCCCTGGTCAACAACGCCGTTGAAGGCGTGACCAAGGGATGGACGCGTGAACTGGAAATCGTCGGCATCGGCTACCGCGCCGAAATGAAGGGCAAGTCGATGGTGGTGTTCAACCTGGGCTATTCGCATCCCATCGAGTACCCGCTGCCGACGGGCGTCGACGCGACGGTGGATCCCAAGCAGACCAAGATTGCGCTGACCGGAATCGACCGCCAAAAGGTAGGACAGGTGGCCGCGGAAATGCGCTCGCTGCGTCCGCCCGATCCGTACAAGAACAAGGGCGTCCGCTATGCGGGCGAGCGGCTGAAGAAGAAGGTTGGAAAGACCGGAGCGAAATAACCGCGGCGTCGGTCGTCGGTCGTTGGTCTCCGGCCCATCTGGCGTGGCGCCAGCGTCCGAGAAGTAGGTGTTGTGAGCGAATGGTTCAGGCCAACGACCGATGACCGATGGCCGACGACCGAGGACAGATTTATGCTGACACGAGTTACTAAAAACGAGAAACGCGGCCACGTACACGACCGCATTCGCAAGAAGATGCAAGGGACTGCGGATCGGCCGCGGCTGAACGTGTACCGTTCACTGAATCACATTTACGTCCAGGTGATCGACGACTTGCACGGCCAGACGCTGGTTTCCGCCAGCACTGCCGAAGGCAAGAAAGAAAACCGGACCACCGGCGGCAACGTGGCCGCGGCGAAGGCCGTAGGAAAGACCATTGCCGAGCGTGCCAAGGCCAAAGGCGTCACTAAAGTCGTGTTCGACCGCGGCGGTTACATTTATCACGGGCGCGTCAAGGCTTTAGCCGATGCGGCGCGCGAAGCGGGATTGCAGTTCTAGAAATCAGCTGCTAGCTTCTAGCTCCTAGCTAACCCAGAAGCAAGTGCGGGGTGGCTAGAAGCTAGCGGCTAGAAGCTAGAAGCTAGGTTCAAGAATGCCAACAGTAATCAAGAAGCTTGATGCGAATTCGTTCCAGTTGAAGGATCAGGTCGTGGCCATCAACCGCGTGACCAAGGTCGTCAAGGGCGGCAAGAATCTTTCCTTTGCCGCGCTGGTGGTGGTCGGCGATCCTTCGGCCGGAGTGGTCGGGCACGGCGCCGGGAAGGCCAAGGAAGTTCCGCAAGCCATCCGGAAGGCGATCGAGTCGGCCAAAAAGAATCTGATTAAGGTGAACCTGACGCAGACCAGCATTGCCCACCTCGTGCTGGGACGCTATGGGTCGGGAACGGTGCTGCTGAAGCCGGCGCCGGAAGGCACGGGCGTAATTGCGGGTGGCGCGGTACGCGCGGTCATGACTTCCGCCGGCGTCCAGAACGTGCTGACGAAATCGATTGGCACCACCAATCCGCATAACGTGATCAAGGCGACCTTCGACGCGCTCAAGCAACTGAAGACGCGCGAAGGCGTCGCGACCATGCGCGGAAAGACCGCGCAGGAGCTGTAAAACAGGACCGAGTTGTGAGTACCGAGAAAAGATGAAAGATTGAAGCTGGCCATTGGTCCCTGACCCTTGGCCCCTGAGGTTGAAATGACGGCGAAGAAAACAAGTTCGAGCGGCGCGACCATTCAGTTGAAGTGGGTGCGCTCCGCCATTTGTGCCCCGGTAAAGCAGAAGCGCGTGATCAAGGGGCTCGGCTTTACCCGGCTGAACCAGGTCATCGAGCGGCCGAACAATTCGGCCATCCGCGGCATGGTGGCCAAAGTTCCGCACATGGTGGAAGTTGTGAACTGAAGCGTTCAGCGTTCAGCCCAGCGTAACCCGCTGCTGGCTGAAAGCTGACAGCTGACAGCTGAGAGCTTACTTATGAATTTATCCAACATACGAGCACCGAAGAAGGCGACGGAAAAACGCAAACGCGTGGGTCGCGGTATGGGGTCGGGCATGGGCAAGACATCCACCCGTGGACACAAAGGCCAGCGTTCGCGCACCGGTTCGCGCATGATCCGCGGCTTTGAGGGCGGCCAGATGCCGCTGCACCGCCGCATGCCCAAGCGCGGCTTCACCAATATTTTCCGCAAGGAATTCAATATCGTAAGCCTTGAGCGGCTGATGGAGATGGGTGAAGAATTTCACGGAGAGCCCATCACTCCCGAAGTGCTGCGCAAGGCTGGAGTCATCAAGACCAAACTTCCAGTCAAGATTTTGAGCGACGGCGAAGTCACCGTCGCGATCACCGTGCACGCGCACAAGTTCTCCAAGGCGGCGCAAGACAAAATCACCAGGGCGGGCGGCAAGGTTGAGGTCTTATCAGTGAAGGCGGGGCAGTAATGTTTGAAAAACTGGCGAATATCTTCCGGATTCCCGACCTGCGCAAACGCATCCTGTTCACCCTGGGAATGCTGTTCGTGTACCGGTTGGGCGGGCACCTTCCAACGCCGGGAATCGATACGGCCAAGCTGGAAAGTTTCTTCACGCAGAGCGGGACCAGCGGATCGCTGCTGGGCTTTGTCGACCTGTTCTCCGGCGGCCAGTTGCGCCGCATGACAATTTTCGCCCTGGGCATCATGCCGTACATCACGGCATCCATCATTCTGCAATTATTGACCGTGGTCTATGAGCCGCTGGCCAAATTGCAGAAAGAAGGCGAACTGGGGCGCAAGAAGATCACGCAGTGGACGCGCTACATCACGGTCATCCTCAGCGCGGTGCAATCGTTCGGCATCGCCATCGGTTTGGAAAAGGGCGGCTTCGCGCTCAACCCCGGCTGGGGCTTCCGCCTGATGACCATGCTCACTCTCACCACAGGCAGCGCGTTCATCATGTGGCTGGGCGAACAGATTACCGAACGCGGCGTGGGCAACGGCATGTCGCTGCTGATTTTTGCCGGCATTGTCGTAGGCCTGCCCCGCGGCGTCGTGGATCTGATCGACAAGGCCAAGAACGCCGCCTGGGGCGCAATGACCTTCCCGCTCATGGTCTTTTTGATCGTCTTCATGGTCGCGGTGGTCGGGTTCATTGTGTGGGTGGAACGAAGCGAACGGCGAATTCCCGTGCAGTACGCCAAGCGTGTGGTCGGACGCAAGGTGATGGGCGGGCAGTCGACGCACCTGCCGTTGCGCGTGAACGCCGGCGGCGTGATGCCTGTAATCTTCGCGTCCTCGATTCTGACCCTGCCGCAGACCGTTGGGTACGGTATGCGCAACAACCGCTACTTCGGGCCGCTGTTTGACGCGCTCAAATGGGGCGAGCCGCTGTACACGCTTCTGTATGCGGTGGGCATCATTTTCTTCGCGTATTTCTACGTTTCCATCGTTTTCAATCCCAGCGAAGTTGCCGACAACATGCGCAAGTACGGCGGATTTATTCCTGGAATTCGTCCCGGGAAGCGTACGGCAGACTTTATCAATGAGGTGCTTACGCGCATCACGCTGGTGGGAGCGCTGTACCTGATCATCATTTCGTTCATTCCGGAGTGGATGATTGCCGGCGTGCACCTCAACCATCTTTACGGCCCCATCGGGAGATTCTTCGAAGGGCTGCCGAATTGGGTGACGAATGGGTTGGGTGTGACCTTTTATTTTGGCGGGACGTCGTTGCTGATCGTGGTGGGTGTGGCCATGGACACGGTGCAGCAGATCGAGGCGCAATTGATTATGCGCCACTACGACGGATTTACGCCGCGCAGCGGCCGCATTCGCGGACGCCGCACCTGGTAATGGTTTGAACCGGCAACGGTTTGAACCTGGTAACTGTTTTTGTGGGGTGGCTGCACCTCGGCTCGAATTGGGCGCCGGGGAGACTGAGCTCGGGAGGCTTTAGTCAGGCCGATGGCGCAGGAAACCTCGCGTAATGTGGGTCCCGTTGTGCTGCTCGGACCACCGGGTGCCGGAAAAGGCACTCAAGCCAAGCGCATCATGGAACGTTATGGAATTCCCCAAATATCGACCGGGGACTTGCTGCGGGAGAACGTAGTCCGCGGCACGGAACTGGGACAGGCCGCCAAGGCCGTGATGGCGCGGGGAGAATTAGTTTCCGACGATTTGGTTTGCGTTATGGTCCGCGAACGGCTGGTACAGCCAGACTGCAAGCGCGGATATGTGTTAGACGGATTTCCCCGGACTGCGGCCCAGGCCGGGTGGCTCGATGCACTGCTCGACCATGAGCTCTTTGACAAATCGCGTCCTACCCGGGCTTGGCCAATTGTGATCTGCCTGGACGTGGACTATAATCAACTTTTACTCCGGATTACTGGACGCCGTTCTTGTCCCTCCTGTGGGCGGATTTATAACGTCCACTTCCAGCCGCCCCGCGTCGATGAGCTTTGCGACGAAACCGGGGAAAAGCTGGTGACCCGCAATGACGACCGGTTGGAAGTAATTCAGCCCAGACTCACGGCCTACCAGGAGCAGACGCGTCCGGTCGCGGATTACTATCAGCGTACCGGGCGGCTGATCTCGGTGAATGGCGATCTGCCCATGGACGATGTCACCGAGCAGATTTTCAGGATATTGGAAGATCATCGCGATTAGGCGTCAGGCTTCAAAACACCGCAGAGTCAACCAAGAATGGCGATTGTGTGTAAATCGACGGCGGAAATAGAGAAGATGCGAGCGAGCGGCCATATCGTTCGCCAGGTTCTCGATCACGTCAGGACGATGGTTGTGGCCGGCGCTTCGACCATGGATTTGGAACGCGCTGCCGAGAAAAAAATTAAGGATCTCGGGGCTAAGCCCGCCTTCAAAGGGTATTACGATTATCCCTGCGTGCTGTGCACTTCGGTGAATGAAGAGATTGTGCACGGCATTCCGTCCGAGAAGCGGGTGTTGCAGGCAGGCGATATTGTTTCAGTCGATTGCGGAGTGGTACTCGACGGCTACTACGGCGATGCGGCCATTACCGTTCCGGTGGGCAACGGAATCAAGCCGGAGTTGCAGAAGTTGCTGGAAGTAACGGAAGCGTCGTTGTACCGCGGCATTGAGCAGGCGCGGGTCGGAAACTCAGTCGGCGACGTTGGCGCGGCGGTGCAAGAGCACGTGGAAGCTGCCGGATTCAGCGTGGTACGCGAGTTCGTAGGACACGGCATTGGGACGAAGCTACACGAAGAGCCACAGGTTCCGAACTTCGGCGCGCGCGGGCATGGCGCCAAGTTGCGCGAGGGTATGGTGATCGCGATTGAGCCGATGGTGAATTACGGCAAGCCCGAGACCCGAGTGCTCGACGATAAATGGACCGCAGTCACCGCCGACGGCAGTTTCAGTGCGCACTTCGAGCATTGCGTGGCGGTAACCAAAGATGGTCCGGTGATTTTGACGCAGTAAAAGCTATTAGCTTTTAGCTCTTGGCTTTTAGCTAAGAGCCAAAGGCCAAGAGCCAAGAGCTTTTAAGGAGTCAATGAGCAAAGAAGACGCGATTGAAGTGATGGCGGTGGTGCTGGAGCCGCTGCCCAATGCCATGTTCCGGGTGGAGCTGGAAAATAAACACCAGGTGCTGGCGCACGTATCCGGCAAAATGCGCAAGAACTTTATTCGCATTCTGCCAGGGGACAAAGTCGCGGTCGAACTTTCGCCCTACGATCTGAATCGCGGACGAATAGTATATCGGTACAAATGATTTTTGTTTGCTGACAGCTGATAGCTGACGGCTGAAAGCTGGTCTTATATGAAAGTACGAGCATCGGTAAAGAAAATTTGCGACAAGTGCAAAGTCATCCACCGCAAAGGTGTGGTGCGGGTGATTTGCGTCAACTCGAAACATAAACAGCGCCAGGGCTAAAAAATAGCTTTTTGGCTCTTAGCTCTTGGCTTTTAGCTAAGAGCCAAAAGCCAAAAGCCAAAAGCAGGAGTTGAGAATGGCACGTATTGCAGGCGTCGATCTACCGCGCCAGAAGCACATTAACATCGCGTTGACTTATATCTATGGCATCGGTCATCCGCGCGCCAGCCGCCTGTGCGATGAGGCGAAGGTCGACCCGATGAAAAAGGTGCAGGACCTCAGCGAAGAAGAGGTCAACCGCATCCGCACGGTCATTGAGCAGGAAGGCCTGGTCGAGGGCGATCTGCGCAAGGAAGTTTCGATGAACATCAAGCGTCTCATCGAAATCGGCTCCTATCGCGGATTCCGCCATCGCCGCAACCTGCCGGTCCGCGGCCAACGAACTCACACCAATGCCCGTACCCGTAAAGGTCCGCGCAAAGGAACGGTCGCACAGAAGAAGAAGGCGACGGCAAAGACTTAAGAGCAGCTTCTAGCTTCTAGCCTCTGGCTAGAAGCTAAAAGCTAGGAGCTAAGAGCTACCATGGCTAAACCAGCAGCAGCGGGCGGCGCAGCCGCCGCACCGGATAAAAAAGGCAAGAAAAAAACCTTCAAAAAGAAGGAGCGCAAGCACGTCCCGCACGGACTGTGCTATGTGCAGGCTTCTTTCAACAATACGATCGTGACCATTACTGACATGAACGGCAACGTTCTGTCGTGGAAGAGTTCAGGCTCGCTCGGCTTCCGCGGATCGCGTAAAGGCACGCCCTTCGCCGCCCAGCAGGCCGCGTCGAACGCCGCCAACATGGCGCGCGATCACGGCGTGCGCAGCGTGGATGTGCGCGTCAGCGGCCCGGGCTCCGGCCGCGAGTCGGCCGTGCGCGCGTTGGCGTCCTCGGGAATCGAAGTGCGCTCCATACGCGACGTCACCCCGATTCCGCACAACGGATGCCGTCCGCCAAAGAGAAGGCGCGTTTAAGCAGCCGCAGTAGTGAATAAGCTGCTAGCTTCTAGCTCCTGGCAAAGCGGACCTGGATTAGCTAGAAGCTAGCGGCTAGAAGCTAGAAGCTGTTTTACCGTCCGGGACGAAGGGTGAAGCCAAACCCGTAAACCGGTCATCTAAAGGAGAAGAAACTTGGCCCGTTATACCGATGCAGTCTGCCGTCTATGTCGCCGCGAGGGCATGAAGCTGTTCCTCAAAGGCGCAAAGTGCTTCAGCGATAAATGTCCTATCGAGAAGCGCAACTTCGCTCCCGGACAACATGGCAAGGACCGCAAAGCCAAGATTGTTGGCTACGGCTTGCAGTTGCGCGAGAAGCAGAAGGCCAAACGTATTTACTTTACGCAGGAAGGCCAGTTCCGCAACTACTTCGAGAAGGCCGCGGCCTCGCAGGGCGTAACCGGCGAGAAGCTGCTGCAACAGCTCGAGCGCCGTCTCGACAACGTTGTCTTCCGCCTGGGATTCGCCCAGTCCCGGCGTCAGGCGCGCCAGTTGGTGCGTCACGGCCACGTTGCCGTGGATAATCGCAAGGTGAACATTCCGTCGTATGAAGTAAGCGCCGGCGAAGAGATCGCGATTCGCGAGAACAGCAAGAAGCTCGCCGTGCTCGAACTGGCCAAGGAATTCGCCAGCCACGGCACGATGCCAAACTGGCTGGAAGTCGACCGCGACAATTACAAGGCAAGAGTACTGAGCCTGCCCAAGCGCGAAGATATTCAGCTGCCGGTAAACGAGCAGTTGATTGTGGAACTGTATAGTAAGTAAGTCGTTGTTCAGTTCGTCGGTCGTCAGTCGTCGGCTAGAATCCGACGGCCGACGACCGACGACCGACGACCGACGACGGTTTTAGGTCCAACACATTCGAGCCATTACAGCCTCTGCCAGCGCCTGACCTGAGTCCGGACCGATTCAGGGAGCCGGCACCGAGCCAAACGGCCGAAGGAGAAACACATGCTTTGGAAGGGTTTTCAAAAACCGAAACGCCTCGCCACCGACACCTCCAGCCTCACCGACAAGTACGGCATGTTCTGGGCGCAGCCCTTCGAGCGCGGCTTTGGCACCACCGTGGGCAACGCCCTGCGGCGCGTGCTGCTGAGCTCGATTGAAGGCGCGGCCGTCACCGCCGTGAAGATGGAAGGCGTGCTGCACGAATTTCAGTCGATCCCCGGTGTAGTCGAGGACGCGACCGACATCATCCTCAACCTGAAGCAGATTCCGTTCAAGCTTTCGGGCGACGCGCCCAAGGCGATCTATCTGCGCGCGGATCAGCCCGGAGTCGTGACCAGCGGCATGATCGAAGCCGACGGTGACGTCGAGGTTCTCGACAAAGACGTCTACATCGCCACTGTCAGCGAAGGCGGCAAGCTCGACATGGAGATGCGCCTGAAGCGCGGACGCGGCTACACCTCCGCCGATAAGAATTTCGACGAGGATCTGGGCATCGGCTTCATCCCGATCGACTCCGTTCACTCGCCAGTGCGCAAGTGCAATTACACCGTCGAAGCCGCGCGTCTCGGCCAGATTACCGACTACGACAAGCTGACTCTCGAAGTGTGGACCAACGGCTCCATCACGCCCGCCGACTCGCTCGGCCTCGCCGCGAAGCTGCTGAAGGACCACATGAACATCTTCATCAACTTCGAAGAAGAAATCGAAACCGGCACGTCGTCGTCCGACGATCGCAAGCCCGAGATTCACAACGAGAACCTGAACCGCTCCGTGGAAGAGCTCGAGCTTTCGGTGCGAAGCTACAACTGCCTGAAGAATGCGAACATCCAGACCATCGGCGAACTCGTGCAGAAGACCGAATCCGAAATGCTGAAGACCAAGAATTTCGGCCGCAAGTCACTGAACGAGATCAAAGAGATTCTTTCCTCTATGGGTTTGAGCCTGGGCATGAAGATCGACGAGCACGGCAACGCCGTACCCGGGCCCACGTCGAACCTGGTCCTTCCGGCATCCGCCTACGGGCCGGACGATCAGCTGTAAGAAGCAAAGTTGCAAGGTTTCAGAGTTGCAAGGTTTCAAGGAATTCGTGGGCTAAAGGTTCTGGGAAGGGCACGGCTTTAGCCGTGCCGCCCGGAGCAACAAACGATTCGCGGCTTTAGCCGCTGCGGTTTGTTTTTGAGCTAAAAGCTAGAAGCTAAGAGCTAGAAGCTGAGGTTTCCCCATGCGTCACGGAAAAGCAGGATACAAACTCGGACGGAACACATCGCACCGGCGCTCGCTGCTGCGCAACCTGGTCACATCCGTGATCGTGGAAGAGCGCATCGAGACCACCGTTCCCAAAGCGAAAGCGGCGAAGCCGATCGTCGAGAAGATGATCACGTTGGGCAAACGCGGCGATCTCGCCGCCCGCCGCCTGGCCGCTTCCTATCTGATGACCGATGAGGCCGTCGTGAAGTTATTCGACACCGTCGGGCCTCGCTTCGGCGATCGCCAGGGCGGCTACACCCGCATCATCCGCACCGCCTGGAACAAAGGCGACGGCGCCGACAAAGCCTTCCTCGAACTGCTCGGGAGCGAGAAAATCCTCGACGAGAAAAAAGAGAAGCGCGCCGAAGCCCGCGCCAAGAAAGCCGCCGAAACCAAGAAAGCCATGGAAGAAGCGGAAGCGCAAGCCCAGGCCGAACAAGAATCCGCCGTCGCCGAGAGCGGCGACAAGAAAGAATAAGTTTCCCTCAAGTGCGAACCAAGGCACGGCACTGCGCCGTGCCTTTTTCTTTGTACTTCCGGCGCAAACTTTCTGATTGTTCAGGTGAAGAGCGGATTCCTCGGCCCCACTCGTACATGTACGTCTGCGCTTCCCACTGGTAATCTTCCCTCGCCTTCGACATTTCCCTAGACTTCCTGCAATGGCTTTCACTCGCACGCAAATCGGCATCGCCGTCGGCGCCGGAGTTCTTCTCGTGGGCGTGTTCGTCGGCTACCTGTGGTGGCTGAGCAATCAGGGACCGGTGCTGGCGCGGTCGGACGATCACGATCCGCTGACCGGACTGCCGGTCAGCATCAAGATGAATCCGCTGCGCGACCGCTCCACCGAGAAGGCTGCGAACAAATTTCTGCGCGAGATTCGTGACGGCCACTGCGACGATCTGCTTTCGAAGTGGGAACACGACTACCACAAGAAATACGCGCACTACATCTGCAACTCCGAAGCGCAGCACCCGCTGCTCTCGTGGGAACTGGTCGATTGGGAAGATGCGCCGCCGCTGGTGATTCTCCACTATCGCGGCAAACGCCCCAGCAACGCTGGGCCGGAGCAATCTGGGATCGATCAGGATCTGTTCACGCTTACTCTCGCGAACAAGGGTGGCGATTGGAACGTGACGAAGTACGACGCGATGTATTAGAGCGTCGTCAGTCGTCAGTCGTTGGTCTCTGTTTCTCTCCCGGCTATTTCATTCCCTCACTTTTCTCCGTGCCTCGGTGACTCCGTGGTAAAACTTTCCTATGCCTGCTAGCTTGCCTGAACCTCAACCATCCGCTGCGCGCAATATCTACGCCTTCGGAATCACCTCGTTCCTGAACGACACGGCCACCGAGATGGCGTACTGGGTGCTGCCGGCATTTCTGATCTCCCTGGGCGCGGGGCCGGCGCAGTTGGGATTGATCGAGGGACTAGCGGAAAGCGTCGCGTCGTTCGCCAAGCTGTTCTCGGGATATTTGACCGACCGCATCGAGCGCCGCAAGCCGCTGGTGGTCGCGGGATATTTCGTGGCCAATGCAGTGAAGCCGCTGCTGGCCGTGGCCGGCGCGTGGTGGCACATTTTATTGATTCGCTTCACCGATCGCCTCGCCAAGGGAGTGCGTGGAGCGCCCCGCGATGTGATGGTAGCCGAGTCCGTGCCGAAGGAGCGACTCGGATCGGCCTACGGCCTCATCCAGTCGATGGACTCCGCTGGTGCGATCGCCGGGCCGCTGGCGGCCCTAGTGCTGCTTGCGCGCTTTGGAATCCGAAGCGTTTTTTGGGCGGCTGCGGTTCCGGGCGCGCTATGCGTAATGGTGGCGCTGTTCGGCATCCGCGAAACTCAAGGTCGCAAAGAAAGACCCACCGCGGAGAAATCCGGCCTTGCGCCCGCTAAGAAGTCCGATACTCCCGCTTTAACTCCGGGCACGCTGCCTAATTCCTTCTACATGGTGTTGATCGCAGTGACTCTGTTCTCGCTGGGAAACTCGAGTGATATGTTCTTGGTGATGCGGGCGCAGAACGTCGGGATTCCGGTGGCGCTGGCGCCGCTGCTGGGGCTGGTCTTTAATCTCACGTACACTCTGGGCTCGTGGCCGGCCGGCTGGTTCAGCGACCATTTTTCTCGGCGCTGGATTGCCGCGGCCGGATACTTTATTTTCGCCGGAGTTTATTACGCCTTTGGGCGCGCGCCGTCGACGCTGGCCATCTGGATCACGATGGCGGTCTACGGCTTGTACTACGCCTTAACGCAGCCAGTGCTGAAAGCTTTGGTCGTAGAGACCGTCGGCCAAAATGTGCGCGGCCGCGCGCTTGGCGTTTATTTTTTCGTGACCAGCGTGGCGACTTTGGCCGCGAGTTTAATTACTGGGCAATTGTGGAACCATTACGGCGCGAGCATCCCCTTCTATTTCTCCGCGGGACTCGCGGCTGTATCGGCGATTCTGCTCTTGATCGCGCCCAGCGGAGCGGCGAAACGCGCGGCGACATAAGCTTTTCAGAACCACCTCATCCAAAGAAGCAGAACGATCTGCGCGCCGATTCCAGCGCAGGTATCGAGGATAACGTCCCGCACCGTCCCGGTGCGAGTCGGGATATAACTCTGATGCCACTCGTCGAGGCTGGCGACCAGCGCGGTCCCCAGGACAGCGATGTTCGCCCAGCGGAAGGTCCACTTTGCATTTTCCACGACGGGCAAGGTTTCGCGCCAGGCGCGGAAGAGCAGAATGCTCAACAGGCCGTAGCCGAAGACGTGTCCTGCCTTGCGAAGCAGGAAATGCCAGGGCTCGAAACGGGCGCGAGTGACGCCAAACAAAAAGTGCAGCAGCGGGTAAAGGATGCGGCTCGTATTTTGCGCGGAGAGATACGAAGTCGATTCAATGGCGATGACGATCAGCCAGAGAATCAGGGCGATCCATGCTTTCAGAGGATGGTGGCGGTCAGTGCTCAAGCGGGTGGGGAACTCAGCGAAATTCGTAGATCCGCGGGTGCGAGGGCGGGACGCCCTCGCGACAGCCGGCAAGCTGCCGGCGCTACACGACCATGCAGCTTCGACGTTTTTCTATTCGATGGCATAGTTGGGCGCCTCGCGAGTGATCATCACATCGTGCACATGGCTTTCGCGCAGGCCGGCGCCGCTGATGCGCACGAAGCGTGTCTTCTGTAGAAGTTCAGGAATCGTGGCACAGCCGCAATAGCCCATGCCCGATTTCAAGCCGCCGACCATTTGATGGACGATCATCGCGACGGAACCGCGGTAGGGAACGCGCCCTTCAATGCCTTCGGGGACAAGTTTCGCGAGGCGATTGGAATCGCCGTCAGAAGCCGAGATCGATGCCGAAGAATCGCCCTCCGTGCTCTGGAAATAGCGCTCACTCGATCCTTGCGCCATAGCTCCGATTGAACCCATGCCGCGATACGACTTGAACGAGCGGCCTTGATAAAGTATCAACTCGCCGGGACTCTCGTCAGTGCCGGCGAACAGCGATCCGATCATCACAGCGCTCGCGCCCGCGGCCAAGGCCTTGGTCACGTCGCCGGAATATTTAATGCCGCCGTCGGCGATGATGGGAACGCCGGAATCCTTGGTCGCGCGATAGGCTTCGGCGATAGCCGTAATCTGCGGCACGCCTGCGCCCGTCACGACACGGGTGGTGCAAATCGATCCCGGCCCAATGCCAACCTTGATGCCGTCGGCGCCGGCGCGAGTCAGTTCACAGGCTCCGTCGAACGTGGCCACATTGCCCGCCAGCAATTCCAGTTGAGGCAATTTCGATTTGATGAGCTTCACCGCATCGAGAACTTTTGTGGAGTGCCCGTGCGCGCTGTCGATGGCCAGCACGTCAACTTTAGCTTCAGCCAGTTCCTGCGCGCGTTCGAGAAAATCTCCAGTAGCGCCAATCGCCGCGCCCACGCGCAGGCGGCCCTGGGAATCTTTTGCCGCGTTGGGATACTTCAGTTTTTTCTGAATGTCCTTGACCGTGATCAACCCCTTCAGGTTATAGCGGTCATCCACGACGAGAAGTTTTTCCACGCGGTGCTGATGCAGAATTTTCTCCGCATCTTCGAGCGTCGTTCCCACCGGGACGGTGATCAGGTTTTTCTTGGTCATGACATTGTCGATGGGAATATCGAAACGGGTTTCAAAGCGCAGATCGCGGTTGGTAAGAATGCCGACCAGTTTGCCGTGCTCGGTGATGGGCACGCCGGAAATTTTGTACTTGCGCATGACTTCAAGCGCGTCGCTGACCCGGTCGGTCGGCGACATAGTAACCGGATCGACGATCATTCCGCTTTCCGAGCGCTTTACTTTGTCGACTTCGTTGGCCTGCTGCTCGATGGTCAAGTTGCGGTGAATAATCCCGAGGCCGCCCTGCTGCGCCAGCGCGATCGCCATGTGCGATTCGGTGACGGTATCCATGGCGGCACTTACGACAGGAATGTTCAGGCTGATGTTGCGCGTGAGTTGCGTCTGCGTGCTGGCCTGCGCAGGAATGACATCGGAGCGCGCGGGCAACAGAAGGACGTCATCGAAAGTAAGAGCCTCAGGAACGGGAAAATGAATCATAAATTTCTCGGGGAGCTCCCCAGCCGTGCGGTAAGCATTCATTCTAGAGACGGCGAGGAATTGAGGCAAATCGACGCAGCAACAGGAGCCGGCTTTTCCTCGGAGCGGAGTGTGTACTATGTTCCCGCGGGAACATATCGTCACGACGACAGGGGGCATACAATAACGTCATGACAGCTAAACCTAAGAAAGCAAAGCGACGGAGGGCGCGGCCCAAGCCAACGATAATCCCCTGGCTGCATGCATCGGTTGAGGATGACCTGGTTTCCTTGGCGGATGAGGAGACGGACGCAGAGTCGCGCTGGAACCGTCCACGGAAGCGGAGGATCTCGTTGCGCGTGGACGCCGAAGTGGTGGACTGGTTCAAATCCAAAGGCCCGGGCTACCAGACGCGAATTAACCGGATATTGAGAAGAGTGATGATGGAGGGTAAGGGGCGCACGGAAAGATAGGGGATCGACTCCCCCCACTCAAGCCAAAGGAGGGCTTGAGTGGGCCACCCGCGAACTTTAGAAATGGGCCGCCCGCCCCCGTCCGCTTTTGCCTTTTCCCCCGCACCCGCGTATATTAGGTAACTGAGAACTGTTGTGTACTACCGGCATTTGGCGAAGCACACCAGTGGGCGCAAGCCCACTTTTTAGTTGGAGCCCTTCGGGTTGGTGCCGTCATTGTCAGTAAGATATGTCAGTAAGTTATTGGCTACATGGCGCTTGACGTTGATCGTGTGCGGGAAATCGCGGACCGCGTAGCTCTCTCCAGCGGGCTCGAAGTGGTGGAAATCGAGATCCTGGGAGGAGGCAAGGCGCGCATGTTGCGGGTGTTTTTGGATAAGGCCTCGGCTGGCACCGATCCACTGGCCGGGGTCACGCATGAAGACTGCGCGAATTTCAGCCGCGAGTTTGGCACGATTCTCGATGTCGAAGATGTGATGCCGGGCTCGTACACCCTGGAAGTTTCGTCGCCGGGGTTGGATCGGAAGTTGATCAAGGCCGCCGATTTTACGCGCTTCACTGGCAGCCGCGTAAAGTTGACCACGCGGCAACCGGTCGACAATAACCGGCACTTTGAAGGACGGCTGGAAAGTTTTTCGGACGGACGCTTGACGCTGGATTTGAGCGTGGCCAGTCACAAGTCGCGCAAGAAGATGGGTGCGGCGGCGGGCGAGAAAATTGAAATCGATTTCGCCAATGTGGAGAAGGCGAATCTGGTTCCGGAGATCTAGAAGGATTGAGTAATTTGGTATTTGAGTAATTTGGCAATTGAGAATCGGGCCACGGGCCAGTGCGTATGCTTTTGGTTTTCGATTACAAAATTACGAAATTACCAAATTCGGTTTTTTCTTTATGGCAAGCGAGCTCTACAACACGATCGACGCACTCAGCCGGGAAAAAGGAATTGATCCGCAAATTGTAGTCAGCGCGGTGGAAGACGCCATTGTTATGGCCACGCGCAAGTACTACAAGTCGCAGGAAAACCTGCGGGCCAAGCTCGACAAGGACACCGGTAAGATCAATGCTTTCGCGGTCAAGGCTGTGGTGGAAACTCCGGAACAGGTCGAAGATCCGAATCTCCAGATCACGGTGGAAGACGCGCGCAAGGTCGATCCGGCGTTAGAGATCGGTGGCGAACTGCTGATTCCCAAGGTTACGGAAGGAATTTTAGGACGCATCGCGGCGCAACTCGCGAAGCAAGTGATTTTCCAGAAGGTGCGCGAAGCCGAGCGCGACACCGTTTATAACGAATACATCGGGCGCGTCGGCGAAATCGTGAACGCGACTGTGAAGCGCGTCGAAGGGCCGGATGTAATTTTCGACATCGGCAAGGCCGAAGCCCGCATGCCGCGCAAAGAACAATCGCGGCTGGAATCGTTTGCCATCAGCGAGCGCGTACGGGTGGTAATCGCCCGCGTCGAGAGGGCTTCGAAAGGACCAGGGGTTGTGGTTTCGCGCGCCGCGCCGGAGTTGGTGCAGCACCTGTTTCAGACCGAAGTTCCGGAAATTTACGACGGCACCGTTGTGATCCGGGCCATCGCGCGCGAAGCCGGCGAGCGCACCAAGATCGCGGTCATGTCTAAGGACAAGGATGTGGATGCCGTGGGCGCGTGCGTTGGAATGAAGGGCATGCGCGTGCAGTCGATCATCCGCGAACTGCGCGGGGAGAAGATTGACATCATCGAGTATCACGAAGATGCTGTCACTTTCGCTGAGAAGGCGCTGCAACCCGCGAAGGTGAGCCGGGTGACGATCGTCGACAGCGGCGACAAGCATCTTGAAGTAGTGGTCGACGATAGCCAGCTGTCTCTGGCGATTGGCAAAAAAGGACAGAATGTCCGCCTCGCGGCAAAGTTGCTCGGATGGAAGATCGACATCAAGAGCGAAGAAGAGAAGCGCCAGGAGGTCGAGCTCCAGATGGCCGCGATGGCGCCGCAAGCGACTACCCCGCTCGAGAACGTGACCGGATTGGGCGAAGGGTTGGTCGAGAAGCTGAGCGCCGCAGGCGTGACTACGGTCGAAGCGCTCGCCGATATGACGCCGGAGCAACTCGAAGCCATTGAGGGCATCGGACCGAAGACGGTGGAAAGAATCAGTCTCGCGGTGAATAATTATTTTGCAAGTCTCGAGGCCGGCGTGGCCGAAGCAGGAGTTGCCGCGGAGGGTGAAGCAGCCGCCGAGGATGTTGTCGCGGCGGAGCCCTCTGAAGTTCCGGTAGAAGGCGAGCAGACCGCGGTTCCTGAAACGACAGCGAAAACCGAAGGCACAGCAGAGACCGAAGGCACAGCAGAAGGAACCACTGCGTCAAGGAAGAACAACGAAGAGCACGAGCCGAACGCGGGCTCGGAAACAACTGAATAGGCGATGACTCGCGTGCAAATCTTCAATCGCGTGCGAGTGCAGAATGTTGACTCCGTGAGGGCTGCAATGAAGACCTAACACAACGCGGAGTTCAAGAAAGGCCGGATGAGTAAGGTTCGAATCAACGATCTCGCCAGGGAGCTGGAAGTTAAAAGCAAAGCCATTCTCGACACGCTGCCGATCGTCGGGGTGACGGAGAAGAAGACCCATTCCAGTTCACTCGAGGAGCATGAGGCGGAAAAAGTGCGGATCCATCTCCGCGGCTCGTCCGAGGCGCAGACGTCGTCTGCCAAATCCGCGCGCCCGCTGCGCGGCGAAGAAGAAATCAAGACCAAGATCGACCTGTCGAACATCTCCCGACCGGGCGATGTGCTGAAAGCCATTACGCAGCAACGCGAAGCTGTGACGCCGCCCCCCCGACCGTCGGTTCCACCGGTGGCGGCTCGACCGGTGGCTGTGCCGCCATTCGCCGCGCCGGCTCCGCCTCCCGCGGCGCCCTCAACTCTGGCCGCAAAGGCTCCCGTGCCGGTGCCCGCTGCGCGGCCTGAGGCGGTTGCACCCGCGGCGGAAAAACCAGTTCCTGTTGCGACTCCAGCCGCGCCGGCAATCGCCCCTCCAGTCGTTGCACCGCGCCTGGTGACGCCTCCTCAGCCTCGGGTAGTGGCGCCACCAATCGCGCCCACGGTTGCAGCATCCGTCGTGCCACCAGCTCCAGTGGCAGCCGCTCCGATGGCAACGCCGCCGGCTCAGGTCGCGCCCGCGGGCCCGCCGCAGCCTCCGGCGCCGCGCATGATTGTTCCGCAGACTGGACCGCGTCCGGTGTACAAGGCTCCGCCACCCCGGCCCGTGCCCGTCGTTCCAAGTAGTGCCCAGAACAACTCGCCGAGCATGCAGGGAAGCGCGGCCGCAGGGACCATGCGTCCCGCGCCGGGACGTCCGGTGCCCGGTCAGCCGATTTTTCAGCGTCCGCGTCCACAGGTGCCGGGCGGAGGTCCGCCGCGTCCCTTGCGTCCCGGTGAGCGCCGCCCGATGCACCCCACGCGCTCGACGCCGGCAGGCCCACGTCCTCTCGGTGTCGGTCCGGGACTTCCACCGCCAGGGCCAGCTCGTCCCGGCGCGCGCCCCGGTGCTCCGGCGCGTCGGCCCGGCCAGCGTTATGTTCCGCGTGGCGTAAAAGAAGGCCCGATGAAGGGCTACACGCCACCGCCGCGGATGGTGGTGTCGAATGAGCCGATGCCGATCACGCGCAACATCACCATCACCGAAGGCATCAGCGTGAAGGATCTCGCGGAGAAGCTCGACGTGCGCGCGAAAGATTTGATCTCGCGTCTGCTCGGCCGCGGAGTTTTCGCGACCATCAACCAGACGCTCGATGCCGAACTGGCCAGCGAGATGGCTCGCTTTTTCGGAGCCGAGACTAACGTGATCACGTTCGAAGAGCAGGCTTCGAAAGATATCGATGCAGCTGCTGGCAGCGGGGAAGAGTCCGCCGTTGAAATCACGCCGCGCCCGCCAGTGGTTACCATCATGGGCCACGTGGACCACGGCAAAACGACGCTGCTCGACTCGATTCGCGAGACTGCCGTTGCCGAAGGCGAAGCGGGAGGCATCACCCAGCACATCGGCGCCTACAAAGTTCGGATCACCGACAAAGAATCTCCGGCGTATGGCCGCGAGATTGTGTTCCTCGATACGCCGGGTCACGAAGCATTTACCCGGATGCGTTCGCGCGGCGCGAAAGCTACCGACATTGTTGTGCTTGTCGTTGCCGCCGATGACGGCGTGATGCCGCAGACGGTGGAAGCCATCGACCACGCTCATGCCGCTGAAGTTCCCATCATCGTCGCGGTTAATAAAATCGATAAGCCCGATGCCTTGCCCGACCGCGTGAAGAAGCAACTCGCCGATCGTGGACTGGTGCCGGAAGAGTGGGGCGGCAAGACGGTGTTCGTCGACGTTTCGGCCAAGAAGAAAACTAACCTCAACCTGCTGATGGAAATGATCTGCCTGGTTGCAGATCTGGCGGAGCTGAAGGCAACTCCGGAACGCGCCGCAACAGGCGTCGTCCTCGAAGCGAAACTCGATCGCGGCCGGGGACCCGTCGCGACATTGCTGGTGCAGAACGGCACGCTCGTTGCCGGCGACAATTTTGTCGTGGGCAATGTTTACGGAAAAATCCGTGCCATGTTCGACGATCGCGGAAACTCATTAGCTTCGGCCCCGCCCTCCACGCCGGTAGAGATTCTCGGCATGGAAGGTTTGCCGCAAGCCGGCGATCAATTTGTCGTCGTCGCGGATCGCGATAAAGCTCGCGGCATTTCGGAATACCGCGAACAGAAAGCCCGTGAAGCCGCGCTGGCCAAGAGTTCTCGCGTATCGCTCGAGGGCCTGGCCGAACAGATCAAGACCGCCGGTACCAAGGAACTCAACATCATCCTAAAGGGCGATGTACAGGGTTCGGTCGAAGTGCTCAGCGACCTGCTTTCGCGGCTCTCGAACGAAAAAGTTCGCCTGCGCCTGCTGCGTTCGGGCGTGGGAGCAATCACCGAAACCGACGTGCTGCTGGCCTCGGCGTCGAACGCCATCATCATCGGCTTCAACGTGCGCCCCGAGCGCAAGGCGCAGGAACTCGCCGAGCAGGAAGAAGTCGACATCCGCCTGCACTCGATCATTTACGAATTGCAGGACGAGATCAAGCGCGCCATGACCGGCCTGCTCGAGCCGACGATCAAAGAGACTTATCAGGGCCGTGCCGAAGTGCTGGAAGTCTTCCGCATCCCGAAAGTCGGAACCGTCGCGGGCTGTCGCGTAACCGATGGCCAGATCAAGCGTGACTCCGAGGTCCGCCTGCTGCGCGACAACGTCGTCGTCTTCAAGGGAAAAATCGGTTCGCTGCGCCGCTTCAAGGACGACGCCAAAGAAGTCACCAACGGCATGGAATGCGGCATCTCGATCGCGAACTACGGCGACATCAAAGCCCGCGACGTGCTTGAAGCATTCTCCACGGAACGGATCGCGGCAGAAGCAATGGCGTAGAAAGCGTCGTTGGTCGATAGTCGTTGGTCGTTTGCCTCGAGTCGCCAATCGGTGGTTTTGCCAACGACCGACGACTGACGACTCCATGCCTATCGCTTTGCTCACCCTCGAACTCCACATCGAAGCTGCGCAGTCGGTCAAAGACCGACGCCAAGTGGTGCGCAGCTTGAAAGACCGGCTGCGCACCAGCTTCAACGTCTCCGTCGCCGAACTCGACGCCGCCGAACTCTGGAACCGCGCCACCATCGGCTTGGTGGCGATTTCGAATTCTCGCGACTATCTCGACGGCCTGATGAAAAACGTGGAGCGCGCCGCCGCCCGCATCGCCAACAACCACGGTGCCGAGATCGCCGATTCATTCGTCGAATATTTCTAGAAATGCTTAGGTTGAGGCGGCGTCGGCTTTAGAAAGCCGGGGTGGCTGCACCCGCGACAATCTTACAGGCCTTTCTGTTGGCGGTCGGCGCGGTCTTGCGGCGTGCGGATGAACATTTCGACGAAGTAGTCGTGCAGGGCGTCGAAAAGCTGGCGCTGGAAGCTCCATTCGAATTGCGGGTCGTCGAGATCGCGGGGATGGAGGTCGAAGTAGTAAATGTGAACGGGAATGGATTCGTCTTTGAAGCTGATGATGACTTCGACGCCTTCACCCTTCGCGCGGGCGGAAAAATTCAGCAGGGGATGTTCGTAGAGGCGGAGTTGGGCGAGGACGCGGTCGAGGCGAGTCGACGAGAGTTCGGGCACATGGGGATTGTAGCGCGGGCGTAAGGTGTCGCGTCGGGTCTGCCTCAGGAACTCCTCTTCGAGCCGCGGTCGGCGTTGAGGTGAAAGGGTCCTTCGACTGCGTTGCCGATTTCGCTTCGCGCATCGGCAACTTCGCTCAGGATGACACACTCAGAAATTATTCGTAGCGTAACGCTTCGATTGGATTCAGCGTTGCCGCTTTAATCGCGGGGAGCATGCCGCTGATGATTCCGACGAAGCTTAGAATTGCCGTCGACCAGAGCAGCGTGGCGAAGTCGATGTAGAGATGAATGTCGCCTTCGCTGGCGTTTTCTTCGAAGGCGCTCCAGAGGGTAAGCGATCCTACGGACCATGAGACCAGGTAGGCGAAGATCACGCCTAACAGGCCGCCCAGCGCGGTGATTACGAGGGCTTCGGCGAGAAACTGAAACAGGATGTGCCAGCGGTGCGCGCCCAGGGCTTTCTCGACGCCGATTTCGCGGGTGCGCTGCGTGACTGAGACCAGCATGATATTCATCAGGCCGACGCCGCCAATACCCAGCGTGAGCAGGCCGATGAAGCCGAGAAGAATTTTTATGCCCGTCGAGATCACCTGCAAATCCATCAGGTCGGCGAAGACGTCGAAGACGAAGATCGCCCGTTGATCCTTGGGATCGAAGCTGTGATGGAAGGCCATCGATTCGCGCACGGCTTTGACGATTTTGGCGTGATCGCCTTCGTACTCCATGACGACCGAGCTTAAGTAATAGGTGTTGGTCAGATCGCTCATGGCGCTGTAGGGGACGTAGACGTGTTCGTTGATGTTGTCGTCCCCGTTCTGAACTTGATGCTTGAGAATTCCGACGATCTGATAGGAGATGCCGTCGAGCCGGATGTTTTCGCCGAGCGCGTTCTGGCCGGAAAATAATTTCTTCTTGGCATCGGAGCCGATGACGGCGACGCGGGTGTGAGTGAAGTCGTCGGCCTCGCTGAAGAAAGTGCCTTCGGCGACATCCATTTTGCGCATGCGGCCGTAGGCGGCGTAAACGCCGCTAACGCCGTAGTTCGCGCTGCGAGTACCGTAGGCGACCGCGCAATTCTTGAAGGCTTCGGGAGAGACGCGCTTCAACAAGGGGACTTCGGCGCGGATGGAGTCGAGGTCGTTGATGGTGAGACGGACTTGCGTGCCGGCTTTGGTGCCGCCGGCCTGGAGTTCGGTGCGGCCGGGAAAAATGAAGACGAGATTGGTGCCGAAGGAGCGGAAGGCGGACCAGAGTCCGCGCTCGAAGCCTGTTCCGTAGGCCAGGAGAAGCACAACGGTGGCTATGCCCCACGCCATGCCTAGCATGGTCAGGACGCTGCGGCGGCGGTTGTAGCGGAGCGCGTTGTAGGCCTGGGTGGCGAGATCGAGGATCATGGGAAAACAGCTCCTAGCTACTAGCTTCTAGCTTCTCTACCCTTTACTTACTCGTCTCGGTTCCGCTCGGCTTCGCCCCTTCGACTTCGCACAGGGCAGGCTTTTGCGGGACGGACGAATGCGTCCGTCGCTACGCGATTATTCTTGTCTTAATGCTTCTACTGGTGGCAGCAGGGCTGCTTTTCTTGCGGGATACAGGCCTGCGGCGATTCCTGCTACCGCCAGCGATCCGATCGCGGCCAGGGCCGACGCCGGAATAATTCTTGGCGTGTCGAAGCCTTCCGGCGACGGGAGCATGGCCAGCAACGTTACGAAACCCGTAGCGATGGCCAGGCCGATGGCGCCGCTGAAGGCGGTGAGAAAAGCTCCCTCGATGAAGAACTGCGTCAGGATCGCGCGGTAGGTTGCGCCGAGGGCTTTTCGCAGGCCAATCTCTTTGGTGCGCTCGGTTACCGAGACCAGCATGATGTTGATGATGCCGATCGCTCCCAGGCCCAGGGTGACGACCCCGACTACGCCGAGGAACCAGTCCATGGCATCGAAAATTTTTCCCACGCGCTTCATATTTTCGATCGTGTCCCAGTCTTCGAAGGCGTCTTGCAGTTTGGGACTGAAGCCGTGGCGGCGGGCGAGGATGCGGTGAATTTCTTCTTTCGCTTCGGCGTGCAGATCTTTGCTGATCGGCTGATAATTCAGGAATGAAATCGCATCTTCGGAGTTTGCTTTGGTGAGCGGAAAAAGATCGCGCATGGTTTCTATGGGGATGAAGATACGCGAGTTGGTTCCGTTATTGCCGTCGCGTCCGACTTTCGCGACTACGCCGACGACGTCGAAGTTAATGCCGTTGAGCAGAATCGTCGAACCGACGGCGGGACGCCCGGGAAACATATTTTTCAGCAGTTCCCAGCCGACGACGGCGACGCGGCGGCGGTCGGCGTTGTCCTGGTTATTGAACCAGCGGCCGGGTTCGACTGGGACGTTGCGAATCTGGTTGTAATCGGAGGCGACGCCGAAGACCTGGCCATTGGTGGATCCGTAATCGCTGACGGCGCGAATGTCCTCGCGATTCAGAACTGGAGACAATGCGCCGACGAACTGAGCTTCACTGCGGACGGCCAGATAATCTTTGTAAGTGAAGTAATAGGTCTTGCCGGACTGCGTGCTGCCCTCGACGGCGGGAATGCGTCCGGGAAACATGAACATAATGTTCTGCCCGAGGGTGGCGAGTTGCTTTTCCTGGCCACTGCGGAAACCTTCTCCCAGTCCGACCAGCAGCAGCAACGACCCCACGCCCCAGGCGATGCCGAACATCGTCAGAAACGAACGCAGCTTGTGCGCCCAGAGCGTGGACAGAGACTGGCGAATGATGTCGAAGAGCAGGCGCATAATCAAGTTCCGAGGACCGGCGGTCCGTCGCCACGTGAATTGAATCATGCCCCCACGCCTCCGGGGAGGGGCGTGGGGACACCCGGGTAACGTTCAGGCGAGGGGTCTCAATCCCGCCCAACCATCTGATCAGTAAATACGCAGCCGGGCTCGGGAAAGTTCCCGGCTGGCATCTGAGGAGTTAGACATGGGGAAAGAGAAAAAGGTTAGCTGATGCTGTGGCATTGAATGAGCGCTCTCATCGTCGATGAGCGTAATGGCGATTTATCGCCAGTTGACCTGCGCTGGTCGAACTACTTGTATCTGCTGTAAAAGAACGCTCGGCTCTTCGACCAATCAACGGCGAAGAGCAAGATAAAGTTCTGAACTGAGTTACCGGGCCGTTCAATCGTGTAGAGATCGAAACGCTGGTGGCGAATTCCCTTCGCGTCAAGATTTCCTTTGAGCGCAGAAGGCCACCAAAGCACTTTGGGTCTCGGATACTCCGAATTGACGCCTGAGGACGCGCCGGTCGGGCAGGCGGCGCGGGCTGGGTCGTCCACGTCATGTCGCTTTTAAGGCACGCTGAAATTACGCTTACTCGTTGCAGTTCCTTCTGTCTCAACGCGAATGTCTTTTCCCTCATGGGGTGACATTTTAAACTTTGCTGTTAAGGGGTGACAAAATCATAGTGCTAAGACATGCAAATCCCTTCATCTTGACAGCTTGTTCCCAGCGCGGCAGACTCTGTGCTTCCGGGTTTGGCTCGCACGAGTCGGAGGTATCTTCGCCGTCACTCGCGGGCTCATAGCCATTTCTACGAAACACTTTGTCCTGAGAGAATATTCAAATGAGAATTGAGAAACTTGGCGCGAATCTCTATCGCAGTCTCTTTGCGATGCTCACCCTTGCCGTGATTGCGGCCGGACTGGCCACCGGCGCTCAGGCCGTTACCTACCGCGTCATTCACAGCTTCGATGGCACGACGGACGGTTCGAACCCGTACGGTGACCTCGTAGCAGACGCCGCCGGAAACTTGTACGGCACAACCTCCACTGGCGGCCCCCGGAACTGCAGCAGTGCAGAGACAACTTGTGGGGGCACCGTGTTTCAGTTGTCGAAGACCTCGACGGGCGGATGGACGCGGAAAGTTCTACACGCTTTCGCCGGCCCTGATGGTGCGTCTCCGCAATCTGGTCTGGTCTTCGACAGCGCTGGCAATTTGTATGGCACCACTTTTATAGGCGGAGTGGGCTGCCAATCTGAATCTGGATGCGGGGTCGTGTTCAAACTGTCACCAACCACATCCGGAGGCTGGACCTATTCGGTGATACTTCAGTTTTCGGATTCCAATGCGAACGGAACCTTACCCACTGGCAACCTGATCATGGATTCCGCGGGTAACCTCTACGGCACGACCCTCCTAGGCGGAAATTTCGAGAACGGTGGTAGTGGATGCGGTGTCGTATACGAGTTGTCTCACGGCGCCAGAGGATGGACCGAGACTGTCCTCTACACGTTCATCGGCCATCCGGACGGGTGCGGTCCTAACGGGATCGTCTTCGACGCCACCGGTAACCTCTACACCACGACGACTAGCGGTGGCACTTCCTCAAACCAGATCTGCAGCGGAGGCTATGGTTGCGGCTCGGTGATTCAACTCTCGCCCAATTCGTCGGGCGCATTTACCGAGACCGTGCTGTACAGCTTCAGCGGCGGTAGCGACGGCAACCTGCCCACTGGCAGCTTAGTCCTTGATAACAGCGGCAACCTCTATGGCGTTACAAGAGCAGGAGGCACGTCTATCGGATGTACTTGGAATGTGCCAGGGTGTGGAGTTGTGTTCAAGCTATCGAACTCGTCCGGCGGATGGAAACAAACTGTGATCCACACCTTCCAGCCCACTTCCAGCGGCGCCGCAGGCGAAGGCGGAGGATCGCCTGCTTCCAATCTTACTTTCGATACGGCAGGCAACCTGTACGGCACTGCTCCTTTTGGTGGCCGTGGGAACGGAGTTGTGTTCAAGCTTTCACCCAACTCCAGCGGGGGCTGGACGGAAAGCGGCGTCCATGCGTTTTCGGGTGGAACCGGCGGGGAGTTGCCGAATTCCGGCGTGATCTTTGACTCGGCTGGCAACATCTTTGGCACAACTCTGTATGGAGGCAGCAGCACGGCTTGCCCCAGTCGCTGTGGCGTCGTGTTCGAAATCACACCGTAGCGTGTCAACGCCGCGGCGCCCCTGCGTTGGCGTTCCGCAATGTGGAGGGACAGCTCTGTAAGGTGCGCATTCTTGCTGGAATGTCCGGTTGGAAAACCGCTGCGGACTTCGGTTAGAGTTTGTGAAGCCATTTGAACACCGCCTTGGGTTCGTTTGGTTAGAGCCTGTTCACAGTGACGCTGTGGGCAGGGTCGTTAATTGCTGAGTGTCTTCTGTGTTGCAACCTCCAGCATTTTCAACCCATCAGTCACTAGTCTCCCCTTACTGCGAGGGTCTTTCTTTGGGTCGCTCATAAGCCTTCTGTAGGTATTTGCGGGCTTCTTCGAGAGCGCCGAAAGTATTGTCGTTGGTTTGTGTGGCCTGGCGATATTGGCCGACGGCGCGTTCGCGCTGGCCGGTGATATCGAAAATCTTGCCGAGTTGAATGTGGCTCCAGACTTCGGTCCAGCGCGGCTCGCCGTCGCCATCAATGGCGGCGCGATAGGCGTTGGCGGAGGATTGATAGTTGCGCTGGAAGAAGAAGACTTCGGCGATGCGGTAATGCGCGAGCGAGCTGTTTTTGTTGAGGTCGAGAGCTTTGTTGAATTCGACGAGTGCGCCCGATAGGTCTCCCTGCTGCTGCATGGCTTGGCCGCGCAGGATGGAGGCGCGCAGCTTCACATCGGTCGAGTTCGTCAGGACGTGATGGTCGGGATCGACCGAGATGCGGCGCGGACGGCCGAAGGTCTCGATGGAAAATGGTGACGTCGTGCCGACGACTTCGATGCGCTTGTTTTCGGTTTTGCCGTCGGTGTCGATGCGCAGGTCAACGGGCATGCGGAACAGATCGAGATCCTGTGAAATTTCGCCGGTCACGCGGAATCCGGGAGCCTTTTCATCCTTGGGGTTTTGGGCGGCTGCGCCGCCGAGGCGATATGTGGTGTACTTCACTTTGAACTCGGGCGCGCCGGTCGAATCGAGCCACTGCGAGAAGAACCAGGTGAGCTGGTCGCCGTAATTTTTCTCGGCGATGGTTTTGAAGTCGTCCATGCTGGCGGATTTCCCGGCGAACTCGGCGGCGAATTCGCGCATGGTCTTGTTGTATTTGTCCTCGCCCAGCACCCAGCGCAGCATGTGCAGAATCATTGCGCCCTTGTCGGTGGCGAGCGACTGAAATTCGGTCGAGAAAATATCGAGCTTGCTGGCGCTCGAAAGCGGAACGGTGTCATAGGCCAGAGCTCCGACCGACATATCCTTAACGGCTTCTTCGAGACCCGCGGAGCCGGCGGCATTCTCCACATACATGGCTTCGGAATAGCGGGAGAAGCCGTCGGTCAGCCACCAGTCGTCCTTGGATGCGGGAGTCACCGAAACGCCCCACCACTGATGAGCGATGGCATCGGCGAGCAGGCGATAGTTGGTTTTCTCGGTGATCGAGGGTCCAGCCAGGCCGGCGATCTCCGGCGCCCAGGCGTAGGGAACTGTATCTCCGGGTAACTCAACTACGCTCAGCCTCTGCGACTGAGGCAAGCCGTAGAGGGTGATGAAGTAGGTGAACTCCTGAACCGCAGTGGTTGTATACGCCGGAGCCAGGCTCTGATGCGTGGGTTTGAAGTAGACGTGCAGGTCGAGACCGGCTTCGTCGCTCTTGTACTCCTGAAAAACTCCGGCGACGATGGTGCCGGGGAAGCTGGGCTTGTCGGAGACGAAGGTGTAAGTCTTGGTGGGCAGGACGCTGGCGCCGGGCTTGTTCGAGGCCGGATGTTCCTCGGTCGTCACTTTGCCGCTGCCGATGACGAGCATGTGCGCGGGCAGAGTCACACTAATCGTCGAGGTGAAGCGGTTCAGGCCGTAGCCGCTGACCGGGAACCAGCGTCCGGCATAGAACAGGTAGCTGGTGTCGTCGCCGATGTAGGCCAGCTTCAGGCCGGGTACGGGGCTGTTGTCGGGGGATTCGAGTTGGCCCTCGTATTCGAAGGTAAGGGTGGTAGACGCGTCTTTGGAGAGGCCTGCGGGCAGCGGAACGCGCACGGTGGAGTCCTGAGTGACGCGCTCGGCGGATAGGGGCTGGTTTTTTTCGTCGACTACTTTGGTGACGCGCAGGTCGTTATGCAGTTCGAAAATGGCGACGCTCAGATCCTGCATGGCCGTGAACTTGACTTTGGCGGTGGCCTTGATCTGATGGAGGTGCGGGTCGAGTTCGGCATCGATCTGATAGTCGTCGACGCGCAGGCGGGCTTTTTCAGCGGCTCGCGATGGGAGCGCAAGCAGGACCAGCAGCGAAAGGGTCAGGGAACTGGTGAGGGCGCCTATGGCGCGCCGCGGGTGGATCCACATTCAGGAGAGTCTCCGGGAAATGATAACCCATTTCCTATGATGAAGATTCTCACGCAAAAGATGCTGGGAGGGCAAGGGAAGCAGCTTTTGGCTCTTGGCTCTTAGCTCTTAGCTTAAGGCTTCCCATGAATGCGATGCTCGAGCTTCCCATGAATCCGGTCGGGAAGGGCCCGGCTTTCGGCCGGGCCGTCAAACGGCAAGTGATGTGAGCTTTAGCCCATGGGGGAACGCGGCTCAAGAGGCCATGCCGAGAATGATCTCGGCAGCCTTATCGGCTGGGTGCTGCGCGCCGCCGGGAGCGCCCGGAGGGCGCAGGAGCGCTTTTACTCTGGCTAGACCTTCGAGCATGCGGTCTCGAGGGGGACCGTCCGGGAGGATTTCGTTGAGCTTCGCGACTACATTTTCTGCTGTGAAATCATGCTGCACCAATTCTGGGACGACTTCCTCGCCGGCGATCAGATTGACCATGGCGAATCTGGGGACTTTTACCCGGGGCTTGCCCAGCAGATAGGTGAGCGGCGAGACGCGGTAAACCATGACGAACGGAGTGTTCATCATGGCGGCTTCGACTGTGGCGGTGCCGCTGGCCACGATTCCAGCGCGGGAATGCCACAGCGCGGGCAGGGATTCGGGGACGAGAGTGATTGTTTGTGTGCCGATTCGACTGGCGAGGAAGCTGCGGTCGAGCGTGGGGGCGACTGGGAGGAGAAATTCGTAGGCTGCGCCGAGTTGAGACGCCGATTCCAGAATGGTCGGCAGGTTCATGCGGACCTCTTTGACACGGCTGCCGGGCATGAGCGTGATCCAGGGCTTCGCGGGATCGAGATGAAATTGGGCTGCATAGTCGATGCGCTCAATGGCCGGGTGCGGAAGTTCTGCCAAAGGATGGCCGACGAAGGTCGCGTCGACACCGCGGTCGCGGTAAAACTTTTCTTCGAAGGGGAAGATAACGAGCGCCTTATCGATGTAGTCGCGCAGCAGGCGTACGCGGCCCTGCCGCCACGCCCAGAACTGCGGCGCGACGTAGTAGACTGTGCGAATGCCCCGCCGCTTCATCTGGCGGGCGACGCGCCAGTTGAAGGCCGGCGAGTCGATGACGATGGCGAGGCTAGGCTTGCGGCGGTCGGCCTCGGCGATCAGGCGTTTGTAGCGGGTCAATATTTTCGGCAGATGGCTGAGGATTTCGGTGATGCCGACGACGGCGAGGTCTTTGGCGTCGACGACGGTATCGCACCCGGCAGCGCGCATGCGATCTCCGCCTACGCCGAAGAATTCCAGCTGATTTGTTTCTGCCAGGCTAGATGCTTCTGTGGGGACAGCCGCCCTCGGCTGTCCAGCGGACCGAAGGTCCGCAGCCTCTGCCGGCTGAGAGCCCGCAGAGCTTCGCTCTGCCGGACAGCCGGGGTCGGCTGTCCCCACATGATTCGTGCGATGGGCGCGGCGCAGCGCCTCGATCAGCTTCGCGCCGTACATTTCTCCCGAGGCTTCGCCCGCTGAAATCAGAATGAGCAAGGGAGCATTGTATCGGACACTTCTCTTACTTCACCGGCGTCAGCTTGAACATCGATTCCCGCGAACCATTGGCGGTGATGCCGTAGAGATTGCCCGCTGTATCCATCGCAAGGACTGGGCTAAGAAGGGGTTGACCGGCGTTGTAGATCAGGCCCTCAACGCCGCCCGCGGGGAGTTCAAATACGCCGGATGCAGTCGTGCCGAAAATATTTCCCTTCGAGTCCACAAGCAACGAGCCGGTGGGATTGCTTCCACCGGTGCATTTGGTGGCGGCACAGAAGGTGTAGAGAGTGGAAAACCCGGTGCTGGGGCTGATCTTGAAAATCGTTCCAGCGCCCTTGGCGCCGCCCTGGTACGTGGTTCCGTAGAGATTGCCGGCGGCATCTTGAGCAAGACCATTGGGATAAGAGCCGTCGTTCACATCGAATTGGTGGAGGATCTTGAGGCCAGCCTGGGGCGAAAAATCGAAAACGTATCCGGCGTCGCCCTGTTGGGTATCGCCGCCGTTCGCGCCGTAAATGCGGCCATTGTCCACGATCAAATTGCTGGGATTGAATGCGAAGTCTCCAGAAAAATCCCACAGATCGGTCCACTGGCCCCCGGCGGGAATGGCGAACAGACTGGGATAGGAACAGTTGTAGTTGCCGTAGTAGCACATGATGCCGTAGAGGTTCCCCGCGGAGTCGAGCGCCAGATCCTGCGGCCCACCGTTGTAGTTCGTGTAGACCGTGGAGAAGGCATAAGTTCCGGCGGTGAGTTCAAAGACGGCTCCGGGATTGTCATATTCTCCGCGCACATAGGGCGTGCCGCCGAAGATGTTTCCCTTGCCATCGCGGACAACGTCGTTGGGATTGATGGGGCCGAATGACGAGTCCGACGGAAAATTGTAGAGCACGGTACCTTTGCCGGCGGGCGTCACTTTGAAAACCATCCCCTGATTGTTTGCGCCACCGTAATAGGAGCTGCCGTAGAGATTGCCAGCGTCGTCGATGATGAGAGATGTCGGGTGATTCAGCGTTGTTCCTGGGAAGGTGTAAAGGGTGCTGAATTTGTAGTTCTGAGCTTGCATGGGCAAGGCAATCGCAATCGCAAGGCACAACAGAAGTGAAGAGTGGGCGACGGCTGAAATTCGATGCGACATAGCAATCCTTGTAGACGGAGTTTTGAATGCGCGGGCCCAGCGGAGTGTTCAGTTCGGAGGGGAGGCGTGTGAACTGAACGAGGAAAGTTTGGCATTTGCCGGACGTGCTGTCAAGCAGAGTCGATTAACATCTTAACCATAGAGGACACAGAGGAACACTGAGGACAGTGCACGCGGCTTCAGTCGTCCCCTGTGGCGGTGACTTCGGGCTCGCGGAACTCGTTAGCGGACGCACGCGCCACATTCAACTCCTGATCCTTGTACTGGAGCTGATAGAGCTTGAAGTAGATGCCGCGGTGGGCTAGTAGTTCCTGGTGGGTGCCCATTTCGCGCACCTGGCCTTTGTGCATGACGATGATTTTGTCGGCGCGCTGCACGGTCGAGAGGCGGTGGGCGATGATCAGCGAAGTTCGGCCTTCGACCATGCGGCTGAGGGCGTCGCGGACTTTGAATTCGGTTTCGGTATCCACGCTCGAGGTGGCTTCGTCGAGGATGAGAATTTTCGGCTCGTGGGCCAGGGCGCGGGCGAAGGAGATGAGTTGTTTCTGTCCGGTCGAAAGAGTTGAGCCGCGTTCGCGGACTTCCTCGTCGAAACCTTTGGGCAGGGCGCGAACGAAGTCGCCCAGATTCACATCTTCGGCTGCCTTGGCGACATGCGAGTCCTGAATGCGCCCGGTGCCGAGGCGGATGTTGCCGCCGATCGTTCCGCTGAACAGAAATGGATCTTGCAGCACGACGCCGAAACGGGAGCGCAGGTCGGCGAGGTCCATTTCTTTTACATCGACGCCGTCGATCCGGATGGCGCCTTGCTGCACGTCGTAGAAACGGAGGAGCAGGGAGATGAGTGTGGTTTTTCCTGCGCCGGTGTGGCCGACTACGGCGATGGTTTCTCCGGGCTCGATGGTAAAGGAGACGTCGCGGAGCACCCAGTCGGGGGTGGGGCCGTTGCCGGCTGAATGCGCCGCCGAGCCTTGCTCGGCCGGACGGACGAATGCGTCCGTCCCCACGTGGGGCTTGCCGGGCCTAGATGGCGTGGTTTCTTCCGGCACGTCGCGGTAGGCGAACCAGACATGGTCGAATTCGATGCGGCCGGGGCCTTGCGGCTTTTTAGTTGCAGTGGGGGAGACGATATCTGCCGGTGTATCGAGCAGCTTGAAGATCCGTTCGCTGGCGGCCATCGCGGACTGGAGAATGTTGTATTTCTCGCTGAAGTCCATGATGGGGCGGAAGAAGCGCTGCGCGTACTGAGTGAACGCGATGACCACGCCGAGGGAGGCGACGGTCGCGACCAGGTGAAACGCGAGCAGCGAGTGCGGGTTGAACTCGATAGAGACACTGCTGGAAACCAATCCGCGCATTACATCCTGGCCGCCGAACCAGATGACGCAGGCGATCGCGATCGCGGAAAAGAAATCGACGGCGGGGTAGTAGAGAGAATAGGCCAGAATGGCGTCTTTGTAGGCATCCATGTGGACGCGGTTGATCTCCGAGAAGCGGTCGTAGGCTTTGCGTTCGCGGTTAAACAGTTGGAGCACGACCATGCCGCTGACGTGTTCCTGCAAATAGGAATTGATGCGGGCAATAGCGGTGCGAATGCGGCGGTAGGAATCGCGCACCTTGTCGCGGAAAAGTTTGGTCGCGATCACAATGAATGGAAGTACGGCGAAGGTGATCAGCGCCAGCTTCCAGTTCATGCACAGCATAACGGCCAGAATTCCCAGAAGCACGAAGATGTCTTCGAAGATTGAAACCACACCTGAGGTGAACATTTCATTCAATGCGTCCACGTCGGTGGTGACGCGGGTGACCAGGCGGCCGACGGGATTCTTGTCGTAAAAAGCGACGTGCATGCGCTGCAAGTGGCGGAAAATCTGGCTGCGCAGGTCGAACATGACTTTCTGTCCGGTCCACTGCATGAAGTAAGTTTGCAGGAACTCGAAGACGAAGGTCAGGCCGAGGATTCCAAAATAAATGGAGGAGATTTGCGCGACGCCGGTCAGCGGACGCGGGCTCAGCCAACTCCACAGGCCGGAGGCGCTGCCCTTGACCGGGGCTAGATACCGATCGACAGCGACCTTCACGAGGTATGGCCCCAAAACGTCGCAGAACGATTTGACGATGATGGAGACAAGGGCAATCACGACCTGCCAGCGGTAGGGACGCAGATAGGTGAGCAGTCGCCGCATCAGGCGACTGTCATACGCTTTGCCTAATACTTCTTCTTCCTGGGCCATGAGTTCGGACGAAGCTCGCAGAGGATGGACTCTGCCGGCCGCGTTTTCTTAACTCTCTCTCCTAAATAGGGTACCCCAACATAGATGGTCGAGGTAGGCGTGAGGATGGAAAACGTTCGCTGGTGGGATAATCATTTCGAGGATAATCCGGATTGGGCCTGGGAATCTATATTTCGGTGCCGTTTTGCAAGACGAAATGCAGTTATTGCAACTTTGCCTCCGACGTGTTTTCGCGGGTGCTATTTGAGGGCTACGTAGACCGCGTGTGCTCTGACATCGTGAATGCTGCGCGGAATGCAGAGGAGATGGGCGGACGGTTCGAGCGCGAAGTGGACTCGATCTATCTCGGTGGTGGAACGCCGACGCTCCTCGCGGCTGCACAGTTGCAGCGAATCTTCGTTGCGTTGCGGGAGCAATTCTCAGTGCGGTCGGATGCTGAAATTACGGTCGAGTGTGCCCCGGGGACGCTCGTGCCCGATATGATCGAGGGACTGCTGCGTTGCGGTGTAAACCGCGTCAGCCTGGGCGTGCAATCCTTTATTGACGTGGAAGCCGCAGCGGTGGGGCGACTTCACAAGCGCGCCATTGTCCTGGACGATGTTGCCCGCCTGCGCGCCGCGCATATCGCGAACATCAATGTCGATCTAATCGCCGGGCTTCCGCATCAGACGGCGGAAAGCTGGCGGGAATCGCTGGCGCAGACGATCGCGACCGGCGCGCCGCATGTAAGCGTCTACATGCTCGAAGTGGACGAAGACTCGCGCCTGGGCCGCGAAGTGATGGCGGGCGGCACGCACTATCACGCGCATCTCGTGCCGGATGAAGAAGCAACGGCGGATTTCTATCTCGCAGCGTGCGATGGGCTCGAATCGGCAGGCATTGCGCAGTATGAAATTTCAAATTTTGCGCGCGACGGTTTTCAATCGCAACACAACCTAAAATATTGGACGCGTCGGCCTTATCTGGGCTTTGGCGTGGACGCGCATTCCATGTTGCTATCCGCGAGGACGGAAGAAGACGCGGTACGGTTCTCCACCACGGATGTCCTTGAAAAATATGTTGCTGGAGCTTCCTCGCAGAGAAGCGTGGTGTCTCCCGCAAACGCGCTGGAAGAGCGCTTCTTTCTTGGATTGCGCCTGAACCGAGGGGTCGACCTGCGAGGAGTGGCTGCGAATTTCGGCCAGCGTGCCCTCGACAACTTGCGTCCCGTTGTCGCAGGACTGGTTGACGACGGACTCATGGAACGACACGGCGATTGCATTCGGCTCACTGCACGAGGTCGCTTACTTTCGAATGAGGTCTTTCAGGTTTTCCTGGCGACCTCGGCCGGTTCAATTATTTGAGGTAAGGCCGGTTTTCAGAGAAACCATCCGGTCGGTTGGCTGGCAAAGCAAAACCAGTGGAATCGTTAGTATTCACGCGGCTTCGCCGTATTTCCTCATTCTCATCCGAGGGTAACTTCTTTCGCGGGGGAGCGCTATGTTCTAATCACAATTTGGGCGTTTGTGCGCGGGAGGGACTTTGGATTTCCAACTGAACGATGAACAATTGCAACTGAAAAAGAGTGTTCGTGAGTTTGCCGAGCGCGAGATCAAGCCGCACGTCATGGAGTGGGACGAAGCCGGCGAGTTCCCGCTCGCTACGATCAAGGAACTGGGTAAGCTTGGCTATCTTGGAATGATTTTTCCGTCCGACTACGGCGGGGCGGGGATGGGTTATGTGGAATACGTCACCGCGATCGAGGAACTTTCCCGGGTCGACGGTTCTGTAGGCATCATCGTGGCGGCGCATACGTCGCTGTGCTCGAACCATATTTTTCTTGCTGGGAACGAGGCGCAGAAAAAGAAGTATGTGAGCAAGCTGGCGACGGGAGAATTTATCGGCGCCTGGGGATTGACCGAGCCCTCTTCAGGGTCGGACGCGGGCAGCGCGCGCATGACCGCAGTTCGCAAGGGAAATAACTGGGTACTGAACGGCACCAAGACATTCTGCACGAACGGACATTATGCCGACGCCGTCGTGGTGCTAGCGGTGACCGATCGCGCCGCGCACACGCATGGAATTTCCGCATTCGTTGTCGACAAGGACACGAAAGGATTTCGTCCCGGGAAGAAAGAAAACAAGCTGGGACTGCGGGCCAGCGATACGGCGGAGTTGATCTTTGAAGACTGCGTGATTCCAGCGGAGAATTTGCTGGGAGGCGAAGGGCAGGGATTTCCCGACGCCATGCGCGTGCTCGACGGCGGGCGCATCTCGATTGCCGCGTTGTCGCTGGGCATGGCGGAAGGCGCCTATGAAGCGGCGCTGAAGTATTCGAAGCAGCGCAAACAGTTCGGCAAAGCGATCAGCGATTTTCAGGCGATCCAGTGGAAACTGGCCGACATGGCCACCGAGATCGATGCAGCTATGCTGCTCACCATGCGCGCGGCCTCTATGAAAGATGCGGGGATGAAGTCCACGCAGGAGTCGTCCATGGCGAAGCTTTACGCGAGTGAAGTCGCCGTGAAATGCGCGAACGAAGGGGTGCAGATTCACGGCGGGTATGGGTTCATTAAGGATTATCCCGCGGAGAAGTTTTATCGCGATGTGAAGCTATGCACGATTGGCGAGGGCACGAGCGAAATTCAGCGACTGGTGATCGCGCGGCAGTTGTTGAAGGAGTAAACCGGCTCATAGCTGTTAGCTCTTGGCTGTTGGCTCTTAGCTCTTGCCAAACCTGGTGCGCGAATCGTTCCTAAAATCCTAACCGCCCGTCGATGAAGTGAGCTAAGATACGCCAGCGCGTTCCTGGCGAATCGCCATGCTGATCGTTCACGGCGCTTACCATTTCTGGCCGAGGCGGGTTGCGTACCGCAACGACTATTGCCTTTCCTGCCACGCGCCGTGCCAATCGGTCGCGATCCGAACTTTCGATGTGGGGCACATTTTTGGAATTCCGATTTTGCCCGTCGGCTTTTGGAAGCATTGGCGATGCAGCGGATGCGGCCGCGATCCGCACGTCAACCGGAAGACGCGGCGTTCGTTTAAGTGGATCGGCTTGTTCTTGCTGATGCTGTTGTCGGTAGCCTTTTGGCTATCGCCGATTGACTTGGATTTTGAGGCGGGCTGCTGGATCATTCGAATCGCCGCGCCTGTCGGTGCGATTCTCGTTTTCATTCATCTTCTTCGCAGTCACGGGGAGCCATCCCTAAGGGAACGCCTTGCGACAATTCCGTCGGCAGCCGATAGTACTTGCCCATTTTGTGCGACACCACTGGTCTGTGGGACGAGCGCACGCTGGTCATGCCCGGCTTGCAGTGTGGTCAGGTACTAGATGGCAAGGCGGCCCTACGTCGAAGGCCTGTGGTTCCGCACGCTGTGCTCCTGCTTTACACTGTTTGCTTGGATACGAAGGCACTGAACCAGGACATTCGGTCACAGATCAACGCACTGCGCTCCGGCAATGTTCGCGCACTGGCGCGGGCTATCTCCACGGTTGAGAATCGCGTGCCAGGGTGGTCCGAGCTACTGAAGTCGTTGTTTCCGCATACGGGGCGGGGGCGCGTGATCGGGCTGACGGGGGCCCCGGGGGCGGGGAAGAGCACGCTGGTCGATCATTTGGCACGGCTCTATCGCAAACAGAATCGTACGGTGGGAATTGTCGCCGTGGATCCGACGAGTCCGTATACCGGGGGAGCGATTCTCGGCGACCGCATCCGCATGCAGGAGCATTTTGCCGACGAGGGAATCTACATTCGCAGCATGGCGACCCGGGGATCGCTCGGCGGGTTAGCGCGCACAACGGCCGACGTTACGGCTGTGCTCGATGCCGCCGGGCGCGATGTGATTCTGGTGGAGACTGTAGGCGTAGGGCAGGATGAGATTGACATTGTGCGGCTGGCCGACATTACGGTCGTCATACTGGTTCCCGGCATGGGCGACGATGTGCAGACGATCAAGGCCGGAATTATGGAGATCGCCGATATTTTCGTGATCAATAAGAGCGATCGCGAAGGCGCCGAGCGCGTGGAACGCGAGATCCGCGCTTTGCAGTCCCTGGCGCTCCGCCACGATGGCTGGACGCCGCCGATCGTGAAGACGGTGGCCAGCGACGGCACTGGAGTTGAAGACCTGGCGGCGGCAATCGCCGGATATGAGGCTTATCTCCGAAAAGAAAATCTCGATCTGAAAAAGCGTGTGGAGAATTGGCAGGAGCGTTTAGTCGAGATGCTGCGCGACGTGATGCTGGAAAAGGCGCGGGCGCAGTTGGGCGAGGGGAACCTGGCCACACTGGCGTCGGAAGTTGCTGAACATAAACGGGACCCCTATACGCTGGTAGAGCAGATTGCGGCGAGGGCGGGGAAGTAGCGAGAGCAAGCAGGTCCCTCGACTACGCATTGCGATTGATGACGCCAATCGCAATGCTGCGCTCCGGGATGACAATGGTTTGTTATCGATTGTGAACTGATCTGATGTGAAACTGATCTGAGGGGCCAAGTGGATTTTAGTATCGATCATCTAGGTATTGCGGTGAAGTCGTTGGCGGCAGCCAAGGCGATTTATGAAAAGCTCGGCCTCGCCGTTTCGCCGGAAGAAACGGTGGAGCAGGAGCAGGTGCGACTGGTGATGGTTCCGGTGGGCGAGAGCCGACTGGAGTTGCTGGAGGCGACGTCGCAAGATTCTACGATCGCGAAGTTCATCGCCAAGCGGGGCGAAGGTTTGCATCATGTGTGTCTCAAGGTGCCGGATTTAGCGGCGGCGGTAGGGCGGCTGAAAAAAGATGGAATTCGTTTAGTCTCGGAAGAAATCAAGACCGGAGCGGGCGGGCATCGGTACGTGTTTGTGCATCCTGCGAGCACCGGTGGGGTGTTGCTGGAACTTGTGCAGGGGTAAAACTGGCCACGGGTTTTCACGGATTCTCACGGATAAATCTGAAATAAAAAATGCTGCTTCTTGTGACTGATACTTCCGGACGGGGTGGGACCGTGGCCCTGGCGCGAGCGGGCGAGAGCGATCGTCAGGATGTCAAAGTGATCGAGGTTGCGGCACTGGCGGGCGGGATGTTTTCGGCACAACTGGTGCCGCAGATTGCGGCTCTGCTTCAGAAGCATCAATTCAGCAAGAGCGATATTGACGGCTTTGTTGTAGTGTCCGGGCCGGGATCGTTTACCGGGCTGCGCGTCGGTCTGGCGGCGATCAAGGCGTTGGCGGAGATTCTGCGGAAGCCGATCGCGGCGGTATCGCTGTTAGAGTTGGTGGCTAAGGCTAGTCGTCTCCAGGGCAAAGTTGTAGCCGTTCTGGATGGAGGACGCGGCGAAGTTTTCTTCGGGGCTTACTCGATTGCGGGCGAATCGATGCAGGTTCTGCGCGAGGAGCTTCTGTCGAAGGCGGAGTTCCTATCGCAGGCGCGAGACTCAACCGTTGCAACTCCAGATTTGACGTTAGCCGAAATGGCGCGGGACACGGCTTTGACCGTGGCCGCCGTCGAGCAGCCGAGTGCGGCGACGATCGCTCGCCTCGGGTGGGAGCAGATACAGGCTGGCAAGACGGTTTCGCCGGAGCGCCTGGAAGCGAACTACATGCGGCGCTCGGATGCGGATATGTATGTGAAGGTCAGTTCCTAGCTTCCAGCTCTTAGCTTTTAGCTAAAACAAATCGCGACGACCCCTGGAAAACCTTGCGCATCCGGTCTGCCAATCTCGCTGACATTTCTTCCGTCATCAGGCTGGAGCGGGAATCCGCGACTGCGGGCCACTGGACGCAAGAGCAGTATGAGCAAGCGTTCACGCCGGATCGACCGAAAAGGCTTGTGCTGGCGGCCGAAGAGGCGCTTTCGACCCCGGCCCGGTCCGTTGCTCACGCGGCTCCGCATACGAGTCAGGGTTCGGACGTCCTTCTCGTAGGTTTTCTAGTTGCGCGGCATGTTGCGCCGGAGTGGGAGTTGGAGAACATTGTTGTGAATCCATTGGCCCGGCGAAAAGGAATTGGGAACCGACTCCTGGATGCTCTGTTGGCAGCCGCACAGCAAACAAACAGCAACGCCGTGTTTCTTGAAGTGCGGGAATCGAACTTGGCGGCGCGAAGTTTTTACGAAACGGCCGGGTTCGAGCAGACGGGACGCCGAAAGTTGTACTATGCCAATCCGGCAGAGGATGCGATGTTATACCGCCGGAAGATCGGTTAGCTCTCGATTTCAGTGAATGGCGCTCGGATTAAGGTAATATGATTCTCACAATGAGATTTGCACCACTCTTGGGCATTGCCCCTGTTTTTGGGCTATGTTAATGTACGGTAAATAATCCCGGTTGGAGGTCTGCTGGATGCTGACTTCGAGAGACCAACTCCTCACTAACCATGAGGAATTCCGCAAACTAGCCCAAGAACACACCGAATATTCGAGACGCCTCGACACACTCACTCAAAAACGCTATCTCAGCGAAGATGAGAAGCTGGAAGAAGTCCGGCTGAAAAAGCTGAAACTCCGCCTTAAGGACCAGATGGAGTCCATTGAGCGCGAGTACCGGCTTCAGTACGGCGTCAACGTAGCGTAATTTCTGGCCAATCCTGAGCGGCCTCGCCGCTGAGGGATAGACCTATCTCTTGAGAGTACCCTCAGAGCGCCTCTTGCGCTTAGAGTGTTGAGTCTTAGGCGGTCGGACGTCAGACATCGCCCTAAAGCCTCATTCGCCTTGATGCGGAACCCAATTCATTAAGACCTAAGACCCAAAACTCCGTGAAACCGCAACCTGTTCTGTTACGTGCTCTATAATTAGGGCTATCTGGTTGAGAACACATGGTTCGTGACGGCTACTTTTACGCTTTGGCTTTGATCGCGGCCGCTGTTCTGCTGGGCTGGCTGACACGCCCGGCGTGGGCTATTGTTCCGTGTCTGCTGGCATTTTTCTTTTTGTGGTTCTTTCGCGATCCGGAGCGAGCCATTCCGAAGGATCCAGGTGCGGTGGTTTCTCCGGGAGATGGAAAGGTCACCGACATTGCGACGGTGATGGTGGCCGGCGAGAAGCAAGTGCGGGTCAGCATTTTCCTCAACGTGTTTAATGTGCATGTGAATCGGTCGCCAATTGCGGGAGTGGTTCGCGAGGTGCGATATCAGCGCGGCCAGTATCTGAATGCCATGAATACGGCCTCGGCGGAGTTGAACGAGCAAAATGTCGTCGCCGTTGAGGGAGACGGAAAGCGGGTGGTATTCAAGCAGATCGCGGGTCTGTTAGCGCGGCGCATTGTGTTTTATCCGAAAGTTGGAGACCGGCTGGAGCGCGGCCAGCGCGTGGGATTGATCAAGTTTGGGTCGCGCGTGGATGTGTTGCTCGAGGCGACGGCGCAAGTAAATGTGAAAATCGGCGACCATGTGAAGGGCGGGGCAAGTGTCCTGGCCTATCTGCAACCGCTGGGCGCATTGACGGCCGCGGGCAGCGCGCCTTCCAGCGAAAGGGCGCATTAGTGGATCAACCCGGAATGAGCCAAGGTCCTCCTAAACCGCACCGCCGGCGAAGCAAGGGGATGTACATTCTGCCCTCGCTGTTCACCACCGCAAACATGGCGATGGGCTTCTACGCCATTCTGCAGGTGCTGGATTTTGCCACGAACCGCACCGATTTCTGGCATCTCGATCACAGCGCTATTGCGATTGGCTTTGCGGTGCTCTTTGATGGTCTTGACGGGCGCATCGCCCGCATGACCGGGACCAGCAGCGATTTCGGAAAGGAACTGGATTCCCTGGCCGATGCGATTACCTTCGGAGTCGCTCCGGCGCTGCTCGCCTGGACCTGGGGATTTTATGGGGTTCCGCCGGTTCTACTGACCGAGTGGCACATCAAGTTGACGCAACTGGGAGCGGCCGCCAGTTTTTTGTTTTTGATGGCGGGCGCGAGTCGCCTGGCGCGTTTCAATATCACGAATAATCCGCAGCCTTCGAATCCCGGGCGTCCGGGAAAAAAATATTTTGTCGGCATGCCCATTCCCGCGGGCGCAGGCGTAATCGCCGCGGTGGTTCACTTCGAAGCGGGAGATCCGATCATGTCGTGGTACACAGCGCTGACCTGGCTGGCGATGGTGACGACGGTAGGCTATCTGATGGTGAGTACGTGGCGCTTCTATAGCTTCAAGGATATCGATTTCAAATCGAGCCATCCCTTCCGGCTGATTCTGTTTCTAGGCGCTCTCTTTGCCGCAATCTGGTTTTATTCGCAGCCGGTGCTCTTTGCGGTGGCCCTGCTGTACATGGTTTCGGGAGTTTTCTGGCGGCTGCAATGGATCTTTCGTCGCAAGTCGTCGCCGCCACCCCCGCCTTACACGGAGGCTTCGCAGACTTCATGAACGATTCGCTCAAGCCTCCAGCTCCGTCGCATCCCGTTGCTCCGCGCGGGAATCTTTATCGTGCGGCGATCGTGGGCGCTGCTTCGCTCAAGGGCAAAGAGGTTGCCGAGATGCTGAACGAGCGCAATTTTCCGGCTGCCGATATTCGCCTGCTGGATGACGATGAATCCATGGGTCAGCTCGAGGCCATGGGCGACGAGATCAGTTTTATTCAAAGGGTGCGGGCCGAGCAGTTTGAAAATGTGGATTTTACTTTTTTCGCTTCGGATGAAGAGTGCACGCGCAAGAATTGGAAGGATGCCCGCGACGCCGGCAGCGCCATCATCGATCTTTCCGGCGCTTTGGAGAATGAGGCCGGTGCCAGCGTCCGTTCTCTGTGGGTAGAGCGCGAGTTGGGAAAAATTCCTGCTCCGGAACTCCAGCCGGGCCCCTGCATAACGGCCCATCCGGCGGCGGTGACGCTGGCATTGCTTCTGTTGCGGGCCAATAAAGCGGCTGCGATCCGGCGCGCGGTGGCTACAATTCTAGAACCTGCGTCTGAGCATGGTCAGCGCGGCATGGACGAGTTGCATCAGCAGACGGTGAACCTGCTGTCATTTCAGTCATTACCCAAAGACGTGTATGACGCCCAGGTGGCCTTCAACATGGTGGCGCGATACGGGCAGAAATCGCAGCCGGCGCTCGACTCGGTGGAAGCTCGCATTGCCCGGCACTACCAGAAGATTGAGGGTGGCAATGCCCCTACGCCTTCGATCCTGCTGTTGCAGGCGCCGGTGTTCCATGGGCACGCGTTGGCTGTTTTTCTTGAGATGGAGCTGCCGGTGGATGTGCAGGAGTTATCGCAGGCGTTGGCCGGCGATCACGTTGCGATCCCCGGAGCTGAAGAGGATCCGCCCAGCAACGTGAGTTCGGCGGGGCAGGCGGACATTCAACTGGCTCTGAAGACGGATCCCGTGCAACCCAATGGCGTCTGGCTGTGGACGGCGGCGGACAATCTTCGCATCGCAGCCCTGACCGCGGTGGACTGCGCCGAGAGCATGACAGCGACGCGCCCGACGGGAAAGATTCAGTGAAGAACGGCGCGGCGCGAAGCCTGGGGCTGCCGCTGTTTGCGCTCTCCCTGACTTTGGGTTGCGGCTACCACACCGCCGGTCACGCGGTGAACCTTCCCGAGAACGTGAAGACCATCGCGGTTCCGGCCTTTAAGAATGAGACGCTCACCTATCGCATCGAACAGATGCTAACGGCGTCGGTAGTGCGCGAGTTCACGACGCGCACGCGCTATCGCATTGTGAACGATACCAGCGAGGATGCTGACGCTACATTGCGCGGGACGGTGCTCTCGACAAGCGCAACTCCGCTGGCGTATGACACGGCGACGGGTCGCGCCGCCAGCATTCTGGTGGTGGTCAGCATGAAGGTGACGCTGACCGATCGCAGTGGCAAAGTGCTGTATCAGAATCCGGCTTACCTGTTTCGCGAGCAATACGAAGTTTCGCAGGATCTGGCCAGTTTTTTTGAGGAAGACTCTCCGGCCTTCCGCCGTCTGTCGCGGGATTTCGCGCGGACCTTGGTGTCTAACATCCTGGAGGGCTTCTAAGTGTTACAGTCTTCGAGACCGTCGTTGGTCATCGGTCGTCGGTCGTCGGCCCCGCAGCCGCTGCAGTTCGTCAACGACCAACGACCGACGACCGACGACGCAACCAGATCTCGCGTGCTCAAGGAAAGTTTCTGATGCGGGCCTTCGCCCAAGCCGAACGCTTTGTCAGTGAACTGGAATCGCGCAAGCTGCGGGCGGCCTACGTGTTTGTGGGTGATGAAGCTTTTTTTCGCAAGCGCTTTCGTGATGCGATCCTCGAACACCTTGTACCGGCCGATCTGCGGGATTTCAGTTTCTTCGAGTTCGATCTAACCGATACCGATCTTGCGGAGGTCCTTGACCGCGCGCGCACGCCTTCGTTGATGGCCCCGTTTCAAGTCTTCTTCGTGCGCGGGGTGAAGAATCTTTTTGGACGCGGATCGAACGAAGAAAAGCTTGCTGCGATCGAGGGCTACTGCCAGAATCCCAATCCCGACGCTCTGGTCGTATTCGTCGCCGACCACATCAGCATTCCCGCCGACGTCCGCCGCATGGAAATGCAGGACAAAGAGCGTTACCAGCGCATCCGCGAAACCATGGGACAGTATTGCGGCATCGTGGAACTGGCGCGTGTGGAAGAGGGCGAAGCGGTGCGCTGGATTTCCGAGTACTGCGGCAACGGCGGCGTGAAAATCGACGCTGACGGCGCACGCGAACTTGTCGACGCTCTCGGCGGCGACATGATGATGATCTCCAACGAACTGGAGAAGCTGATTCTCTATGTCGGCGAAAAGAAACGCATCACGTTGGGTGATGTCGAAACCATGGTTCTTGCAGCCAAGCAGCGCTCGTTATATGAGCTGACGGATGCGATCTCCGCCAAAGATCGCGTGCGCGCGCTGGAAATTCTGGATGCTATTCTGCTCTCTGGCGAAGGGGAAGAGGCCGCCATCGGACACATCTACATGCTGGCGAAAACTTTCCGCCAGATGCTGGTAATTCTGGAGCGCAACGTCCGCGACCAGCGCATGTTGTGGGCCGCGCTGTGGCAGGGCTTTCGCGTGCCCCCGTTCGCTGCCGACGACATCATCAAACAGGCCCGCCGCTACAAATCCCGCCGGGAACTCACGCGGGCGATTCGCCTGGTGGCCAAGGCCGACCTGGCGTTGCGCTCCAATCCCGTAAGCAAACGCATGGTGCTGGAGCGGTTAGTGATGGACCTGACTACTGAGCCGAAGGTTGAGACGCCGGGGTGGATGCAGGATCAGTTGCCGGTGTGAAGAAGCAGCTGTCAGCTTTCAGCTCTTAGCCAAATCAAGCGTCGTGGGGACGTGATTTATTCACCTAGAACCCGCGCAGTTTGCAACCAGATCCCTTCAAGGGCACAATTGAGTCAGCGAGGTCACGACCATGCGCGTCGGAACGTTCACGGCGGTTTTGCACAAGGAAAGCGATTTATACGTAGCTGAATGCCCGGAGGTGGGCACGGTCAGCCAGGGCAAGACTGTCGAAGAGGCAGTCGCTAATCTTCGCGAGGCGACGGAGCTTTACCTGGAGGAGTTCCCACCGCGCGAAACGGGACGTCCTCTTGTTACCATCTTTGAGGCGCGTTTTGCCTAGGCTCCCTCGTGTCTCCGGCGCCGAAGCCATTCGAGCGCTGGAGCGGCTGGGTTTCGTGCAAGTGCGTCAGCGCGGAAGTCATGTCGTGCTCAAGAAAGTTGGGCCGGACGGCACAACGGGTTGTGTTGTCCCTCTGCATTCCGAACTAGCCGTCGGTACGCTTCGCGGGATCCTGAAACAGGCAGGAATAAGAGCGGAAGATTTCGTAAAGGAAATCTGAATCCTCAAAAGAAAAAAGGGCAGAACCATCCCAAGTCTGCCTTTGATTTTCTGAAAGCTGACGGCTAAGAGCTGAAAGCCTACTTGATCGCGCTGACTCGTTTACCCAAGCGGGACTTGTAACGCGAGGCGGTGTTCTCGTGCAGCGTCCCTTTCTGGATCGCCTTGTCGAGGGCGGAGACGGTCTTGCGATACGACTGCTCGGCGGCGGCCTTGTCGCCCTTTTCGATGGTCTCGCGCAAGTCGCGCAACTGCGTGCGTAGGGTAGAAGTATTCGCGCGATTGATGGCCGTACGCTTAGTGGTCTGGCGCGCACGCTTCAGCGCCGATAGATGATTTGCCATAACTGGTTCGTTACCTTCGTTTTGCAGAGAGATATTCGGGGTAGGTCCGAATTACTTATTATAGGGGAGCGTTTCGCGGGCGGTCAAACGGATCGTGGCTTGGGGTGCTTGCGCCGCGTGGCTTCCGCGCCAGGCCGGTTCAGCTAGAGATCCTTCGCTCCGCCTGAAGAACGGCTTCGCTCAGGATGACATCGCATTTTTGGAGCGTGGCAGTTCAGAGATTACGAGTTTCATAACCAGTTCACGGCTTCCGAGTTTCATATATGACAGACGGACTTGATCGCCTGAAAGTGCTTATCAACTCCTCGACGCCCATCGTAGTGATGGAGACGGCGGAGGAGGTGCACGCTGTCAAGATGGTGCGCGACGCCTGCGTCGAACTCAATATGGCGACGTTCGAGTGGAGCATCGCCGATGGCTTGCTGCGCTCGGGCACGAACGAACCGCCTGAGGGACAGAAGATATCGTTGCAAGCCCGCATCGATCAGGCGATGGCCTGGAACCAGCGCAGTCAGCCGCACGTGCGAACCTCGCTGAGCCCCGGCGCCGCCGAAGGGGATCGGTTGGCTCGGGCGATGGCTTCGACGTTGGGGTCATCATCACCGGGTGGAACTGGCGTCGCCGCCGCGGCCAGCGGCACGGCGATCTATAACACGCGCGAACCGGTGCAGGCGCTGGCGAATATGGAGTCGATGACGATCGAAGCCGTATTTATCCTGAAAGATTTTCATCGCCACATGGATGATCCAGTTGTAGTGCGGCGGCTGCGCGACGTGGGACAGAAATTTGCCGCCAACCGGCGAACCGTGGTCATCACGGCGCCCGAAATCTCCGTGCCCGCAGAGCTGGCCAAGCTGGTGGAATATTTCGATCTGCCGCTGCCCGACCGCGATCGCCTGCGCGAGATTATCCACGAGATGTTCGCGCGGCTCTCGAAGACTTACACATTGAAGATGCAGTTGGACGCCGCCGGTGCCGATGCCATGGCGGCGAACCTGCGCGGCCTGACCGAAGAGGAGGCCGAACGTGCCATTTCGCAGGCGCTGGTGACGCGCTACGCGCTGTGCCCGGAGAGCGTGACCGATGTGCTCGAGGCCAAGAAGCAACTGCTGCGGCGGTCGGGCTTGCTGGAGTTTGTGGAAGCTTCCGACACTTTGTCTGCAATCGGAGGATTGGAGAATCTGAAACACTGGCTCGGCCAGCGGCGCGGGGCTTGGGAAGATTCCGCGAGAGAATTCGGACTGGAGCCGCCGCGGGGAATGATTATCCTGGGCGTACAGGGATGCGGCAAATCACTATGCGCGCGCGCCGTGGCCGGCGAGTGGAAACTGCCGCTGGTCAAGTTCGATACGTCGGCGGTTTACGACAAGTTCATCGGCGAGACGGAAAAGCGTATTCGCAAAGTGTTTCAGGTCGCCGAAGGACTTGCTCCGTGCGTGCTTTGGATTGACGAGTTGGAAAAAGTTTTTGCCGGAAGCGGGCCGGATTCGGCTTCGGCCGATGCGGGCGTTTCTTCGCGGCTGCTGGCGTCGTTTCTGTCGTGGATGCAAGACAAGAAGGCGCCGGTTTTCGTCGCCGCTACATGCAACAACGTGACCGTGCTGCCGCCGGAATTGATTCGCAAGGGCCGCTTTGATGAATTGTTCTTCGTCGATCTGCCCAATCAGGCTGAGCGCAAGCAGATCCTCACGATACAACTTACGAAGCGTAAGAGGAATCCGGCAGATTTTGATCTGGAAAAAATCGCGACGGCGGCCAAGGGATACTCCGGCGCCGAAATCGATGCCGCCGTGCAGGGCGGACTGTACGCGGCTTACTCGGAGAAGAAGCCGCTCTCCACGCAGTCGCTGCTCGATGCACTGGCCCAGACCGTCCCACTCTCGATCACCCGCGCGGAAGAAATTGAGACGCTGCGCGATTGGGCGCGGACGCGGGCTGTGCCTGCGACGGCTCGGGATGCAATCGCCGGGGGCTAGAGGCGGAGAACGACAGTAGCAGGTTTTGCCAGGAGGCAGAGACGAAAATGTTGGCTCCAACCTCAAGGATCGCGGCAGTTTTATCCGCAACGGTGTTTCTCTGCTGCAGCATGCTTTACGCACAGGAGACACAGCAACACCACGGATATTCCGCCGCCGCAGAACAAGCGGTCACCAAACTCGAGCAGGAATGGTTTGCCGACCAACTGGCCCTGTCCTGGCCCAAGCTCAAGAGCATGATTTCCGAAGACTTTGTGCTTACGGAGTCAGACGGCAAGCTTGGCACTCGAGAAACGATGTTGGAAGGGTATAAGACGGAATCGTCCTTAACCTCGAACATCAAGATGACGTTTCTTGTGGTCCACGCCGTAGCTGCCTACGCGGTAATAGCCATCGGACTGGACGACATTACTCTGAAGGCCAAGGACGGACGCATCAGCCATCGCTACGAGCGTTTTACCGATACCTGGATCTTGCGCGATGGCCGCTGGCAGTGTGTCGCAGAACAATTGACCCTGGGCCAGCCATAGCTGCAGGTTGGCAAATGTCCCGGGCGGCCTCTACGCGGCGTACTTTGAGAAGACGCCGCTCTCCACTCAGTAGTCGGCGTGACTTGAATTCTCGGCCGCGTGAACGGTTTTGCAGTGACGATCAAAGGCGCGTTCCAACTGCCTTACGTATTCTTCGCGGGTTGGACGATGGCTGGCCGAGTTTACGCGGAAAGTTTCTTTCCCCGGGCACGCGATGCATTCCGCTTCGACGGGAATATCTCCCAGCCACTTGGTGACGCGCAGAAACGGCTTCTTCATACTAATAGCTTCCCACAAGCTGACAGGCACGCCAACTTTCCCGCCGATTGCCGGGCGAAATTATTTTGGCCGAACTTATTGTGCCCAACTTATTATGCCGAGCTAGGGCGTCCTCAAGAAACCGTGAGTAACGGCTTGGCTATCGGTGTATTGCCCCACTATCTCCAGATTATTGTTGATGTCGAGAGCCTGGAAATTAGTGCTTCCCGGAATGGCGATCCTCAGGTAGCTACCTCGGTAGTATTCGAATCCGATGGTGTTGCTGGTGCTGCCAACAATCTGCTCATAACCGACAACGCGATCGAGATCGTTGATTCCATTGGCATTGGTTGAGAGGGCTCCGGGAGCGCTCAGAACAACGTAGGCGCCGTTGCGGATCAGAAGTCCCTGGTCGTTGCCGTTGCCGAATCTCCCGACCATATCCCCAAAGTTGTTGATGCCTCTCAATTGGGTGTAGGTCGCGCTGGTAACGGTGATGTCGGTGTATGTTCCGGACTGGTATAAAAATCCGTGGACGCCGACTCCGGTCGAATATTCTCCGACGACCTGCCCGGCATTGTTGATGCCCCACGCCTCCGTATAGGTCGAGCCGGGGAAGTTCAGCGTGGTAAAGGTAGTGCCCTGCATGAGGAAACCCTGAGGCTGTGAGTTGCCGGGAGCAATGTACCAGCCAACGATTTCGCCAGCATCGTTGATGCCTTCGCACCAGGTCGAGGTTCCACTCCCTGGAAAATCGATCGTGGCGTAGACCCCTCCGCTCAGAAGGAATCCGTGTGTCCCCGAGCTGTTGTAAATGCCCACGATTTGGCCGGAAGAATTGATTCCGTTCGCCGCTGTCAGTTCCGCTCCGGGAAAATCGAGGGTGGTGAAGGTCACAGCTTTGGCTGAAGAGAGGGCGAGGGTGAGGAACAGGCAGCCGATCACAGCGCGAGAGTTCATATCAATCTTCCTGAGATCGAGTCTTCGTTTTGAGAAAAAACGAAGTCGATTCTACATCCATTCCATGTGACTGGTTCGTGAAAATCTCCGGAAGCCTCCAACAGGCCCCAGAAAGGCAGCAGTGCAATAATCTGCATGGTATTTCCAGACGATCGGCCATCCCAAAGCTGGGACATGGCTTCTAGCTGGAGTAACATCGCCAGCATCCTCCTTATTGACTGATATGGCGTCAGAAGGCAAACGGCCGGTCTCCCATTGACTCCCGCTTCGCTGCGGGTTAGGCTTTAAACTAATGGTAGTGACTTGCCTTCTGGGCATGCGTCGTCCGGCTGGTCCCGTCTTCAAGCGAAACCCTGCTTTGTTTGTGATATTGCAACAGTCCACACGTGTATTTCAATCTGAGCAGCCGAGCTGCGCTCGGCGGATGGGCGAGCGCGCCCGTCCCTACATAATCTGTTCAGGAAACTGAATACGGAATGAAGAAGAATATCGGAGTTGGCCCTAACATCGAGACGTTGTTCGGTACGCGGGATGAAAATGTGCGCCTGCTCGAAGACGGCCTCAACGTCACCATCAATCTAAAATCGAACGCCATTGAACTGGAGGGCGCGGCGCGGGACGTGGCGCGGGCCGAGCAGGTATTTGCCGACTACGATAGCCTGCAACGCTCTGGCCACACTTTCAATAATGGCGACCTGCATAGCATGATGCGGGTGCTGATCTCCGATCCCAATACGACGCTGCGCGGATTAGCCGACGCCGGGAGGCAGCGGTCGCTGGGACGCCGTACCGTACAGCCTAAGAGCAGCAATCAGCGCCGCTATCTCGAGACCATCGAGAAGCACGACATGGTTTTTGGCATCGGCCCGGCTGGTACGGGCAAGACTTATCTAGCCGTGGCAATGGCGATTTCCGCGTTGCTGGCCAAGCGTGTGAACCGCATCATTCTGGCGCGTCCGGCGGTCGAGGCGGGCGAGCGCCTCGGTTTTCTGCCGGGCACTTTGCAGGACAAGATTGATCCATACTTGCGGCCGCTGTACGACGCCTTGTATGACATGATCGATCCGGAGAAAGTGGATCGCTACCTCGAGAAGAACGTCATCGAGATTGCGCCCATTGCGTTTATGCGCGGGCGCACACTCAACGATTCGTTCGTCATTCTCGACGAGGCGCAGAACACGACATCGGAGCAGATGAAGATGTTCGTCACGCGCCTGGGATTTAATTCGAAGGCGGTCATCACCGGCGATGTTACGCAGATCGATCTGCCTAACGCGCGCCGCAGCGGGTTGCTCGAAGCCATGGACGTACTGAAAAATGTTGAGGGACTGGCCTTTGTCCAGTTCGATGAGAGCGACGTGGTGCGGCATCACTTAGTGCAACGCATCGTTCGGGCCTACGACGAACACAAGACCAGGATTGCAGGACAGCAGCAGATGTTCCTGCTGGCCGAGCCCCGGTCGGAGCAAAGAGCTGAGCAGCGCCAAGGTGACGCGGCAACGGCTGACCAGACAGCGACAAAGGACGACAAGCGGACCTCCGCCGAAGCTAAGGGATAAGCCGTGAAACGTTGGGGCCGGAGGGCTGCGACCTGGCTCTCGCGTTCGCTTGGCCCTGACGGTTTTTGTGTCAGGTCAGAGCGCGAGTGCGAGAGATGGATTTGGTTATTTTGCAGAGGAAAGTCGCAGGTTTGAACGGAGCGGCGCTTGATCGCTTTGTGCGCCGGGCACGGAAGGCCGCCGGCCTGCACGGACAGGTGAATGTATTAGTCACCAGCGGTGCGGCCGTACGCGCCCTGAATCGTCAGTTTCGGGACCAAAACAAAGCCACAGATGTGCTGTCGTTCGCATCTCCATTTGCGCCGCTGGAACGTCGCAAGCGGCCCCAACTGGCGGGCGAAATCGCCATTTCTGCCGACATGGCGCGGGAAAATTCTGCCCAGCTTGGGCATTCCGTCGCCGAGGAAGTGAAAATTCTGGCGTTGCACGGCATTCTGCATCTGGCAGGCTTTGACCATGAGCGCGATAATGGTCAAATGGCGCGCAAGGAGTCTACATTGCGTAGGGCGCTCGGGCTACCGGTTGCCCTGATCGAACGAGTGCACGTGCACGCTCCGGAGAGAAAATCCTCAAGGTTCCAGCGTGGCGCCCGCGGTCGCCCGGCGCAGCGGACAGCAGCGCGGGGGACGGCATGAACCTGGCCGTTTCCATCTCGCTTCTTTTCCTGCTCGGATTGCTTACCCTGGTTTCATACGTAGATCTTGTATATCAGGAGATCGGAAAATTTCTTTCCCGCGAATTCCAGGACAACATTGATGTCTTCGAACTGAAAATCGAACCGGAACTGGGAGTTGCGCGCCCACGCGCCGCGCTGTCCATGGCCGTGCTCAAACAACTGACCACCGCGACCATTGCGCTGCTGGTCGGTTACCTGGTCTTCAGCGATCAATCCTGGGGCATTTACGAGATTCTACAGGCGGCGATCAGCCTGATCCTGATCATCATCGTCTGCAACCGCTTTCTGCCGTTCGTATTTTTCTCGCGAACCAAGGGCGAGTGGCTGGCGCACTGGACGCTTATTCTCAAAGTTCTGATCTATCTGGTCATGCCGGTCACGCTGGTTCTGGGTTTCCTGCAGTCGGTGGCTTCGCTGACCAAACAGAACACTGGCGAGCAGCCCGAGACTTCGGCGGAGGCGGTCGACGCGTTGATTGAAGCAGGGCAGGAAGAAGGCATTATTCAGGAAGGCGACCGCGACCTGATTCAGTCGGTGGTGGAGTTCAGCGGCAAAACCGTCCGCGAGGCAATGAAGCCGCGCCCGCAGATGTTTGCCGTGCCTTCCGATACCACGGTCGAGCGCTTCATCGAGATGCTCCGCGCCAAACACTATTCGCGCGTGCCCGTATATGAAGGCAGCATCCATAACATCAAAGGGATCGTCTACACGCAGGACGTGTTGCAGGTGCCCGACAGCGAAGCCCGCGTGCGCACGGTCGATTCCATCATGCGGCGCGATGTCTACTTCGTTCCCGAGAGCAAGTTGGGAAGCGATCTGCTGCGCGAGATGCAAAAGCAGAATATCCGCATGGCGATTGTCGTCGATGAATACGGCGGTGTTGCCGGGCTGGTGACGATTGAAGATCTGGTCGAGGAGATTGTCGGGGAGATCCGCGACGACCACGAGAAACCGGAAATTGTGCGCGAGGGCGATCGTTCCTTCATCGTCGCAGGCGGCACGGATGTCGACCGGCTCGACGAGCTTTTCGGCGCCAAGCCTGAGGGCAAAGAGTCTTCCACCATCGCGGGCCTCGTCAGCGAACTCGCGGGAAGAATTCCGCGCAAGGGCGAAGTGGTGGAGGAAGACGGCCTGCGCTTCGAAGTGCTGGAATCCACCGACCGCAAAGTGGAGCGCGTGCGAGTGACTGCCGTGCAACCCCGGCAGATGAAGCTGATATGAGACAGCTTCTTGCTGCTAGCTCCTAGCTTCTAGCCAATTCATCAATTCTCGCCGTCGGCACATCATTGCAAATTGGCCTAAGATGAAAAAGTGAATCACGACCATGCAGTAGCTAGAAGCTAGCAGCTAGCAGCAAGAAGCTGATTTCCTATGCCCTTCCGCTCCGGATTCGTTTGCATTCTTGGCCGCCCTAACGCGGGGAAGTCTACTTTGCTCAATGCGCTGGTGGGCGAGAAGCTGGCGATCATTTCTCCTAAACCCCAGACTACTCGCAACCGCATTCAGGGTGTGGTGCATGTGCCCCAGCGCAAAGGCAAGAACGGAAAGAGTGAAGGCGGCGGCCAGATTGTGCTGGTCGACACGCCCGGCGTGCACAAACCTGACAGTTCCCTCGGCCGCAAGATGATGGTCGAAGTGCGCGAGGCGCTGGAGGGTTGCGACCTGGTACTGGTGATCATGGATGTCACGCGCAAGCTTGATCCGCGCGACCAGTTCGCATTGGAATTGCTGCGGCGGCCGAAGGGTGCGAGCAAGACGAAAGCATTTCTTATATTGAATAAGGTCGACCTGATTCGCGAGAAGTCGAAGCTGCTGCCGCTGATCGAGGAATACCGTAAGCTTTACGACTTCAGCGAAGTCATTCCCATTTCCGCGCTCAAGCGCAAGGGCCTTGACGATCTTCTCGAGCTGGCGATTTCGGCGCTACCCGCCGGACCGGCATATTTTCCCGAGGACCAGATCACCGATCAGCCGGCGCGATTCATGGCCGCGGAAATTATTCGTGAGCAAGTACTGCTGAACACCAGCGAAGAAATCCCCTACGCGACCACGGTGATCGTCGACAGCTTCGAGGAGGGCGCGAGGCTGACCCGGATCGCGGCGACCATCTATTGCGAGCGCGAAGGGCAGAAGGGAATTCTCGTGGGTAAGGGCGGATCGATGCTGAAAAAAATCGGCACTTCGGCCCGGTTGCAGATTGAGCGCATGCTGGGGACGAAAGTATTTCTTGAGCTCTACGTCAAAGCCGAGCCGGGATGGCGCGATTCACGCCGCTTTGTTGAAGAACTCGATTGGCGGCGTCAGTTGGAGCAACGGATGTTTGAAAAGAGGGGGTTTGAACATAGGATGTTAGACGAGGCGGCAGAGCCGGTCGCTCCCGCGCGTACAACAACGAAGGGCGACTCGTAACCCCACACCAGACTGAAGTTATGCTACGTTCGGCGAGCGCCTCGAGTGAGGCGGCCGTTGCCGGATTTCAGCCTTGCGACTAGAATCGCAATAGCCGCGCTGCAAGGGCGGACTGAGGCGATCCAACCATGGAACCTGGGGCTTCTTCCGAGGAACAACTCCCCGAGCACGATTTCGATCCCAATAAACTTGATCTTCGGGTGCGGGTCACGCTCGCCGCCGACCGCAAGGCTGTGGACCCGGTTGTGGCGCAGGTTATGGAATCCGTTCGCCAGATGAAAAATGTCGATGGCAAGGAAGACGCCATCGAACTCGCTTTGCAGGAAGCGCTGGCCAATGCAGTCGTTCACGGCGCCAAGGAAGATCCCACGAAGATTGTTGAGTGCCTGGTGGCGTGCGACGAGCAGCGCGGCATTCTCATCATTGTGCGCGATCCTGGGCCGGGCTTCGATCCGCAGGCAATTCCCAGTTGCACGATGGGCGAGAATCTCTACTCCAATCACGGCCGCGGAATTTTTCTCATCAATCAACTGATGGATGAGGTGGAGTTCCACAAGAACGGGACTGAGATTCACATGGTGAAGCGGTAGGTTTTCGTGGCATCTCGCTGCTGCTCATCCTTTCCGATCAGTGTTAACCTTTCGGCATGGCTAGCGATCCTGGTGTTCCTCCACGCTCGGTGCCGGTCAGATCCCGCGCGGCCGTTGCGTCTGCCCTCGTCGTTGGATTGTTCCTCGGGGTAATCTTCGTCGGCTCGCTTGGAGCGGTGATGCTCTCGCGCGCTTCGGGACGATCCGCGTTAAGTCGCGCATGGTCGGCGGTGACCGGCAGAACGCTGACGATTGATGTGAGCCAACCGACCGTTGTCGATCGCATTCAGCGGCTTCAGCGCCTTGAAACTGTGATTTATACGATGGATAAAATTGTGACTGGCGCAAAAGAAAATCCATTCCTGCCAAATTTTCTGGCGGGAGATCGGCTGCTAATGCTGGTGCACGGAGAGGTCGTGGCGGGCATCGATTTTTCCGTCTTAAAACCGGGCGACGTGACAGTGGATGGCAAAGCAGTTCGTTTGCATCTTCCCGCGCCTCAATTATTCAGCACTCGAATTGACAGCGCGAAGACTCGAGTATATTCGCGGCAAACCGGGTTGCTGGTGCCGACCGATCCCAATCTGGAAACGCAAGTGCGTCAGGAGGCAGAACGTCAACTGCAAGAGGCCGCTATGGCGGATGGCATTTTGCGAAACGCTCAGCAGAACGCCGCGGCGACGATCACTGGTTTGTTGCAGGGCTTAGGATTCGAGAAAATCGAATTCGACTAACGGCTGCGGCTTGTCGATGCGGGTTTACTGCGTAGGACTATTTCTTTGCCGTATCAAGGAACGGGTTCCAGAGGAAGCCGTGACTTGTGCCGGTTGAGTCGTAGAATGTTCCTACTACGTCGCCGCTCGCATTAATACCGGCGGCACTTGTATTCTTCGATCCCGGAAATTGCAGCGTTGTCAGGGTATCGTTCTGGTAAAGGAATCCCGCAGTGACTCCCGAGGAAGGCGCGTAGGAACCGACAAGCGCGGTCCCCGAAGGGTTAATTCCGTAAACTTTGGCAAGGGGTGCGCCCGGTATTAGTAGCTGCCGATATTTGCCTCGACGGAAGGAGAAGTTGAGGATGCCACCACTGCCATTGTTGTAAATTCCGACGACCTCGCCCGAGGCGCTGATTCCGAATGGATCGGTTTCGATTGCTCCCGGAACCGCAATCGTCTTGCCTCGCCCAGAAGCGACTAACTCAAAACCAGCAGTTACCTCACTGAGATAACCAGCGATAATTCCCATATTGTTGATTGCATAAGGATAGGTATAAGAAAACAAACCATAGCGGGAGATCCGGATGAATGTTTGAGCCTCCCTGTTATAGGCGAAACCGAAAGTTCCGGACGTCGTGTAGCCGACAATCATTCCCTTGTCATTGATGCCTGTGAGGAGTGTGCCTGCCGCTTTTGGATAATTAATCTCAGTATAGATACCGCCGCTAAGAAGGAACCCGTTAGCGTAGTTGCCGGGGACTAGATAATAGCCAATAATGTCTCCCCCTGTATTAATGCCGCTGCACAGCGTGCCGAACAGGGCGTCCGGCTCGTCAATCTGAGTGTATGTCCCTTGCGCCAGAGTCAGTGGTGCAAACACAGCCGCGACGAAAACAAGGGCCAAGGACAATAAAATAGGCTTTCGCATAGTCGCCTCCGAAGCCAAGCGAGCCGAATTTTACCACAGGGATACCCACGAGCTTATCGGCAGAGTGACAGCAACTTGCGGACAACGCCAGCGTGACAAATGCCTGACTCGCGCAGAAATCCGGGAAATCAAATTGTGGGATGTGTCATGAAAAATCAGACGAGCGGCTTGGTGTTGGTCGTGAGCGGCGCTGGTGTTTGGTCCGGCGATCGGGATGTGCGCCTGGGCACTGGCGCAGGCGCCCTCGGCGAAGACGGCGAGCGCGAAATCGTAGGAAATCAAAGTGCCCGCCGCAAGAGATGGGTGGATACGAACATCGACTGTCCTCCCCCTTGGGAGCACTACATTATCATCGCGCGATTCAAAACTGTCGTACGCAGGAGGGTGAGAACGGTCCTCGCGGGCTTATTCCTTCGCCGTGATTCCCAGGGCTTTCATTTTGCGATAAAGATGGCTGCGTTCCAGGCCCAGCACCTCGGCGGTGCGGCTGACATTGCCGTGATTCTGGTCGAGCGTCTTCAGGATGTAGTCGCGCTCGTAGGCGTCGCGCGCCTGATGCAGAGTGGAGAACTCGCTCTTGGGCGCGCGCCGGCTGCCTTCGCGGTAGACCAGCGGCGGCAGATGTTTCGCATCGAAACGCGTGGTCGTCGGATTCATGATCACGATGCGCTCGATCACATTGCGCAATTCGCGTACATTGCCCGGCCACGAGTACCGCATGAGCACGCCAATGGCATCGTCGCTGATTTCCCGCGGACGGCGGCCATACGTCGAGGCTAATTCCTTCAGGAAATGGCGCGTAAATAACGGAATGTCTTCTTTGCGTTCGCGGAGCGGCGGAACGAAAAACGGGATCACGTTGAGCCGGTAGAAAAGATCTTCGCGAAAATTCCCCCGCGATATTTCTTCATCCAGATCCTTGTTGGTCGAGGCGATCACGCGCACATCCACGGTGGTGGTTTCATCGCCGCCCACGGGCGTGAAGCGCTGCTCTTCGAGCGTGCGCAACACCTTCGACTGTGTCTTCAGGCTCATGTCGCCGACTTCGTCGAGAAAAAGCGTTCCACCGTGCGCGCGTTGGAACTTACCCTCTTTGGTCGAGGCCGCGCCGGGAAACGAACCTTTGCAGTGGCCGAACAATTCGCTCTCGATTAAGTCTTCCGGAATCGCAGCGCAATTGACCTCTACGAACGTTTCGTCCTTGCGTAGGCTCTGCAAGTGAATGGCGTGGGCGACAAGCTCTTTGCCTGTGCCCGACTCGCCGTAGATCAAAACCCGGCCGTTGGTCGGAGCCATCAGGCCAATCTGCTGGCGCAGCGCCTTCATCGGGATGCTATCGCCGACGATGATGCTCTTCACCTGAAGCTGCTTCTTCAGGTCAATATTTTCCTGGTGTAACTTTCTGGATTCGATTGCGTTCTTCACCAGGATGAGAGTTTTCTCGATCGAGAGCGGTTTTTCGAGGAAGTCATAGGCGCCAAGTTTTGTGGCGCGCACCGCCGTCTCGATCGTGCCGTGGCCGGAGATCATTATCACCTCGGGAGGATTCTCGAGTTCCCGAATTCTCTCCAGAGTCTCGAGGCCATCCACGCCCGGCAACCAGATATCGAGCAGGACGACATCAAACCCAGTCTTGCGCAGCAACGCAAGACAGGCCTCGCCACTCTCTGCGCAGGATGCCGCGTAACCCTCGTCGGCCAGAACTCCCGCCAGCGAATCCCGGATTCCGGCTTCGTCGTCAATGATGAGGATGTTAGGCATGTTTCCTGGCGATGTTTTCTATGTACATTTTCTAAGTACGTTTTCTACACGTGCTGCACGGAGGCCGCGGCCGACGCCGGTTCGAACGCCAATGGCAACTCAACGATGAACCGCGTGCCGATGGGATGATTCTCCTCCACGCGGATCGAGCCGTGATGATCTTCGACAATCCGGTTGACGATCGCCAGGCCCAGTCCGGTGCCGCGCTTCTTGGTGGAAAAATATGGCAAGAAAAGTTTTTCCTTGAGTTCGCGGGTCACCCCGTGGCCGGTGTCGGCGACCGTGATCTCGATTGCGTCGCGGCTGGCCACCAGCGCGGTTGAAATCTCAATTTCGCGTACCAGCGAGTCCTGCGTAGCCTCGGCAGCATTGTCCACCAGGTTGGCGACGGCGCGTTTGATGCCTTCGCCGTCGGCCATCACCTTGGGCAGATCGGAAGCGAGAGTGGTGTGAACGGCAATTCCATCGAGGCGGCCGTTGAACATGGAGAGCGCGTTCTCAATCACTTCATTAATATCCGCGGGCTGGGGTTTTGCAACAGGGAAGCGAGCCAGAGTCGAAAACTCATCCACGAGTCTCCTGACAGTCTCGGCAGCGCCTGCGATGGTTTCGGCGCAGGCACGGACCACGCCTACAGAGGCGGGATCGCTCGGCGTGGCACGGTCGAGATGCCGCTGAATGCGCTCGGCCGACAATGCGATAGGGGTAAGCGGATTCTTAATTTCATGCGCTACGCGGCGCGCAACTTCCCGCCATGCGGCCTGTTTCTGCGCCTTTAACAAATCCGAGAGATCTTCGAAGACGACAACATATCCGGAGCCCTCGCCCTGGTGCTTCAGAGTCGCTACCGTCACGGCGACGTTCAACGAGGCGCGAGGTAACTGCATTTCCATCTGGCTGGCGGTCATGCCCATGCGATCGGCGCGACGCAGCAGAGGTTCGAAATCTTCCAGCACATCGGCGGGGAAAACATCGGTTAAAGCTGCTCCGAGAAGAATCTGATTCGTGCTCTGGTGTCCGCCATCGGGATGAAACATGCGCAGCAGCGCCTGATTGGCGTGGCTCACCCGCCGCCCAGCGTCGAGCGAAAGCACTCCGGTGGGAATGCTTTCAAGGATCGTTTCCATTTGGCGACGGCGCTGGTCGAGTTCGGCATTGGCCGCGCTCAGATCGCGGCTCGAAGCTTCAATCTGCCGCCGGCTTCCCTCGAGATCTTCCGCCATGCGGTTGAACGAACGCACCAGGTCGCCGATTTCATCGGCGGCACTCACGGGAACACGGTAGTCCAGGCGTCCGCGGGAAATTTCCTGCGTAGCTTCAGCCAGGGCGGAAAGCGGGCGGGTCACAATCTTCGACAGAAATAATGCGAGCCATGTGGTCACGAAGAGCACGATCATGGTGAGCAGCAAAAGCAGACCCATGTAAGTACGGCGCACCAGCTTCCGCTCGCGAGCGAGATCGTAGTACCGTTGCTGGCTGGCCTCGACCTCATGCACTGTCTGGGAAAATTCTCGAGGTAGAGGAATGGCCACCAGAATCAGGCCTCCGCCGTCGACTGGAGCGCTGCCCAGCGTGTAATCGGTGTCCTGCCAACTGAATTGCGCTGGATGACCGGCGGCCGCCGCGGACAGCGGCAATTTTCCCTTCACCACTGCCCACGGAGCTGGCGCATTGAAACTGGCCTCTTCGTTGTCGTCGCGCACCGCAAGGGCGAATCCGCCTTGCAGCGTCTGCTCATGATGTTGAAACTCGGTCACCACGCCGGCGAAGCCTTGCCCGGAAAATCCGTGCGCAATTTCGGGAGAGGCCGCAATCGAATAGGCTTCGGCGCGCGCGTTTTGCATGGCATAGTTCGCGAGCAGCGTGGCCATCGCGTGAGTATCGGCACGGACTTCCTCGACCGGGGTCGAGAACCACTTGTCGATCGAGCGATTCATGAGTCCGTAGGCGAACCAGTACATCACCATGACCGGCAAGGATGAGAGCAGGAGAGCTCCGGCAACCATGCGCGTACGAAACTTCGAGCCCAGCACGCCCAGGCGCCGTTCGGCGAAGAGCTTCAGAAGGTTACGCATCAGGACGAATGTGAGCGCGACGAACAGCAGGAAGATCAGCGCCGACAGTGCTGCGAAGACTACGATTTCCTCATTGTTGCCGGGCCGCAGGAAGGTCAGGTCAAACGCAGTTTGCGAAACCAGAATGGCGAGCAGGAGGAAAACAGAGATGGCCAGAAGAATGATGGCCTGCTTGCGGTGGGATGTTTTCGAGGGCGGAAGTGTCGCGGGTTGTGCCATGGGCGTTGCTTTGGTTACTTGAAAGTCATTATAGATGCACTGTTGCCACGGCCAAGCTGCATGGGGTGGCGAGCCAGGGGAATGTGCGGTGTGGGGCCGGGTCGAAGACCCCGCCTGAGCTCAAAGTCTGTGCTCACGCCAACTCCTATTGCGGCCGAAGTTCTCTCAGGATGGCGTCGTAGGCGGGCTTGGGCTGGTAGACGCGGTCGAAGGGCAACGCGGCGCCGCGCGCGCCGTGGGAGTGCGATCCGATCCACGAATATTTGTCGGTGAATCCCCAGGTCTGAATTGCCGTGCAGCCTCGATTTTGAAGGCAGGCTCGAACCACGCTACGGTAGATGTCAGCCTCCCGCCGCAGGTCGTCGCCAGTCACCAGGCCGTTCGTATCTAGCGGGAGCGAGACGTCGAGTTCGGTAATATGAACCTGAAGTCCCAGCGCGGTGAGGCGCGCGATGTTGGCGGCGATCGCCGCGGTGTCGAGATTGAGCGTCTCTATGTGCATCTGGAGGCCCACACCGTCGATGGGGATGCCGCGACTTTTGAAATCCTTCACCATCGCGTAGATCGCGTCGGACTTGCGGTTCAGCCCTTCGCCCCCGTTGTCGTTATAGAAAAGCAGAGCTTGCGGATCGGACTCACGAGCCCAGCGAAACGCTTGCTCAATATAAGCCGCGCCCTTTTGGGCGAATCCAATGCCGGGCTGGTTGTACCACGGAGAATTTTTGATTCGGCCATTCTCATCAAGCGCCTCGTTCACCACATCCCAGGCGAAGACCCTGCCGGCATAGTGTTTCATCGTCGCCGCGATGTGCTCATGTAGCATGCTTGACATCTGCACCGCAGTGAAGCGGCTCGGCTCTAGCCAGTCAGGATTGTTGTGATCCCAAACCAGGCAGTGACCGCGAACTTTCATGTCATGGGCTTCCGCAAAGCTCACGACTGCATCGCCCTCGCGAAAATCGAACCTGCCAGGATTCTTGCGGACGGTCCACCATTTCATCGCGTCTTCGGGTTCAACCATGTTGAATTCGCGGGCCAGAGTTGCCGAGTACGCTGCCTCAGAAAACAGGTACGGCCGAACCGCCGCGCCGATAAGCAGATGGCTCTGGCTTGCCGCCTGCCGGAGGAACACAGAAGGGGCAACCTGGAACTCCAGAAGAAACATGAGGAGGATGCGAAAAAATAGGCGCGGGCTCGGCATCGGATCACCTGAGGCTACGGGAAAGCTTCAGCTTCACTTAACCTGAAGGCAGCAAGGCCTGTAAAGGACATCCGTCACATTGGGGCTGTGATTTTCCGCAATAATGCTTGCCCACTCCGACAATCAGGCCGTGCATCTCGTTGTAGACCTGCGCCAGCGCCGTTCGCTTCGACGTGCTCATCGCTGAGGGCGAATGAGCGCCGCCGTGGAAACCCGCCTCCAGTGGCGGCGCCATACTCGCGGGCATTTGTTTCTGTCGATCAGCTATGGGTGCTAAGGCTTGCTGGAACAATTCCCTAATCTCCTCATAATCCGTCTTCTCCGGCAGAATCCCGTGGCGATCGAGGATGCGGCGGGTATAGGCGTCAACCACAAATACAGGATGGTTTCCCGCGTAGAGCAAAATCGAGTCCGCAGTCTCCGGGCCAACACCGTTCAGATTGAGCAATTCCTCCCGCAATTTGGCGGTCGGTTCAACAAAGAGTCGATCAAGCGAGCCGCCGTACTTGCGGTCAAGAAAAGCGACAAAAGTTTTCAGCCGCGCCGCCTTTTGCCGAAAATAGCCGGAGGGACGAATCAGGCCTTCGAGTTCGGCTGTCGTCGTATTCCTAATTCCTCCAACATTTAGAATCTGCGCTCCGCGGAGATTCGCCAAAGCCCGCTCCACGTTAGTCCACGCCGTATTCTGCGTAAGATAGGCGCCGACGATCACTTCGAAGCGCGTCTCGGCCGGCCACCAGTGCTGCGCTCCCCACGCTTGGTAAAGCGCGTGATAGTACTTGCGGATTTGACTCTCTTTCTCTTTGCCTTGGCGATGTCGGGACACGTGAAAGAAATCCTCGACTTTCAGTTTAATCCCACCCGCACCCCATGCTACGGGATGCGCAAGGAAGTTGGTCGCAGACTTACTGAAGTTCATGTACTTGAGCGGGAGAGCCATGCATTCAAGAGTGGAAAACAGGCATTTGGCGCGGAGTTGGGCGCCGACGCCAATTTGCGGCCCAAATCATCCTCAGGTCCAAGTACCAAAGTAAGTGGTGAAGTAATCGGTTAGCGTTGACAATTTGTGTCAACGCGAATGAGCTGCATGCCCTCCACGATGGGGCGGCCGTTTGCGCTATGCCGGCACGAGTGCGCGGCTGTTGCGTTCCACCCACGTGGATAGGAGATCGGCTTATGTCTCAACGGCTGGGTGACCTTCTCGTCAAAGAGAAGATCATTACCCCAGAGCAGTTGGAACAAGCGAATAAGACTCAGAAGGAACAGAGCTGCCGCCTGGGCTCGGCCCTGGTGAAGCTCGGATTCCTCACGGACGAGGATGTTACCAACTTCCTTTCCCGGCAATATGGCGTTCCTGCAATTAATCTTTCTTATTTTGAAATTGACCCTGCCGTCGTCAAGCTGATTCCCTTCGAGACCGCCAAGCGTTACCAGATTCTTCCGCTTAGCCGCGTAGGCGCGTCGTTGACCATAGCGATGGTCGATCCCACGAACGTCTTCGCCATGGACGACATCAAGTTCATGACGGGTTTCAATATTGAACCCGTCGTGGCTTCGGAAAGCTCCATTCTGGCGGGGATTGAAAAGGCTTACGGCTCGACCAAAGAAGAAGATCTCGCCACCGTAATGCAGTCGATGTCGGAAATGGGCGACAGCGACGTTGAACTGCAATCGGAAGAGCAGCAGATGGAGCTGGCCGAGTTAGAGAAGGCGGCCGACGAAGCTCCTGTCGTCAAGCTGGTGAACGTGGTCCTGGGCGACGCGGTGAAGCGGGGAGCCAGCGACATCCACATTGAGCCGTACGAAAAAGAGTTCCGAGTGCGCTTCCGTATTGACGGCGTGCTCCAGTCCATCATGTCTCCGCCCTTGAAGTTGAAGGACGCCATCACATCCCGCTTGAAGATCATGTCGAAGCTCGACATCAGCGAAAAGCGTCTGCCACAGGACGGCCGCATCATGCTGAAGATGAATGTCGGCGGCCGCAAGAAGCAACTCGACTTCCGCGTCAGCACGCTGCCGACTCTGTGGGGCGAAAAGATCGTGCTGCGGTTGCTCGACAAAGAGAACCTCCGACTCGACATGACCAAGCTCGGTTTTGAAGCTGAGTCTCTGGTGAAGTTCGAAAAAGCCATCCTAAAGCCGTACGGCATGGTGTTGGTTACCGGCCCGACCGGATCGGGCAAAACCAACACGCTCTATTCCGCGATTTCGCGATTGAATCAGCCGGACACCAACATCATGACCGCAGAAGATCCGGTCGAGTTTCAGTTGGGCGGCGTGAACCAGGTGCAGATGAAAGAGCAGATCGGCTTGAACTTTGCCGCCGCTCTGCGCTCCTTCTTGCGACAGGATCCCAACATCATTCTGGTCGGCGAAATTCGAGACTTTGAAACCGCCGAAATTGCCATCAAAGCCGCGCTTACCGGCCACCTTGTGCTCTCCACATTGCACACCAACGGCGCGCCGGAAACCATTACGCGCTTGATGAATATGGGCATTGAACCATTCCTGGTCGCGACCTCGGTTCACCTGATCTGCGCGCAGCGCCTGGTTCGCCGCATCTGCAAAGACTGCATTGAGCCGATGGACGTTCCGCCGCAAACCCTGGTCGAGGCTGGATTCACGCCGGAAGAGGCAAAGACGGTAAAGATTCAAAAGGGCAAGGGCTGCGGAGTTTGCAACAACACCGGTTACAAGGGCCGCTGCGGTTTGTACGAGGTCATGGAAGTTGACGACGAGATTCGCGAACTGGTTCTGGTCGGGGCCTCGGCGGTGGAATTGAAAAAGAAAGCCATCGAGCGCGGCATGATCACATTGCGCCGCAGCGGGTTGATCAAAGTTTCAGCTGGAATGACGACGCTCGAGGAAGTCGCGCGCGAAACGATTCATTAAGACAGTCGTTGGCCGTTGGTCGTTAGTCGTTAGTCGTTAGCTATGAATCGGCGCTGGCAAACGGCTTTGCCGGAATTCAAGGGGTATTGAGGTATCGAGTGCTGGTCGACTGGTCGGCTAACGACCAACGACCAACGACTAACGAGTAACGACCAACGACCAACGACCGGAGACGAGATTCGGAGCTTTCACGAAAGGGAAATTGCCATGGGTTTGTCCTTAAGCGATCTGCTCAAGAGAATGCTGGAAATGAACGGCAGCGACTTGCACATTACTACGAACTCGCCGCCGCAGATTCGTGTCCACGGCCACCTGGTTCCGCTCGATCTGCCGCAGATGACGCCGGCTGAGACCAAGCAGCTCGCCTACAGCGTGATGACCGATTCCCAGAAGCATCGCTTTGAAGAAAGCCTGGAGCTGGACTTCTCCTTCGGTCTAAAGGGACTCGCGCGTTTCCGCGCCAACGTCTTCAATCAGCGCGGAGCCACGGCGGCCGTTTTCCGTCTGATTCCTTTCGAAATCAAATCGTTCAATCAGCTCGGGCTGGCGCCGGTAGTCAGCAAGATGTGCGACAAGCCCCGCGGATTGGTGCTGGTGACGGGGCCGACCGGGTCGGGCAAATCGACCACGCTCGCGGCCATGATCGACAAGATCAACAGCGAGCGCCACGACCACATTCTGACCATCGAAGATCCGATCGAGTTCGTGCACATGAACAAGAACTGTCTGGTCAACCAGCGCGAACTGCACGCCGATACCAAGAGTTTCACCGACGCCCTCCGCGCCGCGCTTCGTGAAGATCCCGACGTGGTGCTGATCGGAGAAATGCGCGACCTGGAAACCATCGAATCGGCGCTGCGCATTGCGGAAACCGGCCACTTGACTTTTGGCACCTTGCATACCAACTCGGCTACTTCCACCATCAACCGTATCATCGACGTTTTCCCGGCCCACCAGCAGCCGCAAATTCGGGCGCAATTGTCGCTGGTGCTGGAAGGCATCATGTGCCAAAGCCTGCTGCCGCGAATCGACGGTAAAGGCCGAGCCATGATCATGGAGATTCTGGTGCCCAACCCAGCCGTGCGCAACCTGATCCGCGAAGACAAGATTCACCAGATTTACTCGTCGATGCAGTCCGGGCAGGAAAAATTCGGGATGCAGACGTTTAACCAGTCTCTGGCCACAGCCTATTTCCAGAAACAGATCACGATTGAGACCGCCATGGCCCGTTCCAGCAACGTGGACGAATTGCAGGAGATGATCAACCGCGGCGCCAGTCTGACGAACCGTCCGACCAACGCCGGATCGACGCTCACTCGCGGAGCGGCCGGCAAGTAAGGCACGACGCAGAAAGTTTTGAACTAGCAGCACTGAAACAAGTCGGGTACCTCGACGAGGAGAAGCTAAAACATGCCAGTCTTCACATTTTCCGGCAAGGACGCATCGGGACAGAAGATTTCCGGCGAGCGGGTGGCGGCCAACAAGCAGTCGTTGGCGCAGGCGCTCCGGCGCGAGCGTATCACGCCCGGAGCCATCCGCGAAAAGGGCAAGGAATTCTCCATGCCCACATTCGGTTCCGGCAAGGTAGGAACCAAAGATATTGCAATCTTCTTCCGCCAGTTCTCGGTCATGATCGACGCCGGCCTGCCGCTGGTGCAGTGTCTGGAGATTTTGGCGGCGAACCAGGAAAACCAGGCGTTCCAGAAAGTGCTGACCGGGGTGCGGACCACGGTTGAAGGCGGCGCGACTCTGGCCAATGCCATGCGCCAGTATCCCGTCGTATTCGACGATCTCACCACCAACATGATTGAGGCCGGCGAAACCGGCGGTATTCTCGACATTATTCTGCAGCGCCTTGCCACTTACGTCGAGAAGGCGGTGCGCCTGCGATCGGCGGTAAAGTCAGCGTTGATTTACCCGGTCGCCGTCGTCGGCATGGCGGGGTTGATTGTGGGCGCGCTGCTCAAGTGGGTCGTGCCTATTTTCGCGAACCTGTTTGCCGGACTGGGCGTTGCTCTGCCTCTGCCCACGCGCATCGTCATGGGACTGAGCTCGTTCGTGCAGACTTTCTGGTGGATGGTCGGCGTAGGTGGCTTCGCTCTGTTTTATGGCGTGAAGCAGATCCGCAAACATCCTCGCGGCAAATACTACTTCGATAAGATGCTTCTGTTCATTCCGGTCATAGGCTCGCTGCTCCGCAAGATCGCGGTCGGCCGCTTCACCCGCACCCTTGGCACCCTGATCACTTCGGGCGTCCCCATTCTTGAAGGCCTGTCCATCACCGCCCGGACGTCGGGCAATGCGGTGCTGGAAGAGGCGCTGATGAAGGTGCGCAAAGCCATCGAAGAAGGGCGCACCATCGTCGATCCGCTGCGCGAATGCGGCGTGTTTCCCAACATGGTGACCCAGATGATCGGCGTAGGCGAAGCCACCGGCGCTATGGACTCGATGCTGCAAAAGATCGCCGATTTCTACGAAGAAGAAGTCGACGCCGCCACCAAAGACATGCTGGCCATGTTGGAACCGCTCATCATCGCCGTATTGGGCGTCAGCGTCGGAGGCATCGTAATCTCTCTCTACATGCCGCTGTTCGCCATGATCGCGAAACTGGCGGGCTAGGCAAATGCAGGTTTCAAAGGGACAAGGTTTCGAAGTTTGAAGGAATGATCCTTCGACTTTGAAACCTTGAAACCTAAAACTTCGAAACCTTGAAATCTTGAAACCTTGAAACTTGGCATTCTTAATGCAATCGACCTTTGATGAGCGCAATTGGCTGGTGTGGCTGGTCCGAGTCCGCATTTTTATTCTGACTCTCCTGCTGGCCATTGAGCTGACGGTGACGCGGTTCAGTCCCACGCCGCTACCCATGCGGCTCTTCGTCACCACCATTCTGTTCTGGTTCAGCCTTTCTCTGTTCTACGTCCTTCTGCTTTCTTTCTGGCAGGAGCATCGGCTGCAAGCCTCGCTCCAGATTCTTTCCGATCTGCTTCTGGTCAGCCTGGTGATCCACGAAACCGGAGGATGGGACAGTTCGCTCAACTTCCTCTATCCGCTCGTGATTATCATCGGTAGCGTACTGTTGCCGCGAGTGTGGGCCCAGATGGTGTCGGCTCTGGCATTCATTCTTTACGGGGCGGTGCTGGAGCTGAACTACTACGGCGTGGTTCCTTCCTACAGCACCACGCATCCCGACCCGAAGGCGCTGCAAGCCATCATCTTCGTCAATCTTTTTGCCTTTCTGGCAGTGGCATACCTCGCAGGTTTGCTGACGGCAAAGCTGCGGCAGGTGGGCGTACAACTGAAAGAAACCAGCGGAGCGCTCGAGGGTTTGCAAGCGCTGCACGAAAACATCATCCACTCCATTAGCAGCGGGCTAATCACCACCGGGCTCGACGGGCGGATCACGCTGGTCAACGCTGCGGCCCAACGGTTGTTGGAGCAGCCGTCGTCGGAGTTGATGGGCGTGCCCGTCGCTCAACTTTTTATCGATCGCTTGCCCACCGTGGAATCCCAACAGGCCCACGCGGAAGTGCGCTTCGACGCCCCCACTCGATTTCGCCAGACCGTCAGAATTCGCGTGACGGCATTGACCGTGCCCGAGCGCGGCGATCTGGGATACGTTTATGTTCTCGACGATCTCACCGAGATTCGCCGCCTGGAGCGCGAAGTGCGGATGCAGGACAAGCTGGCGGCGGTGGGCCGGCTGGCGGCTGCGATCGCCCATGAAATCCGCAATCCTCTGACCTCGATCGCCGGTTCGGTCAGCATGCTTTCCGGCGTGCCGGAGATGAACGAGGATCACCGCCGGCTGCTCGACATTGTGACTCGCGAGTCGCAGCGGCTGAATAGCATCATTACCGACTTTCTGGCGTACTCGCGTACGAAGCAATATCACTTCGACCGCGTCGATCTGATTCAGTCGGTCGAAGACACGCTGACGCTCATGGATCACCGCATGACCGCGGAGAAGACGGGCATCGCGATTCAGCGCCGCTTTGCGGTCCGCCAGGCTTTGGTCATTGCCGATGGGGACAAGCTCAAGCAGGTGTTCTGGAATCTTTGCGAGAATGCGGTTCGCGCCATGAAAGACGGCGGAACGTTGACCGCTGCGGTCGAGTCTCTGGGCGACGATTGGCAGGTTTCATTCATCGACACCGGCAAAGGCATGACGCCGCAGCAAATCGAAAAAATCTTCGAGCCCTTCCAGTCTGAGTTCGAGGGCGGCACCGGCCTGGGGCTGGCGATCGTCTACCAAATCGTCCAGGCGCATGAAGGGAAGGTTTGGGCGCGCTCCAAGCCAGGGCAGGGAACTACGCTCGTGCTGAGATTGCGTCGGCTCGATGCAGAGCGGGCATCGTCCGCCTCGCGCAAAACGCAGGATCAAGCTCGGGAGCTGGTCGCGGCCGGTTGTGACGCAGATGCCCTCGGAGCCGGAACTGGCGCACGATCGGGAGGAAGCTCGCGTGGCTAACATCCTGGTCTGCGACGACGAACGCTCCATTTGCGAAATGCTCGATATCGCTCTGCGCCGCGATGGTCACCGGATTGAGACCGTACAAGCGGGACAAATAGCGAAGAACAAAATTGATGGCGCGCTCTACGACGTCATCATCACCGACATCAAAATGCCCAACATCGACGGCATCGAAGTGCTGCGCCACGCCCATCGCGTGTCGCCCGACTCCGCCGTCATTCTGATCACCGCCGTCGATGACTACGAAGCCGCTGTACAGGCCGTAAAAGCCGGAGGCGCCACCGACTACATCCGCAAAAGCCCCGGCCTGGTCGATGAAATCAAGCTGGCCATGAACCGCGCGCTCGAGAAACTCAATCTCAGCAAGCAGAATTTCGCCCTGCGCCGCGACGCCGCCACGCGCAATTCGCTCGATAACATCGTCGGATCGAGCGCGGCCATGGAAAAACTCAAGCAGACAGTCCGAACTGTCGCTTCCACGGCCTCCACAGTTCTGATTCACGGCGAAAGCGGGACCGGCAAAGAACTCGTCGCACGCGCCGTGCACGTCTGTTCGCCGCGCGCTACGGAAGCCTTTGTATCCGTCAACTGCGGAGCGTTTCCTGAGACCCTGCTCGAATCCGAACTCTTTGGTTATCTGAAAGGCGCTTTCACGGGCGCGAACCAGAACAAGCGTGGACTCTTCGAGGTGGCCGACGGCGGCACCATCTTCCTCGATGAAATCAGCGAAATGACCCTGGCCATGCAGGTCAAGCTGCTTCGTGTCTTGCAAGAACGCACCGTGCGCCCCGTGGGCAGCACCGGAGAGATTTCCATCGACGTGCGAGTCATTGCCGCGACCAATCGCGATCTCGACAAATCGGTCGCCGAGGGGATTTTCCGCGAAGACTTATATTACCGGCTGAACGTGATTCCGATCCGCGTGCCGTGCCTGAGCGAGCGCCGCGAGGACATTCCCCTGTTGGCCAATCACTTTCTGAAAAAATATGCGAGCGCGGCCGGCCGCAGCATTCTGCGCGTCAATGCGCCCTCGCTCGATTCGCTATGCGGCTACGAATGGCCCGGCAATGTGCGCCAGTTGGAAAATACGGTCGAGCGCGCGGTCGCCCTGGAAACCACCGACGAACTGCACGTCGAACTCCCCGCCGAACGTCCGAAAGCGCGCGCCGCCGCGGCGGCTGCCGGTGGCGGATCGCTGCCCGAGATCGGTTCCGATATGACTCTTCCCGCCGGCATCGGCATGGAACACTACATCGCCGGCATCGAGCGCTCGCTCTTGCAGAACGCTCTCACCCAAAGCGGCGGCGTGCAGACCAAAGCCGCCGATGTGCTCGGCATCTCCTATCGCTCATTCCGGCATTTGATGAAGAAGTACGGGTTGTGAGGCAGCTATTAGCTATTAGCTTTTAGCTCTTAGCTAAACCAACACGCAAAAGCTAACAGCTAACAGCCAAAAGCTAAGAGCTGCTCTTCCGCAACTGCTGCTTCCATCCCAGCACCCGCGCCTTGGCGCCTTCGGCTTCCGCCTCTGGAATCATCCCCTTCTTCATGTACAACACCGACAGGCTGGTGTGTGCCAGTACGTCGTCGGGATCGAGTTCCGCCAGTCGCTGCGCGATGGCGATGGCCTCGTCATAGCGCTGCAAGTCCTGGAGCGCGCGCGCCAGCCCGTGCATGGCTTCGGTAAACGTCGGATCGGCGACGAGCGATTCCTGATACGCGGCGACGGCCTTCTCCAGATGCCCCTCCGCCATCAGATCGAGCGCCGCATAGTAGCGGTCTTCCGCTTGTTCGCGGGCTTGCTGGCGGGCTTTTTGGGAGGCGTCGGTGTCAGACATGCGTCGGAATTCCCAAGCGGAAACTGGATTCTAGCATGAGGTCTTGAGGTCTTAGGTCCGAAGACGTAGGACCAACGACCAACGACCAACGACCCGCTTTTGCAGTTATCATGACTGCATGCGCTACCGACTCCGCTTTCTGTGGAATGCTACCAGGGGCCACCGGCTCGCCCCGTGGCGCAGTCCCTATCTATTGTGGCGCATCGAAACCTATACCGGCGTGAAAATGACCCAGATCGGGTTTCTGGAGTTCTGGGAATTCATGTGGCGGGAGCGCCGGGAGTTGTGGCGCTTTTTGAGTTGGACCGGCGAGATGGAGCGCTATGTCCATCCCAAGCCGAAGAGTTAGTGAACCGTCGTCGGTCGTTAGTCGTTGGCCGTCGAGAACGCCAGAGCTGCGGGGTTGATTTGCCGACGACTGACGACTGACAGCCGACGACTCTAAGCCCCCTTGCCCGCCGCTGCCGCCTCACCTAAAAAGATGCTAACTTCACTGCCCTTGCCTGCGCCGGTCAGTTGCGCTGCGGCTCCGCGGTTGGCGACGATCTCGAGATAGCCCATGCTCCCGATGATCCCAAAGACCTGTCCGGGCGCGCCTTCGGCGAAAGTTTGGCGTATGTCCGTAATCTCTTTGCTTCCAACGACGATCTTAAATTTGGCCTCAGCCGCAAACAGCGTGGGAACATCTTCGGGTTTCACGTTCGTAATCAAATTCCCGAAGCGGTCCACCTTCAGCACCACGGCGCGCATCCGGTTTTCGCCGGTAGCTTTGGGCTTCGGCGCGGCGAAGCGCACGTAGTCTTCGATCTCATCTCCGAACTTGTCGGAATCGACCTGCTTCGCCAGCCAACCCGCCACCGGCGCGAAAATATCGCGAGCATGAAAGGTGTTGCTCACCGGCACGCGGAAATAATGGTCGGAGGTGATGTGGCGCACGCGGATGCGCTCTTCCCGCGCATAAACCATGGAGAGCACGCCATTGTCGGGCGCGACGAAGTGATGGCCGTCGCTCGAAGCCAGAATCGGCCGCCGCGCAGTACCCACGCCGGGATCGACCACGACCATGTGAATCGTCCCGGTCGGGAAGTACGAATAGGCCTGCGAAATCGCCAGCGCGCCGTCGAGCACATCGAAGGCCTGCACGGCGTGAGTAATATCCACGATCTGGACGTCGGGAGCAATGTCGACGATGACGCCCTTCATTGCGCCTACAAAATGATCGTTGGTTCCAAAATCGGTGGTAAGAGTAATGATCGGACGATGCGGCAACGTTCCCTCGCTGGAAGACAAAATACTCCGTACAGCGAACTTAATTCGCCGGGAAGGTCGCAGTCAAGGCACGGAGGTAATAAGCGGATATTGCATGTATCCCGGCTTCTAGACGACCTGGAGAGCAACGGCAATATTCCCAAATCTCGTGATAAGCTTCGCGGAGTCCTCGGCTCCCCCAGTCGGCTCATTCCGCTTTCCTCGCGTCCTCTCGGTTGTCGCCGCCGGCCTTTGTTTGCTGTCCTTTTGTGTCCCATACTTCTTGAGGAAGGTCGCCGGGCGGCACGCGGCATTCTGGATATTGCCGGGAGTGCCCTGCGGAATGGGATCGGAGATATATTCCCAGTCATCGTTCCAGGCGAATTCTACGATTTCGTAGCCGGCGATGAGTCCCGCTGCGATTCCGGCATCGGCCGAGTCCGGCGCGGCCTTGGGAAACGCCCTCGCGAAACACTGCATAAGCCAAAGCGCGCGCTACCCGAGTTGGCGCACTCCCATCATCTGCAAGCCGCCCGATGTATACTCGGTAGCCTCGGTCGACTCGAAATCAACTCGCGCCGAGCCAGCCTCATAGTTTTTAAGGAGATCCGCTATGGAAGCGCGCATCACCGGCACCACCATGCCCGTCCTCGAATTTGTCCTTGGGCCTAACGAGAGCATCATTTCCGAAGCCGGAGAACTTTCTTGGATGAGCGCATCGATCCAGATGACGACTCACACTCAGTTTGGCGGCGGCGGAGGTCTGTTCGGCGTGCTCAAGCGCGTGGCCGGTGGCGGCTCCATTTTTATGACGGAATACCGCTCTCTCGGCGCCGCGGGTGAACTCGCCTTCGCGACCAAGTTGCCGGGACATATCGTCCCCGTGGAAGTCGCTCCCGGGCACGAATACATGATTCACCGTCACGGCTTTCTTTGCGGCACGCCGCAGATTCAACTCGGCCTGGGCTTCCAGCAATCGCTGGGCGCCGGAATTTTCGGCGGTGACGGCTTCCTCTTGCAACGAGTCACGGGACAAGGCACTGCCTGGCTCGAACTCTCCGGCGAACTCGTTGTCCGCGATCTTCAACCGGGGCAAACTCTGCGCGTGCACCCCGGCCATGTGGGCGCATTTCAGTCCAGCGTCTCGTTCCAGATCACGACCATTCCGGGCATCAAGAACATGATCTTCGGCGGCGACGGAATTTTTCTCGCCGCCCTCACCGGCCCCGGCAGAATCTGGCTCCAGACCCTGCCCATCGCCCGCCTGGCGCACGCTCTGGCCGAATACATGCCCCAGGAAACGCGCCGCGAAAATGTGCAAAGCGGAGTAGTCGGCGGCATCGTCGGCTCCATATTGGACAACATGAAGTGAGGGTGCTGCTTCGCAGGTGTTAGGTCTCAGGTTTACTCTGTGCGCCTCTGTGCCCTCTGTGTGGTTCAAGCCTTTTGCAAGGAACCGAAGGCCGCCAGATTCCTTGATTGACGGCCTGTTTGATCGGTAGTAGAGTTCTCCCGCACTTCAGATCGAAACCAATTCACGTGTCCGGGAACTCACTCATGAAAATTGCACTTCGCTCGGCAGCCATCGCGCTGCTTGCCTTTTCTTTGTCCGCCACCGCTCTTGCGCAGTGGTCCTCCGATGCTTCCCTCAACCTCGCGCTTGCGGACAGAAACAACGGCAGCGATCAGGTGCAGCCCAAACTTGTGCCCATGCAAAGTAAGGGATGGTATGTGAGCTGGTTCGATTCGAATCCCGCCGCGAAGCGGCCCATCGGCTATGACGTTTTCTACCAGCGCCTGAGCAACCGCGGCGTGGAACAATTTCAGCACGACGGCCAACTCGTCGCCAGTTTAAGCAACAGTTCCACCGAGGACTACGGCCTCGACATGGACACGAGCGGCCATGCGCTGATCGCCTTCCTCGATACCCGCGAAGGCTCGAACCAGCAAGTTACCGCCGCAAGAATGGGCCAGCACGGCGCGCCTCTCTGGGGAACTCTCGGAGTGCAACTCACCAGCGGCAGCACCGATTTCAATGCCGCCCCGAAGGTCGCGGGAACCAGTGACGGCGGCATCGTCGTCGGCTGGACGAGCAACAGCGACGTTGTTCTACAAAAGCTGAACGCCGCCGGCCAGCCGCAGTGGGGCAGCGGTGTGGTCTTCAGCGAGACCGGATACGATTACGTTCTCTCCGATCTGCACGCCGCCGATAACGGATCGGTGATCGTCTCGTGGGTACGCGGCGCTGGCTTTGGCAGCAATGAGCAACTCCGCGCCAATAAAGTTTCATCGAGCGGCAGCATCCTGTGGGGCTCAGGCAACGTGGATATTTTCGACGTCGGCTCGCTCCAGTTCGGCAACTTCCCTTACTTCACCTACGATGGCAATGGCGGCGCTGTATTCGCTTGGTATACCAGCACTCCCACATTGCAATGCTTCGCCCAGCACATTCTCGCCGATGGCAGCGAGGCGTTCCCGCATAACGGGGCGGCCGTTTCCTCCAACAGCATCAACATCAGAGTTTCTCCTTCTGCCGCCTATCGCGCCGCCACGCAAGAAGTCTTTGTCTTTTGGACGGAAGAAGATTCCAATCAGTTTTACAACGGAGTCTCGGGGCAGAAGCTTGACTCGACAGGTGCGCCGCAGTGGGGCGCCGATGGACTCACGATCATTCCCCTCGGCAACGATTCGCAAATTTTCGTCACGACAGTGCAGAGCGGAACCGGAGCGCTGACCTTCTGGGTCGACCAGCCGAGTTACGGATCCGCCACCATTCAGGGCATCAAGCTCGATGGCGGTGGGAACACGGTCTGCGCGCAGTTTCCGGTTTCATCGACTCCGTCCGATAAATCGCGCTTAGCCGCGGCTGTCGCGCCCAATGGTGTCACCGCGCTCGCCTTTGAAGATGACAAAATCGGCAACAACGGCATCTACATCCAGAACGTGAACCCGAACTGTTCTCTCGGAGAGCCGCAATGAGAGATTCAAAATACTGAAAACAACGGGACAGCGAATCTTCCGCTGTCCCGCCGGTCTTCGCGTGCTTTGCGGCATTTCTTAGCGTTCTTTGCGGTCAAGCTGTTGGCTCTCACGGGCGCTTCAAGCAAGAATCTTGAAACGCGCACGAAGAGGTGCCGCAAAGCACGCGAAGAAGTGCAAAGGACGTCATCACCGACGACCGACGACCGACGACTCGACGACCGAAAGCCCCCCATCTCGGGTAAACTAATTGCATCGCACCCATGATTAACGGGAAACATATTGCCGTCGTCATGCCCGCCTACAACGCGGAGAAGACCCTCGAGGTCACGGTAGGAGAACTCCCCGACCTAGTCGACGTCCGCATCCTGGTTGACGACCACAGCCACGATGAGACCGTCGATCTCGCCCACAAACTAGGCCTGCTCGTGTTTCAGCACGACCGCAACTACGGTTACGGACGCAACCAGCAAACCTGCTACCGCGAAGCTCTGGCCGCTGGCGCCGACGTCGTCATCATGCTGCATCCGGATTATCAGTACACGCCGCTGCTCATCACAGCCATGGCGAGCATGGTCGCCTACGATGTTTATGATGTTGTCCTCGGATCGCGCATCATCGGGGGCCGCGCGCTGCTCGGCGGCATGCCCTTGTACAAATACGTCGCCAATCGCCTGCTCACCGGTTTCGAAAATCTTTTCCTGCGCGTGAAGCTCTCCGAGTATCACACCGGATACCGCGCCTTCAGCCGCAAAGTGCTCACCCAACTGCCGCTGCTCGAAAATTCCGACGACTTTGTCTTCGACAACCAGATGCTGGCGCAGTGCGTGCACTTCGGCTTCCGCATTGGAGAAGTATCCTGCCCCACGAAATATTTCGAAGAAGCCTCGTCAATCAATTTCCGCCGCAGCGTGCAGTACGGATTCGGCGTGCTGGCCACGACCTTGCAGTTTGCCCTGCAACGCATCGGCCTGGTTCATATCCCGCGCTTCAGCGAAAAAGGCCGCAGACTCGAAGCGGCTGGCGAAACTTACTATACTGCCCGCTCCGAGACCGCGCGGCCCGCGTAGCGCGACATGTATACCAACCTTAAGAATTTTCTGCGTTTGCTCGGGTTGACTGCGCTTGCGATCCTGATCCAGGGATACCATCCCGGCCTCGAGGACGACGCCTATTACCTGGCCGCGATCAAGAAAAATCTCAACCCGGCCCTGTTTCCCCACGACGCCGATTTTTTCCGCGTCCAATTTCAGGCCACTGCGTTTGACAAGCTGATCGCTTTATCCATCCGCTGGACTCACATCCCGCTCCCCTGGGCGCTCTTTCTATGGCAGTGCGCCGCAACTTTTCTGGTTCTGTGGGGATGCCTGCGAATCGCCCAGCGATGTTTCGACCGCGAGTATGAGCAGTGGGCGGCGGTCGCGATGGTGGCCGCGCTGCTGACTCTTCCAGTCTCCGGCTCAGGTCTGAACCTGACCGACCAGTACCTGCATCCTCGCGCCTTGGCCACGGCTCTGATTCTGGCCGCCATCGTTGCCGTGCTCGAGGGTCGCCGTCTGCTCGCTGGCGTGCTTCTGCTGCTGGCTTTTCCGGTGCACCTCAACATGACGCCATTCGGCGTTTCCTATTGTTTCTTTCTGATGTGGACGCCGAAAACATTTACGCGGCAAAAGTCGGAGCGTCCCAGTGCGCAAGCTGTCGGCATGCTTCTACTCATGCCCTTGGGGTGGTTATTCGAGCCAGCATCGGATTCATGGCGGCAGGCAGAGGCGATGCGATCGTTTTATTGGTTGTCGCACTGGCACTGGTACGAATGGCTGGGGGTTGTCGGACCACTGGCGCTGCTGTGGTGGTTTCGCAAGCTGGCGCTCAGCCGAAATTCCAATGTCGCGGCGAACACGATCACCACGAACACGGTTATGGCGAAGATGGCCGAGCGCATGGTCTATTTCGGAATCTTTCAGTTGGCCATCGCTCTTATCTTTATGCTGCCGCCGCGCCTGGAACGTTTGCGCTCGCTCGAGCCTATGCGCTTTCTGCATCTCGTCTATCTCTTGTTTGTATTGCTCTCGGGAGGATTGCTGGCGCGTTACCTGCTGAAGCAAAGTGTCCTGCGCTGGTTGTTGCTCTTCATTCCCCTCGGCGCGGGAATGTTTTACGCGCAGCGGCAACTGTACCCTGATACGGTTCATCTGGAATTGCCGGGCAGAGCATCCGGCAGAGCATCTGGGAACGATTGGGTCGAGGCCTTCCGCTGGATCAGCCGCAACACGCCCGTCGACAGCCAGTTCGCGCTCGATCCGCACTACATGGAAATGCCCGGCGAAGACTACCACGGCTTTCGCGCGCTGGCCGAGCGCAGCGTCCTGGCCGATGCGGTGAAAGATCCCGGCATGGTCGTTCGCGTACCTCGTCTTGGCCCGCGCTGGCTTCGCGAATTAAACGCGCAAGCCGGATGGCGCAACTTTCAAAAGCCAGACTTCGAGCGACTGCATGCGCAGTTCGGAGTCAACTGGGTCGTCCTAACCAATCCGCCGGTACCGGGTTTGACGTGTCCCTATCAGAATGACCGGGTTTCAGTTTGCTGGGCAGACTGATGTGAGAGTCGCAGACAGGAACGATGCGCGTGGGCAATTGAACATGCTCGATAAACCACAAAACAATAAAGGCGCACTAGCAGCCTACTGGCCAATGGTGGCCGCCGCGCTGGTGGTTCGCCTTGCCGTCATGCTATTTCTTTATCGCGAATGGCTTGATCCCAATGGAGCCTGGGCCTTTGGCCGCGTGGCGCGGTCCATCGTTAGTGGTCACGGCTTCGGCAATGTGTTTGCGCAGACGGGGCCGACGGCGGTGCTGTCTCCTGTCTACGCATATGTGCTGGCGGGAATTTTTCGGCTGTTTGGGATCTACACGCCCACCTCGATCATGACAGCGCTGGCCCTCAACAGCCTGTTCTCCGCCCTCACCTGCATTCCCGTTTTTTTGATCGCGAGGCAGGGCTTCGGCGACCGCGTCGCAAAGTGGGCAGGCTGGGGATGGGCCTTTTCTCCCTATGGCGTTTACTACGGAGCCGACTGGGCGTGGTCAACGTGCCTGGTCACACTGTTCCTTGCGGTTTTGTTCCTGATGGCGATGCGACTGGAGAACTCCGCGCGCCCGCGCGACTGGCTGTGGTTCGGCGTAGTCGGCGGATTCGCAGCGCTCACCGAACCGGTTGTTTTGTCGGTCGTGCCTCTGCTCGGGCTGTGGACGCTCTACCGGCGCTATCTCCATCATCGATCATGGAAGGCTCCCATGGCCGCAGCAGCTCTGGCTGCGCTCGCCGTGCTTGCGCCCTGGTTCGGGCGCAACTACGAAGTCTTCCACCACTTCATCCCAGTGCGCAGCGGCTTCGGACTCGAACTCTATATCGGCAACAACGGATACTCCACGCGCTGGGTCAACAGCGCTCTTCACCCGAATCACAATGATGCCGAGCTCAAAGAGTACGTGCAGTCAGGCGAGATCAACTACATGGAGCACAAGCGTCAGCAAGCGATGGATTACATCCGCGCCCATCCCGGCTGGTATGCCTGGATGACCGCACGCCGCATCGTCTACATGTGGACCGGCTACTGGAGCTTCAGCCGCGATTATCTGAAAGATGAACCACTCGATCCGCCGAATATTTTTGTGGAAACGACGATGACCATTCTGGGCCTTTTCGGCCTGCGCCGCGTTTTTAAGCGCGATCGCGCGCTGGGCGTTCGCTTTGCCATCGTCCTGTTTTTCTTTCCGCTGGTCTATTACTTCTCTCATCCCGAGACATATTATTTCCGTCCGGTCGATCCGCTGATCGTCGTGCTGGCGGCAGCAACCATTGCCGGCGGCAGACCCGAGGCGGTGAAGTAAGCCGCCGCGGGTGGGCTTGCCCAGCTTCGCGTCCTTTGCGTTTCAAGGTTTTTTGCTTTTTGGCTAGAGTGAGAATCCACCCCCTCTGAATCGCAAAGGACGCCAAGGAAATGCCGCAAACGACGCGAAGGTTCAAGAAAGACAATTTAGAAAAGAATCCGTGGTTCTCGACCGCATTGTGAGCCTTGGGCGCGGGGTTTAACATCTAATCAGCGTTATCGAATCAACATCATCTAAAAACAATGCCGCCAGCCATCGCTCTCCCCGTCACAACCCGGCGTCACTTTGCTATCGGCGTTCACGAAATCCTGCACTTCGCCTACGACGCTTTCTGTAGCAACAAGCTGCAATTCACGCTCACGTCCCTGGCGATGGCGGTGGGTACCGCTTCGGTCATTCTGGTGGCGACGATCGGACTCACGGGAAAGCAATACATCCTGCGCCAGTTGCAGTCGATCGGCACCAACATGATTTATGCCGATTATCAGGGCGGAGCGCAGCGCATCGAGTCGATGCCTGATCCTATGACGATCGAGGATGTGCAGGCCGTTCGCGAGCAGGTCTCGAGCGTGGTGGCCGCTTCTCCGACGGTGGCGTTGGGGGATCGCATCAGTGTAGGCGGAGGCAAGCAGCGCGACATTCTCGTGCTCGGCGTCGCCCCCGAGTATCTCCGCGTGCGCAACCTGAAAGTTCTCGCGGGCCGCTTCTTCGATAGCGTGGATTCCAGCGGCCGTAACAAAGTCGGAGTGATTACCGAGAAGCTGGCGCAGACTCTGTTCGGCAGCACGCCTGCGGCGATCGGCCAGGTGATCAAGCTCAGCGGCGGTCTGCCCTTCACCATCGTGGGAGTGTTCAAGGAAAGCGTGGATACTTTCGGCGAGTCGGAAATTCAGGAAGATACCATGCTGATCCCCTACACGGTCAGCCGATTCTTCACGCCGACGGCGGCGGTCAATGAGACATTTTTTTCAGTGGCCACGCCGCAGGACGTGCTGCCTGCAACGGCGGCGATCAAACGTGTGCTGCAATCGCGCCATCGTGCGGAATCGGTTTACAGCGTGCAGAACCTGACCCAGCTTCTTACGGTCGCGGGACGCATTGCCGACATTCTGACGCTCGTTCTTATGCTGGTAGCATTCGTCACGCTGCTGGTCAGCGGCATCGGCATCATGAACATTATGCTGGCGACGGTGACGTCGCGCATCCGCGAAATTGGAATTCGCAAGGCCATCGGCGCCACCAATCGCGCGATCCGCTTTCAGTTTCTGGCAGAGGCCATTCTGATCTCGCTGGCCGGAGGTTTCGTTGGCACGCTCGCCGGCCTTGCCATTCCAGTCTCGGTGCGTGTGTTCACCGATTACCACCTTCCTATTTCGGGCCTGTCGGCGATTATTGCCATCGTGGTGTCGTCGATTGTGGGGATTATTTTCGGAACGGTGCCCGCCACCCGCGCCTCCCAACTCGATCCAGTGGAAAGCCTCCGCTACGAGTAAGTTGGGCGAAAGTCACAGCCTGTGGAAAAAGTGTTCCTGCGGGAACACTTTTCTCACGGGAATGTACCTACAATTTTATATTGCTGACGCTTGAAGCCTCAGAATCGTAGAGAGTTATGTACGTGCAGATCAGGGAAGGCGATGCGCACTGGGGCGTGGGGGGCGATCCTGCCGAGGAGATTATGCCGGTGGAAAAGAAAGCGGATTCCTCACCGGCGAAGAACGCCGGTTCGGAATGACAAGGAGATACGATGACGAAGAGACACGAGAATTGTGTCATTCTCCACTCCCACGGCTTACTTGTTCAGGCTCTCGCTGACCTGACCTCTCAACTTCTGGTATTGCGGGTCGTCGCTGAGGGTAATCGGGGCGCCGGTAAGCATGTCTGCCTCGCGCCGGTCGAAGGAAATCTGTAAACTGGCGAGCGCTTCCTGTTTTCTGCCGAGTGCTGCGTAGGTGGTGGCTAGCGCATAGGCGGAGCCAGCGCCGCGGTCGACCAGATCTTTCTGCAAGGGCAAGACGGCTTCATACAAGCCATGGAGGCCGTTGAGGGCAAATCCTTTTTCGCGGGCATCGGCGAGGGCTAAACTGGCGGCATCGTGTCGCAACTCGGCGGCGCGCCGGTACTCTGCGAGCGCCTTCGCGTAGTCGGTCTGGCGCCAGAAAATATCGCCCAGATAAGTGTGCGTGGATGACAGCGAGGGCTGAGTGGTCTCGAGTTGTTTGAGCAGAGCTAACCCCTCGGCACGGTGTCCGGCATGCCACAGCACAAGTCCCTTGTCGGCGAGAATTGCTCCGGAGGATGGGTCCAGCCGTTGCGCTTGCTCGATTTGATCGAGGGATTCCGGATAGCGCTCTACGGCCATCAAATAGGTTGCGTACCAATGATGGGCGCGCACCAGGTTGGGATTGAGTTCGAGGGCGCGCTTGAACTCGCGCTCCGCAGTTGCGCCTTGCCAGGACCACCAGAAGGTAGGGAAGGCCAGGGAGATGTGAGCCTCGGCGGAGGAATCGTCGAGTTCGACGGCGCGCTGGGCCGCGGCCAGCGCGCGGGGGTAAGCTTCGCTGGGCGGCATGGCTCCAAATTCGCGGAGAAGGTTGTAGCAGTCGGCGAGGCCGACATAGGCCTGGGCATCGCTGGGATCTTTTACGATGGCCTGGGTGAAATAGTCGACGGCTTGGTTCAAGTCCTCGGGCGTACGGCGATCCCAGTAATAGCGTCCTTTGAGGTAGAGTTCCTGGGATTCCGCGTTGGGGGTATGGCGGCTGGCCATGGCCTTAAAGTGGGAGTCGCGATGGCCAACAGTAAAGAAGAACACCAGTCCGGCAGAGAGCGCCAAGGGCACCAGCCACGCAGCAAGCCTGGTAGGGCCCAGAGTCGGCTTCGCAGGTCTGATGGGCGCGATCTGAATGGCTTCGGGTACGGTGTTTCGACTGGCTGGTTCGTTAATTCCGCTGGAACCGATTTCGCCGGAACCGATTTCGCCAGAAACGGTTTCGCTGGAAATCGATTCATCGGCTTCCAGTTCCTGGCTGCGTCCTTTCAGCCAATCGGCTAACTCGTCGCTGTAAGCGAAGACGGCACTCCGCCCTACTCCCGGTACGCGGTGTACGGGGAGTCCGCGTTCGGTCTCCCAGCGCTTGACGGTGCGCTCGGCGCGTCCGAGGAAGGCAGCGATTTCCTTCCACGAGTCCAGACGCTTTCCTGCGAGCGCTTCACGATTGGATGCCATAAAGGGAAATGACCTGTCATGGCCTGAACTGGCCTGACTTGTCTCTTGCTGGGGGTGGGCAAGGTCGCCATAGTATAGCTCGATTGGCGCGACGTTCGTTCCCCACCGAAGTGCAATTGCATCGGAAATACGGGCCACTGCCGGTCAATTCAAAATATTTGAAATCAAACAGTTTAGGGAGGTTTTCTGATGTCTCGAAGCTACTTTAGCCGCCTCGTTGTCGCATCGATGTTCTGTGCGGCGCTTGCATCTGTCGTGATCCTGGCCGCTCCAGCCCAGTCGCAAACCCTCAAAACTATTTTTGAGGGAAACAGCTCCAATAATGTGATCAACCCGTTGAGCGAAGCTGTGGCTCAGGGACGCGATGGAAACATGTACTTCACTTCGGTGAATGGGGGCAGCTTTTACGGGACGCTGTTTAAGATTTCACCCACGGGAGCGACGGCGATCGTAAACGACATTGGTTACTTCGTCATGAGCGGGGCGACACTAGGATCGGATGGCAACTACTACGTCACGAACCAGGATGGCGGGCCGGGTGGAGGATGCGGCTTTTCCGGTTGCGGTCAGATCATCAAAGTCACCCCTGCGGGGGTAGCGACCGTTCTCTATAACTTCACCGGCCAAGGCGACGGCAGCGATCCGCAAAACGCTCCCATCCAGGCGGCGAATGGCGTTTTCTACGGCACTGCCAGTGCCGACGGCGGCGACAACGAGGGAACGGCCTATTCGATCACGTCTACCGGCGCATTCAAATTGCTCCATAAATTCGACGCCACGACCGAGGGCTATACCATTCAGGCGGGGCTGGTGCAAGGAACGGACGGCAATTTTTATGGAACGACCGTGTATGGGGGCGCCAATGGTGACGGAACCATCTTTAAGATGACTCCGGCCGGCGTGGTGACCGTACTGCACAACTTTGACAGCACCGACGGAGCCAAAAGCTACTTTTCGCTGGTGCAGGCCAGCGACGGCAACTTCTACGGAGTGGCCCAAGCGGGCGGCGCAGACGGCTATGGCGTGATTTATAAGATCACGTCGACCGGAACCTATACGGTGCTGCACAACATTAATCCGGGCACTGGCGATGGCGAGGGTCCAGGATCGGTGCTGACCATTGGTTCGGACGGCAATCTTTACGGCGTTACGGGATCGGGAAATTCCGGTTACAGTGGAACCCTGTACAAGATTTCGACCGCCGGCGCATTCACTACGCTGTATACCTTCTGTCAAAGTGGCGGAAATTGCACCGATGGGTACGGTCCGAGTTCCCCGCTCAAGCAGAATACGAGCGGCGTCTTCTATGGAAGCACCTACTCCGGCGGCGATTACAGCTGCGGAAACGATACGGGCTGCGGCACCGTTTTCTCTCTGAACGTTGGCTTGGCGCCGTTTGCGGCGCTGGAGACAACCTCCGGCAAAGAAGGCGCAAAGATCGGCATTCTGGGTCAGGGCTTTACTTCGGCTACAACGGTGAGTTTTGCCGGGACGCGGGCGACTGCTGTCACGGCTACCAGCAAATATCTGACGGTGACGGTGCCTGCCGGAGCGCTGACCGGAACGGTAACAGTCACGACCGGATCGACCAAGCTGACCAGTTCCATGTCCTTTCGCGTGACGCCGACGATCCTAAGCTTCAGTCCGACAAACGGGCCTGCCGGAACGCCAGTGACGATTACCGGGACAGGTCTGATGCAGACGACCAAAGTGACTTTCAACGGGAAAGCGGCGAGCTTCACCGTGAATTCCGACACGCAGGTGACGGCGACGGTGCCGGCATCGGCGACGACAGGAAAGATCGAGGTTATTACCAAGGGCGGGCAGGCCATTAGCAGCACCAGCTTTACGGTGAACTAGGTTGTGAGCAAGGGCCTGCTCCCGCTGTCAGGATCGGCGGGAGCAGGCCGATTTGCGATTGAGCAGGAATAAAGATTCGAGAAATGAATTATCTCTCGCAACCACTTTACCCCGCACAGCGGCAATATGGGAGGAGAGTTGCCACGGCGGACCGCCAAAAGACCACAAAGCCGGGCTGGTTGGCCCGGCTGTTTCCTATTGTGGAACTGGATCGGCGATCATGCTTCGATAAGCGACCCAGAATGTCGGTAAAGCAGATTCCAGCTAAAACCGAAAACCTACGCGCGGGGTCACCGGCCCGCCGCGCATCGAACGCTTACATCACCATTGCCAGGTTTTCCAACTCATGCTGCAACACGGGCAGGGCACACCCTGCCATTTCGACGCGGCCTGCCGCGTCCAACGCCGCTTTGGGCGAAACCCCATAGCCACGGCCCATCAGAAACACCTGGAGCAGCTCGGCGGCTTCGTAGGAATCGATCATGCCGCCCTGAAGCAGATCGCTGCGAAGCGCAGCCAGCTCTGTCATGGTGAATCTGTCTTTATCATTCATTTGTTTCTGCGAATTCATTCGGTCACTCGTTTTATCGCTCAACATGGCCGTCATCACCTCCGACTCCGACCTAAACTACCTTTGCCGTATTAGACTCATCGGCAGCTGTGATAGTTGCATGCAATTCTGCTGCCGAAAATCCTCTACTTTTCCTATTACGGTCCTCTAGTCCCGTTGGATTCATTAACCCCTGTGGATTTCGAAAGTTGCAGGTGACGCCAAGAAGGGAAAGCGGCTCTGGGATGTTTCCTTGGTACCGCGCTAGTAATCTCAAAACTGACACAATGTGTCAGTCTCGAACAGTTCTGGAACACGATTCCGAAACAAGGAACGAGCTGGGTGATCGGGCGCGGTGGTGGTGCCGGTTGAATTCGTGCAGTCAGCGACCCGCGGTTACGCCTTGGCTGTCTCGGCCTGGGCGGCTTCGACGGTGTCGTAAAACGGGAAGAACTGCTCAACGTGGGTCACTTGCATGGTGTCTCGCACACGTTTGGTCACGCCCACCAGCGCCAATCGCCGGCCGTGCTTTTGGTGAGTCACATAGGCTCCGACTAAAGCACCGATTCCCGCAGAATCAATGTAGGGCACCTGCGTAAGATCGAGTATGAGCGTGGGCGCGGAACTGGCGCGTACCAGGGCCTGGAACTCAAAGAAATTGGAGAGGAGGACGGGTCCGCTCAGGCGCAGAAGTCGCTGGCCTTCGGGCATTCCGCTGACATCCTCGATCGACAAGGGGTCCTGTGGCATCCGAAGATCCTATTACGCGAATGTGAATGTTGTGTTAAAGGATCTGACATTCTGGGGAAAGCTAGAATCGGGTGGCGGCACCGCGCGGTCCTGCCTGACAGCGAAAATCTGCCCGTTGCCGGCGCGGTTCCGGCGCGGTTAAGGTTCGACGGTAGCCTCATCAACCAGCATGATGGGGATGTCATCTTTGATCGGGTAGACCCGGCGGCACTGAGTGCATTTCAAGCTTTCGGGTTTCTCGCGATACTCAAGCGCCTGCTTGCAGGCCGGACAAACCAGGATTTCCAGCAGATCTTTGGCAATCATGACGTGAGCATTGTACGACATGGATTGATCGCGCTCGTCACCACGGAGGGCACGGAGATACAGAGAGCAGAAGCACTGATTCAACGCGGTTGCCGGATTTTACCTACATCCTTTGTTTTCCTCTGTGTCTGCGTGCCTGGGTGGTGAATGGTTCCGTCCTCATGCGCCCGGGCAGTGTAAGATTTTAGAGCCGGGCGCCGGAAGCCGAACCCATGCCAGCCACCATTCTCGACGGAACGAAAATCGCGCAAGAGATTCGCAGCGAAGTTGCCGCGGAGATCAAGACAATGTCTGCCGCGGGGCCGCGTCCCGGGTTGGCGGTCGTGCTCGTAGGACACAATCCGGCGTCGGAGATTTACGTGCGGGGCAAGGTGAAGGCGTGTGAAGAAGTTGGGCTGTACAGCGAGAAGTTGATGCCGTCCGAATCCGCGACCACTGCGGAGTTGCTGGCGGTGATCGAAGAACTTAACCGCCGCGACGATATTGACGGAATTCTGGTTCAGTTGCCTCTGCCGACCCAGGTCGATGCGAAAAGAGTGCTGATGGCCGTCGATCCGGCCAAAGACGTCGATGGATTCCATCCGGTGAACGTCGGCTTTCTTTCCACGCAGCGTCCTGGACTGGTGCCCTGCACTCCCGCCGGTGTCATGGAGATTCTGACGCGCAGCAACATTCCGATCGCGGGGCGTGAGGCGGTGGTGGTTGGACGCAGCGACATCGTGGGCAAGCCCGCGGCCATGCTGCTGCTGAATGCGAATGCCACGGTGACGGTGTGCCACTCGAAGACGCACGATCTGCCGGGAGTCTGCCGGCGCGCCGACATTCTTGTCGCGGCGATTGGACGCGCGGGGATGATTACGCGCGACTTCGTCAAGCCGGGCGCGACTGTGATCGATGTGGGCATGAATACTCTCACTGATGTGGCGGAGTTCCAGCGCTTTTTCGCCGGCAACCTCAAGCGGGAAGAAAATTTTCTCAAGAAGGGTTCGACCTTAATGGGTGACGTGCATCCTGAAGTCGCTGAAGTTGCCGGCGCGCTGACGCCGGTTCCTGGCGGCGTGGGGCCGCTCACGATCGCGATGCTGATGTTCAACACGGTCAAGGCGGCGAAAATGCGGAGAACCAGTGGGCAGTGGGCAGTGGTTAGTGGCTAGTTGTCAGTGGCTAGTTGTCAGCACCTGGGCTGTGCGCGTGAGAAATGTCCATCGGAATCTGAGACGATTTGACTGTGCCGTTCGAGATTTGCTTCGCAATATGTGCAACGCAATCATCCCAGACCGCTGGCCACGAGCCACTGACCACTTCCAATGCTGAAAGTTGGCCTTACCGGAGGCATCGCCGCCGGCAAGTCGGTGGTGGGAGAGATGTTCGTTGCGCTGGGCGCGCATCTGGTGCAGGCGGACCGGATTGCGCACGCGCTTATGCGGCCGGGGGAAGCGGTCTACAACGAAGTGGTGCGCCATTTCGGCGGCGAGATTCTGAATCCTGACTTGAGCGTGAATCGCGCCAAGCTGGCTGAAGTTGCTTTCGGTTCCGCCGGCGATGCTGAAGGCAAGCGCGCGTCGCGCATCGAAGAACTCAACCGCATCGTGCACCCTGCGGTGCTCCGCAGTCAGGATGAGTGGATGGATGAGATAGGCCGGCAGGATCCGCAGGGAGTCGCGATGGTTGAAGCAGCCTTGATTCTGGAAGCGGGCGCCGGCGACCGTTTCGACCGCCTGATCGTTGTGACTTGCGGCGCCGAGCAGCGCGTCCCCCGCTTCGCCGCCCGCCAGAAAATCGACCTGGAGGAGGGGAGGAAGGAAGTTGTTCGGCGCATGGCCGCGCAACTGCCGGATGAAGAAAAGATCAAAGCCGCCGACTACGTGATCAACAACTCAGGCTCGCTGGATAGGACCCGCGAGCAAGTGGTCCAAGTCTGGAAGCGGCTGCGGGCGGAGGCGGTGGGTCTTAGCTCTTAGGTCTTGGGCTTCGCTCTCTGGCCTACTTAGTAACGCCCGAAAACCTAACACCTGGGATCCAGACCCGTCGCCTGCCATTGCTCTAAAATGACATTCAGGGACCTTTTCGCTTCCCGACATCGTACTGATCTTCAAGGCTGGAATCGGATAGTCTTGAATTGGACGGCTTTGAATTTATGAAACTCATACGGCCTCTCATCCTCGCGCTGGCCATTGCCGGCGGATTCTTCTACTTCACGACCTGGCGTTCCAACTCAAAGGCGGGCGGATTGCATCCCTCCAGTTGGCTGAGCCATCCCGACCAGGTGGAGATCACTGAGGCCGCACCAGGGGAATCGCTCGATGGCGAAGAGCAGAACAATATTTCCGTTTACAAGAAGAATATTCCGTCGGTGGTGAACGTCACCTCGCGGGCTATGGCGTTCGACTTTTTCTATGGCATGGTGCCGCAGGAAGGGCAGGGCTCGGGATTCGTGATCGACAAAGAAGGCCATATTCTGACGAACTATCATGTGATTGCCGACGCGCGCCAGGTGGAGGTCACGCTGCACAACCGCAAGAAATATAAGGCGACAGTGGTGGGCACCGATCCGCCGCACGACCTGGCGGTGATCCAGATCAAGGCGCCCGAACTGGTTCCGGCGGTGCTGGGCGATTCACGCAATTTGCAGGTTGGACAGAAAGTTTACGCGATCGGCAATCCGTTTGGGTTGGCGGGGACGATGACCCGCGGAATCGTGAGTTCGATTCGTCCGGTGCGCGAGCCGAACGGCGCATGGATTGACGAAGCCATTCAAACCGATGCGGCCATCAATCCGGGAAATTCCGGCGGGCCGATGATGAACTGGCACGGCGAAGTGATTGGCATCAACACCATGATTCTGTCGAATGCGAATCAGAGTGCCGGCATTGGATTCGCCATTCCCATCAATACCGCGAAGGCGGTATTAAACGATCTCATGACACTGGGTCGCGTGCGGCGTCCGGCACTGGGCGTGCGGACGATTGCCATCAGCCCGGAACTGGCCGACGAAATGGGGTTGCCGGTCGATTACGGACTGCTGATCATCCAGGTTACTCCGGGCGGATCGGCGGATCTGGCGGGTCTGCGTGCCGGTACCGAGCGCGCTTACCTGGGGAACACTCCGATCATGCTGGGCGGCGATTTGATCGTAGCCATCGACGACCAAAAAGTGCAGGACGAAGACGATCTGGCCCAGATGATGAACAACCGCCGCGCTGGCGATACGGTGAAGATGACCATCTATCGCAACAAGAAAAAGATAGATGTGAATGTGTCACTGGGCGAGGCGCGGCAGCAGGTGTGAGAAAAAGCAGCTATCGGTTTTCAGCCGTCAGCTTTCAGCTTTGGGGAATTGTCCGAACCCTGATTGCAGTCGCAGGAGCGCGCACTACATAGTGGGAAGCATGTACGGTAGCGATTTGACTCTGCTCACTGCCGTCGGCTAGCCTCAGAGTTCGTTCTTCGTGGGCGGGCCTTTCGAATCGGAATGCGATCTTGGCACAAATTATTGATTTTGCTGCTCGTGGCGCTGGCCACTACCTGCTCGGCCAACGCTTCCACAGCGCCCGAGCACACTGCGCACGGGATGGTGGTGAGTGTGCGCGATCTGGCGTCTCAGTCCGGCGTGGAAATCATGCAGGCTGGCGGCAACGCCATTGACGCCGCCGTCGCCACCGGTTTCGCGCTGGCCGTGGTGCATCCTCCGGCAGGCAATATCGGGGGCGGCGGCTTCATGCTGATTCGCATGGCCGATGGCACTACACACTTCGTCGACTACCGCGAGAAGGCTCCCGCGGCCGCGACCCGCGATATGTATCTCGACGCGCAGGGCAACGTCATCGCGGGCGCGAGCGAGTATGGCTACAAGGCGATTGGCGTGCCGGGATCGGTGGCGGGCATGGTGTACGCCGAGCAGAAATACGGCAGGCTGACGCTTCGTCGAGTAATGGCTCCGGCGATTCGGTTGGCCCGCGACGGATATGTCCTGACTTGGGGTGAAGCCGCCGATTTTCATGACAGTCACCTGGCCGAGTTCCTGGAATCGCATCGCGTGTTCCAGCGCAACGGCGACTACTACAAGCCGGGAGAAACTTTCCGCCAGCCCGATCTGGCACGGACGCTCGAACGCATTGCCGCGAAACCGGAAGATTTTTATCACGGTGCTCTGGCACAAGAACTGGCTGCGGCGATGAAGAAAGGGGGCGCCCTGATTACCGCCGACGATCTGGCGCACTACGAAGTTAAAGAGCGCGAACCGGTGCGGGGAACTTATCGGGGATATGAAGTCATCAGTGCGCCGCCTCCGTCTTCCGGTGGAACCGTGCTGCTGGAATCTCTCAATATTCTCGAAGGCTTCGATCTGGGCAAGATGGGCGACCGCTCGGCTGAGTCCATCCACTACACTATCGAAGCCTTCCGGCGTGCATTTTTCGATCGCGCCGAATTCATGGGCGATCCGGACTTTGCCAAGATTCCGGTGGCGCAGCTCATTGACAAGAGATACGGAGCCGCCTGGCAGCAGACGATTGATCCCGCACACGCCACGCCCAGCCAAGACTTGAAGCGGCCGGCTGTGTTCAGCGAGTTGGAACAATATGCGGCTGCGCATCCTCCGGCAATGCCGCCGCACGAGTCCAATCACACGACGCACTACTCGGTGATGGATGCGGACGGGAATGCGGTCGCCGTGACCACTACCATCAACGACTGGTTTGGATCGCGGGTCACGGCGGACGGGCTGGGCTTTCTGCTGAATGATGAGATGGACGATTTCTCCTCGAAACCTGGAGTCCCCAATGCCGATGGCTTGTTGCAGAGCGAAAACAACGCCATTGGGCCAGGGAAGCGTCCGCTGTCGTCGATGACTCCGACGATTGTAGTGCGCGACGGCAAGATCATGATGGTGCTGGGTTCGCCGGGCAGCTCCAAGATCATCACTACCGTGGCTAATGTTCTAATGGGCGTGATCGACTACGGCATGAACATTCAGGAAGCGGTGAACGCGCCGCGCTTTCACAACCAATGGATGCCCGACGTGGTCAATGTGGAACAATGGTTTTCGCCAGATACCGTCAGCCTGCTGCGCCTTATGGGATACAAGATTGAGGTCGGCCTGCACTATGGAGAACATGTGCAGCCCTATTGGAGCGACGCGGAGTGCATTGCCGTGGATGGCAAAACCGGCGAGCGCCTTGGGGCCACCGACGGCCGGGGCAGCGGCAAGGCGTTAGGATACTGAAACGATTTCTGATTGTTGATTTTTGATTGTTGATTGAAAATCAAGGGCAGCGGGGTGTTGGATTTTTCAATCAACAATCAAAAATCAACAATTGCTAAGGGACCTGCATGGTGAGAGCAGTTTCAACCTATCTTTTCGTGAAGGAGCGTCTGCATCCCGGCATTCTGGATGGGCTCGCGCGCAGCGGTGTGCAGGCGGTCGAGATTTTTGCGGCGCGTCAGCACCTCGACTACGCCAATCGCAAGGCGCACGTTAAAGAAATCGCGGACTGGTTTCGCGGCAGCGGCATTCCGCTCAATTCCGTCCACTCACCCCTGTACGCCGACTATGAGTGGGGACGAGCCGGGGCTCCGCCGGTGAATATCGCGGCGATCGACCGGGCCGCCCGCATCGACGCCATGGACGAGATCAAACGGGCTCTCGAAATCGCCGAACAGATTCCCTTCCGCTTCCTGGTGCAGCACCTGGGCGCTCCGAATGAAAGTTTCAGCGATAAGAAATTCGAAGCTGCGATGACCTCCATCGAACACCTGCGGGCGTTTGCGAAGCCGCTGGGCGTCCGCATTCTGCTGGAGAATATTCCTAACGAACTTTCCACGCCCGATCGCCTGGTGGAATTGATCCGCAGCGCGCACTTCGACGATGTCGGCGTATGCTTCGACTTCGGTCATGCTCATATGGAGAACTCGGTGCGGCAGGGATTCGAGATTCTGCGAAGTCACATCTGCTCCACGCACGTGCACGACAACGACAGGAATAGAGACTCGCATCTGTGGCCGGGGCAGGGAACCATTGACTGGAAAGAAGCCATGGAGCTCCTGCGTTCCGCGCCTCTAACTCCGCCCCTGCTGCTAGAGCTCGAAGAAGATGAGAAAGTGAATCCGCTGGAGAAACTGGAAGAAACGTTTGAGAAACTCGAGAAGATTGCGTAATTGAGAAATTGAGCAATTGAGTAATTGAAAATCTCAAGCTGCGCGCTCCGCCAGTGGTTTCAATTACTCAATTACCAAATTACACAATTACCCGATCGTCCATTCAACTATGTCTTCTTCACCTGTCACCACCATCGCAGAAATCGGCAAACACGAGGGCGAGTCGGTTACCATTCGCGGCTGGCTCTACAATCTGCGCGAGAGCGGGAAGTTGTTGTTCCCGCAGTTTCGCGACGGCTCGGGAATTATTCAAGGGGTCGTCCCGAAAAATGCCGTCCCGCTGGAAGTGTTTGACGCCATTAAGACGCTGACGCAGGAATCGAGCGTGATCGTCGAAGGGAAAGTTCGCGCCGACAAACGCGCCCACGGCGGCTACGAACTCGATGTGGCGAACGTGCAGGTGGTGCAGCGCGTGCCGGAGTCCACGCCGTATCCGATCACTCCCAAAGAACATGGCACCGACTTCCTGATGGAGCATCGGCATCTGTGGGTGCGGTCGCAGCGGCAGGCGGCGATTCTCCGCGTGCGCGCCGAAATCATTAAAGCGGCGCGCGACTTCTTCGATGAACGCGGATTTACATTGACCGATCCTCCCATTATTACTCCGGCGGCATGCGAGGGCACGAGCACTCTGTTTCCCGTCGATTATTTCGACGAAGAGGCATTCCTCACACAGTCGGGCCAACTGTATGTCGAAGCCACAGCGATGGCGCTCGGCAAGGTATATTCGTTCGGCCCCACGTTTCGCGCGGAGAAGTCGAAGACGCGGCGGCATCTCACTGAGTTTTGGATGGTCGAGCCTGAAGTGGCCTACGCTCAACTCGATGATGTGATGGAACTCGCGGAAGGTCTCATCACTTTCATTGTGAAACGTTGTCTAGAAAAGCGTCGCATGGATTTGCAAACCATTGGCCGCGATCTTGCGAAACTCGAGAAAATCGAGGCCCCCTTTCCGCGCATCAGCTACGACGATGCAGTAAAGAATTTGCAGGAAGGCCACGCCAAAGGCGCGCTGGAGTCGAAATTCGAGTGGGGCGGCGACCTCGGATCGCCCGACGAAACATACTTGTCGGCGCAGTTCGATAAGCCGGTCATGGTGCATCGCTATCCTGCGAAGGTGAAGGCGTTTTACATGGAGCCCGATCCTCAACGACCGGACCTGGCCCTGTGCGTCGATGTGCTCGCACCCGAGGGCTACGGAGAAATCATTGGCGGATCGCAGCGCATGGCGTCATACGAATTGCTGCTGCAACGCATCCACGAACACAATTTGCCGGAAGAAGCTTTCAAGTGGTATCTCGATCTGCGTAAGTTTGGCAGCGTGCCGCACGGCGGCTTCGGCATGGGCATTGAACGGGCCGTTGCCTGGATCTGTGGGCTGGAGCACGTGCGCGAGACCATTCCGTTTCCGAGAATGCTGTACAGGCTTTATCCGTAAGAATCTCCTGGAACTGGAATTGAGTAATTGGGAAATTGAGTAATTGCGTAATTGAAAACCAACTGCGCATTTCGGTTCTCAATTTCCCAATTACCAAATTGCAAAATTACTCAATCGCTTGAACCTATGACGACATCTGCCAGCACCAACAGCTCTGCCAGAAAAATTCGCGTCATCGGCGTTCCCCTCGATCTTGGCCAGTCTCGGCGCGGCGTCGATATGGGACCGTCGGCTGTTCGAGTCGCCGGACTGGAAGCACGCCTCGAAGCGCTCGGCCATGAAGTCGAAGATGGCGGCAACGTGCCTGTGGCGATTCCGGAACAGAAAAAAGAGGGCGACACCCACGCCAAGTATTTGAAAGAAATCACCGCGACCTGCACTAAACATGCGGAACTCGTGATGAAGACGCTCGAAGCCGGCAAAGTTCCACTCGCGCTCGGCGGAGATCATTCCATGGCTGCCGGCACGGTCTCCGGTGTCGCGGAATTTTATCGCCGGCAGAATCAGCACGTGGGTCTGATCTGGATCGACGCCCACACCGATATCAATACGCCCGACTCTTCTCCCAGCGGCAACGTCCATGGCATGCCCCTCGCTGCACTGATGGGCCTGTGGCCTTCGGAACTCGGAAACATTTTCGATTTTTCCCCGAAAGTGAAACCGGAAAATTGCGTGCTGGTCGGCGTGCGTGACATCGACGCCGTAGAAAAAGAAAACGTCCGCCGCGCCGGGATCGGCGTTTTTACTATGCGCGACATTGACGAACGCGGCATGCGCACGGTGATGGAAGAGGCTCTGCGCATGGCCGGTCGCGGCACCGCCGGCTACCACATTTCGCTGGACATGGACTGGGTCGATCCCGAGGACGCGCCGGGGGTGGGTACTCCCGTCCGCGGCGGCGCGACCTACCGCGAGGCGCACCTTGCTATGGAAATCATCGCCGACCACGGCCGCATGTTGAGCTTCGAGATCGTCGAAGTAAATCCCGTGATCGATGAGCACAACAAGACTGCCGACCTGGCAGTGGAGTTGGCGCTGTCGGCGTTTGGGAAAAAGATTCTGTAGAGAGTTCGCATGCGAGATGATTTCTATGGCGACCGAAGAGACCTGTGGAAATGGACAATAGCTCTGAGGGAGTCAGGCCCAGATAGAAAAATACTCCACGTCGCAATGTTGCGCCCGCGGCCCAAACGGCCTCGCGAGAAGCCTCAAGATATCAACGACGGAGTCTGGAGATTCTTCACGCAGGAGTGGAAGAATCTCGATGCGGAACTGTCTCGCTGTTCGCGCATAGAAGGGCTCAGCGGTGAGATTAAGATGATCTCCGAACCCTTCGACAACGGATGTAGGAAAGAGTACTTCCAAAGCGTTGCTGAAGCCCTCGGGACGCGCCCCCGGCATGAGAGGTACCTAGTCTTGGTTGACCCGGATACCGGTATCGTCGGCTCCAAGCCGAGCGCGAAGCATGTCTGCCTTCAGGACCTGGAAATAGTGTGGAAGGCAATGCGGCATGGCGATGTGCTGTTAGTCTACCAACATAACGCCCACGTGGAAAAACTACGTTGGATTTCAGACAAGAAGCAAATTCTAGCTGGCGCTACTGGACTGCCAAACGAACTCATAAGAGATTATCCGCACTCCGATGTTTGTTATTTTGTCCTCGAGAAATAACTCCATGGAAAAAATTCGAGTGGGCATCTTATTCGGCGGACGCAGTGGTGAGCATGAGGTTTCGCTGCTCTCGGCCGCGTCGGTTCTCAACGCGATCGATAAAGAGAAGTATGAAGTCGTCCCTATTGGCATCACCAAAGACGGTCGCTGGCTGACGGCCGAGCATGCCGAAAATCTGCTGAGTGGCAAACTCGTCCTCGAGCCGCGCCACCTGCGCGCCGGCGATCCTGACATTACTTCGCCTGCGGCAGTGCTGGCGCGCGGTGAAGCAGTGGTAGTCCCGCCCGAGCCGGTGCATCGCGGATTGGTACCTTTTCAAACCGACGCCGGACTGATGCGCCGCGCCAGCGACCGCGCCATCAATGTCGACGTCATCTTCCCCGTGCTGCACGGCACTTTCGGCGAGGACGGCACTATCCAGGGTCTACTCGAACTCGCCGACATTCCCTACGTGGGCGCGGGCGTGCTCGGTTCAGCTGCTGGCATGGACAAAGACATTATGAAGTCGCTGTTCATCGCCGCCGGACTTCCCGTCGTGAAACACGTCACAACCCTGCGCGGCGCCTGGCGAAACGATCCGAAGAGAGTGCAGAGGTTGGTCGATAGCAAGCTGGTCTATCCCGTATTTGTAAAGCCGGCGAATCTGGGATCGTCAGTCGGCATCAGCAAGGCGCACAATCGGAAGGAACTCGGCCCCGCCATCGAAGAAGCCGCGAAGTTCGACCGCAAAATTGTGATCGAGCAGGGCGTGGGCGGCAAGAAAGACAAAGCCCGCGAGATCGAATGCTCAGTGCTGGGCAACGATGATCCCGTCGCGTCGGTGCCCGGCGAAATCGTTCCCGGCAAAGAGTTCTATGACTACGCCGCGAAATACGTCGACGAAGGTTCGCAGCTGATTATTCCCGCCAAGCTCAACAAGGGGGAGACGAACAACGTTCAGGAGCTGGCCGTGGCCGCATTTCAAGCGGTGGATTGCTCGGGATTGGCTCGCGTCGATTTTCTGATGGACCCAAAGACGAGGAAGATTTTCCTGAACGAGATCAACACTATGCCGGGGTTCACCGCGATCAGCATGTATCCCAAGCTGTGGGCGGCTTCCGGCCTGGACTATGCCGATCTGATCGACCGCCTGATTCAACTTGGCATCGAGCGGCACGAGGATAAGAAGAAGAATCAATACAGCCGATGAGGAAAATTGATGATTGTTGATTCTTGATTGTTCATTGAAATCGACGATTGAAACCGACAGTTAACGCCGGCAGACGCGCTTCTATTTCTTCGCCGGTGCACAGACAAAGTTCGCCGCATTATTCGTATCACCGCTACCCTTGTATTTCGCGGCTTGGGGATATGGACACAGCGGCCGAGTCATCGTGGTCTTGTGCTCGGCATCGGCCGAATATTTCGACGCCACGATCGTCCCGGGTGCCGTGTCCTTCTCCACCCACCGTTCCAGACTGGCGGCCACGCTGTGCTGCGAATCTTCGAATGTCATCCGCCCCACTTGACCGAAAGAATCTGGGCCCGGGCCGCTGTCGCAGTGCTGCATGCCAGGGACCATGTAGAGACGCATGAATGAATCTGCATCGGGCCGGCCCATTTTCGCGATCACGCTTTGATAATAGTTGATCGAGTTGAGCGCCGAAATTGCCGGGTCATCCCAGCCGTGGTAGAGAATCAGCTTTCCACCCCGCGCCTTGAAAGGCCGCATATCGGCGTCAACGGCGTCGAGTGCGGCGGCGGTTTTTTCTTGGGCTGCCTTCAGTCCGGCGTCGAGCGTGAACGTTTTGTAGTCCCACTCGGTTTTCTCATAGACCATGTTGGAAAAATAACCTGATCCGAAGAAAGCGATCAGACTCTGATTCGGAGATGAACCGGTGATCCAAAGCCCCCATCCGCCTTGTCCCTCTTCCCCGCCCGGAAGAAAACCGGGATAAACTACGTGGCCATGCGAATCGATCGAACCCGCATAGATTTTCTTGAGCGCGGCGGCTTGCGGCGCGGTCAGGCATTTCTCCGTGTCTTCACCGGCCTTGCACAGGATCGTTGCCGGATCGAAGTGGCACTGCCGGGGATCGTTCAGGATTCCGTCGCGCACTCCGTCGAGCTCGTCGCAGGCGGCGAGCACCGCCGCCGAGATCGCTGGGATTTTCGCCGGCGGAATGAAACTCGCGGAATCGAGGGTGAGCGCTTGGGTATCATATACGCCGTTCGAGAACAGGGCGGTCCAGTAGTTTGCCGGAGCACCGGCCAAAATGCCGTCATAGTCTGTGGGATAGCGCTGTGCTTCCATCAGGGCTTCACGCCCGCCATCGGAGCATCCTGCAAAGTACGAGCGCTGCGCCGCCTTTCCGTAAAACGCATGGATCGCTTCTTTGGCGACGCGCGTCATCTCGTGAATTCCGCGATGGCCAAAGTCAATGACTTTTTCGGGATGGCCCAGCGCCCACGACGCGTCGATGGGAGATCCCGTGTGGCCGGTGTCGGTGCCGGTTGCCGCGTATCCCTTGCTGACGACGGCGCCGAGTTGCTCGAAGTCAATGAGTCCGGCGAAACCGCCATTGCCAAGGCCTTGCAACTTGCCATTCCAACCGGAAGATGGCATCCAGACTTCGATTCGAATTTCGGAATCCGCTGTCGGTTTCGCCACCGCCACAACTCGGCAGAATGCGGGAACATTTCTGTAAGGCGCGGTCAGATCGCGTCCACTGGAAGGCGTGGGCGGTCCGGCGAAGGTTCCGGCAGAGATTGTCTTGGCGAAGATGATCTTCGCGCCCGGAATATTCGTCTCAGACAATTTTTCGCAGGAATCCTGCGCGGCTGCAATGGCCATCGAAGCCAGCAGGAAACTAGCGAGGAACAGCGAGGATGTGAAATTCATCTGTCCCATCACAGTTCTTATAGCCCAACGAACAATTCTCAACCACAGAGGTCGCAGAGTTACACTGAGGCACCCGAAGCTCTGTGTCCCCTGTGGTTAAGGGGCTCCGGCTTTCACGATGAACCCCGCCTCATCCGCTTTCATCTTCTTCAAGCCATCCATCGGCAGATACACCATGTGTCCGGCGTCATACGTCGCAAAGGAAACGTTCTCGCGATACTTCTGCGGCAGGTTGAGATGGTCGACGGTGTAATTGGCGGCATAATACGGCGTCGCCAGATCGTAATAGCCTTCCATTACCAATATTTTCAAGTAAGGATTCTTCACGATCGCCTGGCGCAGGGCCGACGCCGTATCCGGAAATCCCTGGCTCGCCGATCCCCAATCCCAGGTATCGTTGGGGCCACGCGGGGCGCGAACGTTGTAAGGCATGTCGACTTTGTATCCCAATTCCGTGCGCAGGTAGTTGTTGAACACCGAGGTGAACGGAGGCCCGGTGGCTGCGCCGGTTGGATCGTAAAACGGCGTGTCGAGTAACCCATTCGGATCGGGCCCAGTGTAGCGTGCGTCCAGGCGGCCCACGCGAAGTTTCTGATCGATGAGCAAGTAGTGGGTGAACTTCTGTACGTTGACGCGCAGGTTGGCTTCATCGATCACTTCTTTGGTCAGGCCGGTGTAGCGGGCCATTTGGTCGATGACTTTCTGGCGCTCCTGCGGGGTGAGGGAGTCTCCCTTGTCAAGCGCGCGCCCGTACTCGGTCGAGGCCCACTGTTCAGATTCCCGCCGGGCGCGGTTCATGTCCTGTGCCAGATCGGGCGCGAGCTTGTGGTGATAACCCGCAATCATGGTGAACGACGGAATCAGAAAAATGTATGGTTGGTCATTTGTAAAATTGTCTTCCAGCGTCTCGAAGTTCAGCACAGTCGAGAGCAGCGTGATGCCGTTGAATGAGATGCCTCGGTCGGCGAGATATCCGGCGATGCCTGCCGAGCGCGTGGTGCCGTAGCTTTCGCCGAACAGAAACAACGGCGACGTCCAGCGCTCATTGCGCGTGATGTAGAGCCGAATGAATTCGCTGAAGGCTTCGATGTCTCCCTTGACTCCCCAGAATTTCTTGAACAGCTCGGCGTCGGCGGCGCGGCTGAACCCCGTGCCGATTGCGTCAATCAGCACCAGGTCGCTCTTGTCGAGCAGCGTATAAGGATTGTCTTCCATGCGGTAGGGCGCGGGAGGCATGAAGCCGTCCGGTTGCAGGACAACTCGGCGCGGGCCCAAGGCGCCCATGTGCAGCCAAATCGACGCCGAGCCTGGGCCGCCGTTAAAGGCGAACGTTAGCGGCCGTCTGCCTGCATCCTGCCCGTCGAGCGTGTATGCGACGTAGAACATCTCCGCTTCGATGCGACCATCCCCGCGCTTGATCGGCAAATGCCCTGTCGTTGCCGTGTACTTCAGAAGCTTTCCTTCGATAGTGATCTGGTGGTGCGTTACCACCGCGGGCATCTCCGTCATGTCGTAGTGTTCTTCTTTGTCTTTGTCCTTGTTGTCTGCCGAAATTTCATGGATCGCGGGCTTCGGCTCGGGAGCGATCTCTGGCTTCCTCGCACTTTCGGCGGGCTTCTCGGCCGGCGCAGCGGCCGCTGGCTTTTTCGTAGCCGCAGGCTTGGGAGATTCAGTCTGCTGGGCAAAAGATAGGCCACAGAATGCAGTGGCAAAGATAATCGAGACCGCGGCCTGCATCGAGAAGGATCGTTTCATAATTGAAGTTCCAACGTAGAAGTTGTCGCCATCAAACGTCATCAATTTTGCGAGTGCGAGGAATTGTACACCGACACAGGGGCGGCTACGTAAGCCAGCCCGGAACTTGTCGAAGGTGATTTGGAAGTGCGATTCCGGTTATATTTGTGTTTCTTCGTTTGATCATCCTCGCCTCGCGGGCTTAGAATCGCACCGCCTAAAGATTTGCACTGAAGGAGATGTTTCTCATGCGCCTGTTCCGTTTCTTGCCGGCTTTCTTATTATTGGTGACCGCTGCTGTTTTTTCGCAATCTTCGGCGTCCACGAAGCCTGCCGCTGGATTCAGCGTCGACAACATCGACAAGAGCGTCGATCCCTGCGTGGATTTCTACCAATACGCGTGCGGCAACTGGATCAAAAATTCTGAGATCCCTTCGGATCGTCCGGCGTGGCAGAGTTTTTCTGAACTGGACGAAAGCAATCTCGTGGTCGAGCGAACCATTCTTGAGAAAGCCGCGAGCGGCGGCCCGGCGCGCAATGCCATCGATCAAAAGATCGGCGACCTCTACGGCTCGTGCATGGATGAAAAAGCTGTCGACGCGAAGGGTGTCGCTCCGCTCAAGCCGGAACTGGATCGCATTGCGGCGGTTAAGGACAAGAGCGCGCTGATCGAAGAGATTGCCCATATTCACTTGATCGGACCGAACCCGCTGTTCAATTTTTATTCGAATTCCGACTTGCACAACGCCGACCAGGTAATCGCCTACATCGACCAAGGGGGACTCTCGCTGCCGGACCGCGATTATTACATCAAAGACGATGCCGACAAGGTCGAGATGCGGAAGCACCTGGCCGGGTACATTACACAATTGTTCACGCTGGCGGGCCAGACGCCGCAACAGGCGGCTAGTTCAGCGCAAACGGTTGTGATGGTAGAGACCTTGCTGGCGGCGAACTCCATGGACCGCACCAAGCGCCGCGATCCCAAGAATCGCGACCACAAGATGACTCGAGACGAAGCGGTTGCGATGGCCCCGGATTTTTACCTGAATCGTTATTTCATGTCCGTGGGCGCGCCCAACTTCACCGCAATGAACGTCACCAATCCCGATTTCTTCCGGCAAGTGAATGGAGTGATCGCCGCGCTGCCTCTTGAATCGCTGAAGACTTATGTGACGTGGCACGTGCTGCGCGGATCTGCTCCGTGGCTCTCGCAGCCGTTCGTCGAAGCGAATTTCAAGATGCGCCAGGCCCTGACCGGGCAGAAGCAGAATCAGGATCGCTGGAAGCGCTGCGTTGGCCTGGTGGACAATTCGTTAGGCGAGGCTTTAGGACAACGCTACGTCGAGGCTACCTTCGGCGCCGAGGGCAAGCAGCGCATGCTGAAGATGGTGGCCGCGCTCGAGGAGTCGCTCGACGAGGACATTCAAAGCCTTTCGTGGATGAGCGACGACACCAAGAAGCAGGCCAAAGTGAAGTTGCAGGCGATCCGCAACAAGATTGGATATCCCGACCAATATCGCGATTACAGTTCAGTGACGATCAAGGCCAACGACCTGCTGGGAAATGTGCAGCGCGCCAATGAATTCGAATCCAAGCGCCAGATTGCCAAGATCGACAAGCCGCTCGATCGCAAGGAGTGGGGCATGACTCCGCCCGAGGTTAATGCCTATTACAGCGGCTCGGAGAACGAGATTGTGTTTCCAGCGGGCATTCTGCAACCTCCGTTTTTCGATAAGACCATGGATGACGCCGTTAATTTCGGCGGCATCGGCCTGGTGATTGGCCACGAACTGACGCACGGCTTCGACGATCAGGGCCGTAAGTTCGATCCGCAGGGCAATCTCCGCGACTGGTGGACCGAGCAGGATGGCAAAGAATTCGAAAAGCGTGTGAGTTGCGTGGCCGATGAATATTCAAACTTCGTCGCAGTCGATAACCTGAAGCTGAACGGACGTCTCACGCTCGGCGAGAACACTGCCGATAATGGCGGTGCGCGCATTGCTCTAGCGGCGCTCGAACGCATGATTGCCGAAGACAAGACGGGCAAGGAAGGGCAGAGCATCAATGGCTACACCCCCGAGCAGCGCTTCTTCCTGGGATTCGGGCGCGTGTGGTGCGAAAAGCAGCGACCCGAGTTCCTGCGGATGCAAGTCAGCACCAACCCGCATTCGCCGGGCAAGTATCGCGTGGACGGGGTGGTGCAGAATATGCCGGAGTTCCAGAAAGCGTGGAACTGCAAAGCGGGTCAGCCGATGGTCGCCGAGAACGCCTGCCACGTTTGGTGAAGTTGAAAAAAGGGCCGGGAATCTAGAGGCTCTCCCGGCCCTTCCCCTCGCGTTATCGAAAAATCTAGAGTGGAGGTCCCAGCCGTACTTCCACCCCTTCTGGCCGTACGATCGTTCCCGGCGCGGATGGGCCGGTGTGCGCGGTGAGCAGGACTTGCGGTGCCACTCCTCCCGTTCGCGTAGCGTCCAGAACCTCCAGTACTTTGGCATAAGGCGCCCGAGCGTCGGCTTTGATGTAGAGCTTCTGTCCGCGTTGTAGCGGAGTGCTTCGGACCTTTTCTTTCAGATCGGGCAGCATGATTCGATTGACTCCAAGATAGACGGTTCCTTCATCGGTAACGGTGACGATGAAGGCGTTTTCATTGTCTGCCTCAGGCATGGGTGCTGCATTGGTAGAGGCCGCCAACCGCACGCTGACCCCTTTTTGCAGGCCCGGAGATTGCGCTGCAGCATTCGGTACAGCGTAGGCTGCTAAGGTTAAGACAACCAAAGACACTGATAGTAACTGCTTCATACGTTTTGCTCCTTTCGACCTATTCAAGTGGAATTGTTATGGTTTGGCTCCGCCGAGCGATGCGGTTGCCAGCGTTCCGCCGAGGCCCATGGTCTCGACGGCCGACGATGGCACGATGACCATCGAGCCTTTTTCTTTAATGGCTTCATACAGCATGTTCATGGCGCGCAAATGAAGAGCGACCGGGTTTTCCGCGTACGAGGACGCGGCATCGACGAAGCTGTTGGAAATTTCTTTTTCGGCCTGGCCCAGAATGATTCGTGCCTGGCGCTCGCGCTCGGCTTGCGCCTGGCGCGACATGGCGTCTTCGAGGCCTTGCGGAATTTTCACATCCCGGATTTCCACCGACTGCACGGTGATGCCCCACGGGTTCGTCTTCTCGTCGAGGATGCGTTGCAATTCGCGTCCCATGGTTTCGCGTTCGGTAATCATCTGCGCCAGTTCATGGCGGCCAATGGATTCGCGGAGCGCAGTTTGCGCGCTCATGTTAATGGCGTCAATAAAATTCTCGACTTCGAGAATGGATTTCTCGGCATTCCACACCATCCAGAAAACAATGGCATCAACGTTCACCGGGACGGTGTCGCGGGTCAGTGTGGATTCAGCCGACACGCTGGCCACGCGCACGCGTTGGTCGACATAGGGGCTGAGCGTCTCGATGACCGGAATAATGTGGAACCAGCCGGGACCGCGCAGCCCGACGTAGCGTCCCAGGCGCAGCACGGCGACTTTTTCCCACTGGCGCACGACTTTAATCGCGAACAAAAAATAAAGTCCCACTACCGCTCCGACAATCGCCGGAGCGGGATGGTTTACCGCCCTGGCCACCAGGAGGCCCGTAACCAGGCTGACGGCAAACAGCATGCGGGCTACACCGTTGGTCTCGTTGAGTTGGATTCTCGCCATGACGTTATCTCCTTTTAGGTAGCAAGTCGCGCAAACGCTCGATCAAATCTTCCAGGTCAAATCCGGCGGCGCCGGCGCGGGCCGCGAATTCTCCAGCCATCTGGCTTAATTGGCGCTCGCGTTCAGCCGAGTTCTTTTCCACTTTCTTATTCGCGATGAATGTTCCCGTGCCCTGATGAGTTTCGAGCAGCCCGCCCAGTTCCAGTTCCCGATAAGCCCGCATGACTGTGTTGGGATTGATCGCCAGATCGACCGCGAGCTGCCGGACTGTCGGCAACTGGTCCCCGGCAGCGAGCGAACCAGAGGCGATGCCGCCGCGAACCCGATCGATGAGCTGCCGGTAGACCGGGACACCGCTGTGCAGGTCGAGAGCGAACTGGAAGCTAACGGCGCTCTGGGTGTTTTTCCCCATGTGTATTAGTGTACTATAGAAATAGTTCAATATGTCAAGCGTTTTTGGGCGCTCGGCGAGATTTCGGTGGGCAATATTCTCAAAGAAAAATTGCAGATTATTTCGCGGCTACCTGTAACTGACATTGGCAAGACGTCACAGACATCGGCCTGACAAGAAGATGACCATGAAATGACCGATGAATGACCGAGCAGTGACAATCCTTGCATGCGCCTGTCCTAGTCTCTACTCAATCGAGCACGGAAGAATCGAGCCGAGATCCCTGCAACTGAACGGATTACCGGCCGCAAGAACTTGCGGTCGAGCCGGGGCAGAAGTGCGCTCGGGAAGGTTAACGATAAACAAGGAGCATGACATGGACAAAATTTTCAGTATCGCATTAGCAGCCGCAGTCTGCCTGGGGACAACGGCACTCCTGGCAACGAATGCCACAAATAGTGGCGCCGCAAGACAAATAAAAAACAGCGATCCGCGTTTGGCAACGGACGGAGCATTCCGCGACGGCCTTTACGTGGGCAAACTCGATCTCGCCGCTGGACGGCAGCTCCGTCCCACGGTTGCACGCTGGTCGAGTGAAGGAGATCGCGCCTCCTTCATCGCCGGATATCAGCGTGGCTATAACGAGGTGAAATGATGATGGGTTCGAAACTAATGGATTCGAAGAAGTTGGCGTCAATCTTTGTTCTCATTGCCGTGGCTTGCATTTCGGCGCCCCATGCGGCGAGAGCGGGCGGCCCTCCCCCGTCGGCCACGGGAACTTCGGTTCGAGGCGTTATACGCTTCGAAGGCAAAGTTCCCGTGGCCAAAGCTATTAGCATGTCGGCGGATCCGGTCTGCGCCAAACAACATCCCTCCCCCGTCATGGCGCAGGAAGTAATCACGGATGCGAAGGGCGATTTACAGAATGTGATCGTCTTCGTCTCCGAAGGGTTAGGCGACCGCACGTTTGACGCGCCCAGCCAGCCGGTGGTGGTCGAGCAGAAAGGATGTTTGTATCAGCCGCACGTCCTGGCAGTGCGGGCGAATCAGCCGCTGGAGCTGGTGAATGACGATGCCACGTCGCACAACATTCATCCGCAGCCGGCGAACAATCGCGAGTGGAACAAGGCCGAGCCGCCCGGATCGAAACTGGAAGAGGCCTTCGCGCGGGAGGAGATTGCGATTCCGGTGAAGTGCAATGTGCATCCCTGGATGCGCGGCTACATTGCAGTGTTCAAGCATCCGTTCTTCGCGGTGACAGGCAAGGACGGAGGCTTCGACCTGAGCAATCTGCCGCCGGGCACGTACACGATTAAAGCATGGCACGAGAAGCTCGGCACGTCGACGCAGACGGTGACGATCGGTGCGAACGAGACGAGGGAAATAAATTTTGTCTTCAAGGGAATGTGAAGGCGGTTACTTCGCGACCTTGAAGCCTTTGCGGCGTTGTTCGCTGTAGCGGTGCAGCGCGTCGAGGATGATGGGATACGCTTCGCGGGAGGGGCGTATCTCATCGACCTCGACGGCCTTGCCTTCCAGTTGTTTGTAATCCTGAAAAAAGCGTCGCAGCATGAGCAAGCGATGCGGCGGCATCTCGGCCGCCTCGCGGTAGGAATTGAACTCCGGGTCTTCGGTCGCGACTGCGATGATTTTATGATCCTGTTTGCCGGCGTCGATCATGGTCATCAAGCCAATAGCGCGCGCATGAATAATAGTCAGCGGGACAACCGGCTCCTGGCAGAGCACCAGCACGTCGAGCGGGTCATCGTCTTCGGCGAGAGTTTGCGGAATGAACCCATAATTCGCCGGATAGTACACCGCCGAATAGAGGATGCGATCAAGCCGGATCAGGCCGCTCGACTTGTCCAGTTCGTACTTCACGCTGGAGCCGAACGGAATCTCGATAACGCAATCGAATTCCTGGGGAAGCTTATCGCCGGGGGTAACGTCGTGCCAGGGATGGATCATAATGAAGGAGAGGCCGCTTCATCATTCTACCGGATGACGCACCGGCGTCTGGCTTGCCTTCGTGTCCTTCGTGGTTGACGCATTCCCAAGTAGCTCCCCCTCCACAGTAATCTTGATTCTCCCGCCGCTGACGCGTAGAGTTTGAGAGTGACTTGAATTTCCTTCGGGCGGTTATCTCGAACAATTCTATGAATACTTATCTCAAGTTCGGTGGCGCGACGGCAGTGATTGTCCTGCTGCTCGGCTATCTCGCCTACACCGGCGTGCAGGACAGTAAGAGTTACTACGTCACCATCAAAGAGCTGCACAAAATGGGCGACGGCGCGTACTCGAAACGCCTGCGGGTTGCGGGAAACGTACAGCCCGGCTCGATCCAACGAGTGGGGACGCACGTGCAGTTCGTGCTGATGGAAGAAGATCAAACTCTCCATGTGGACTACACCGGGACCGAAGCGCCGCCCGACACTTTCAAAGACGACTCGCAGGCGCTGGCCGATGGGCGCTTTGACCGCGACGGCGTGTTCCACGCCAAACAGTTGCAGGCGAAATGTGCCTCGAAATACGCTCCACAGCCGGGCACGCCGGGGCCGAAGCCGGCCGCTGAACCCGCCAAGAGCATGACCCAGATGCAGAGCACGCCCACGGGCGCTGCCAACTAGCACCGCGCGACTCTATTGTTTGTTCTCAAATAGATTGTCATCCCCGGCGCAGCCTTGCAATCGGCTTCATCGATCGCAAGGCGGAGTCGAGGGACCTGCTGCTGGCGATCTGCGCCGGTTTCCGGAAGCCGTCCGGTCAACGTTCTACCCCTTGCCTCTCGCGATTCCTACCTTTGCAAAAAGCACTCGGAATCCATAGATTCGTTGCTGTGACTGCTCCCATCATCACGGTCAGCAACATCATCAAGCAGTTTGGACGCTTTGCCGCGTTGCGCGGCGTGAGCGCCGAGTTCGACGCGGGACGCTTTCACGCGATTCTCGGCGAGAACGGAGCAGGGAAGACCACGCTGCTGCGTGCGCTGGCCGGCCTCGCGCAACCGACGCGGGGAGAGATTTCGATTTTTGGACGCACGCCGCAGGATGCCTGCCGTGATATCGGCTACATGGCGCACCCGTCACTCCTTTATGACGAGATGAGCGGGATGGAGAATCTGCGGTATTTCGCGCGGCTCTATAACATTGCAGGCGATGCACGTTGCTTAGAAGTGATTCGCGCCGTGGGCCTCGATCCGGAATTGACGCGCGCGGTTGGCCAGTATTCGCAAGGGATGCGCCAGCGGATGTCGCTGGCGCGGGCGATTCTGCACGATCCGAAGGTGCTACTGCTGGATGAGCCATTCTCAAACGTGGACGCGCAATCGGCACAAGCCATGGTCGCGCTGCTCAAGGGAATGCGCGATGCGGGGAAGACAGTGTTCGTGATCACACATCAGACTTCGCTGCTCGAAGGCGTCGCCGACGAATTCGTATGGATGCACGCTGGCCAAATCGTCGACCGGACGGCAACTCTGGCTCGGACGGTGACGCCATGAATTCGCTCTGGGCCGTAATGGCGGCGACGCTGGTGAAAGATATCCGGCTGGAGTGGCGGTCGAAAGACGCGCTCAACTCGATGCTCTTCTTTTCGCTGCTGGTGGTGGTGATCTTCGTGTTCTCGTTCGATCCGCTGGCGGAAGAGTCGCGGCACATTGTGGGCGGACTGGTATGGGTCGCGTTCCTGTTTGCGGCCGTGGTGGCGCTCAACCAGACCTGGGCGCGCGAGTTGCGGAATCAGGTTCTCGATGCCTACCGGGTTTCTCCTGCGCCGGCAAATGCATTATTTCTGGCCAAGGCAGTGGGCAATTTTATTTTCGTAAGCGTGCTGGAAGCCCTGATGACGCCGCTGTTCGTAATTTTCTACAATCTGCGAGTCTTGGGTCCGGCGTGGCAACTGATTCCGGTCGCGGTGTTCGGAACCTGGGCGCTAGTGGTAAATGGAACATTTTTTGCGGCTATGTCGTTGCGTACCCGCAACCGCGAACTCATGCTGCCACTGCTGCTGTTTCCGATTTCGATTCCGGCCGTGATCGCCATGGTTGCGGCCACTACCTCGATTCTGACCGGCGAAGACTCGGCGCACTTCTACATCGTGTTGCTTCTCACCTACGATGTGGTGTTTACTACAGCTTGTCTGGCATTATTCGAAAAAATTCTGCACGCGGAATGAAACGGCTCTTCCCCATCCTGGCGGTTCTGACGGCGCTATTCCTGGCCTACGCCCTATATCTCGCCCTCAGCAAGAGCACGCCGACTGACGCCCAGCAGGGCGATGTCTACCGCATCATTTATTATCACGTGCCCTCGGCGTGGACCGCGTTTTTGCTGTTCTTCATCAACTTCATTGCTTCGATCCAATATCTTGCGAGTAGCAAGGCTGCGACGAAAACGGCGGCGAAGTGGATTGTGATTGCAATCGGAGTCGTGGGAACGATCGCCTGTTTCCTGCCACAGGTGCAGGCCATGATCCCGGCGGGCATGCGTCCCAGCGCCGTGGCCACGACGGTGCTGATGATTCCGGCATTTTATTTCCTGATCGGATGGCTCTTTCCTGGAGACCAGCTTGACGTTCTTGCCGTTACGAGCGCCGAGGTGGGCGTGGTTTTTTGCACCATCGTGCTGGTTACAGGCCCGATCTGGGCGCGGCCGGTGTGGGGCATCTGGTGGGCGCCGGGAGATATTCGTCTGACTTCGACGCTGGTGTTGTGGTTGATTTATGTCAGTTACCTGGTGCTGCGGCGCTTTTCCAACAGTGCGCAGACCCAGATGATGGCGGCGGCGCTGGCCGTCTTCGGGGCGCTGGATGTTCCTCTGGTTTATTTTTCGATCTGGTTCTTCCGCACGCAACATCCGCAGCCCGTGATCGGCGGCGGCGGTTCGATGGATCCGCGTATGCTGCATGTGCTGCTCATCAGTTGGATGGCGTTTCTGTGTTTTGCATTTCTAGTGTGCTGGTCGCGCTTCCGCTTGGAAGTGCTATCGCGTGAGATCGAAGAGGCGCACGCCATGGAATCACTGGTCGGAACAGGAGAGGCGGCCAAGGCCAGTCTGCCTCTCACTCGGAGTTCACGATGAACGCCATCAAATTTCTCATCGCCGCTTACATCGCCACATGGACAATCCACGGAATTTATCTCGGCACCCTGGTTCGAAGATTCGCTCGACTGCGCCAGCAGCAGAAAGAATTGGGAAAGAAAGTGTAGGGCGGACACTCTTGTCCGCCGCCTTTGACTTTGATTTTGATTTTTAGGTGGTCAGTACCATTTCCGCCCAGGTGGAACCCAAAAACAAGATCCAACCCAAGATCAACCGCGGCGGACAGGAGTGTCCGCCCTACATGGGTCAGTTCGACGTTTTCCACTCCGCCTGCAGGGCGGCCAGAAAGTCGGGGCTGCCGCCGGAGCGGAGGAACTCGTAGTCTTCGATCATGGCGGCGGTGCCAACGCGGGCGGAAGGCAGGGGTTGTTCTACGCGGATCACGCGCGCGGTGAAGCGGACGCGGACCGCGTCGGTGAGCGTGATGTGCGGAGGGAAAGTCAGAGTGACTTCCAGCTTGGTGCCAGCCTCGATGGCGCGATCAAGATAAAAGAAAACGCCGCGCGCGCTGACATTCTGAGTTTCGGTATGAACCTCGCTCGCGCCTTCGCGAACAATGGCGGGCAGCCGCATGTCAAACCGTCGCATCGTCCGCCGTTCCTGTGAATTCGATTGCATGTCTGGGCGCGCCTCGCCAAAAGCGCGTAGTACTTAAGACAAACGAGCACAATATACGGCTTAATGTCTGAACAACCGGCCTGCGTTTCGACTGGACGCGGCCTTGTAGCCCTCAATGTATAGAAACAACAGCAGTTTGCAACAGCAAAATGCGGTTGGAACTGATTCGGTTATTCTGTTCGGATTTCGGAACAAACCCCGTTCGCGAGCCGCGGGAGGACGCACGCATGCGCATGGCTCAGTGATCTGACAAGCAATCCCGCTGCCATCTGCGCGGCGAGAGAGTCGTAGGTTTTCCCACTAAGAATGAGCGGTTTGAGGAATTGCGCGACCCCGGAGACGAGCGCATCCCTGCAAGCAATTGCGGAAAGTTGTTCGTTCTTTTTCCTGTTGCCGTCGGCGTCACGGCACTTTTGTGCTACCACTCGGCATCTTTCCTCGCCATCAACCGCATCTGACGAATCTTGGAGTGGGCGGGAGTAGTCATTAGACTTTACCGATGCCTAGTTGCGGTCTCATCCTGAGCGCAGCCGTTTTTCGGGCGGAGTCGAAGAGATTTCCCGCTTCGCTGGCTCGGCGCGTAAGCCAAGTTGCACCCTGCCCAGCCGAGGGTCGCTTGACTTGTCTATTCGTCAGATGTTTAAGTAGTTATTTAATTTTTCCGCCAGTTTCCAGTGACACGCAAGCCGCGCTCAGGTTCGCCGGCGCGAGGCTCGATGGATGTGTGCGCCGTCCTAAGTCTCTCCACTGACGCTAGGCGAAAAATTGTTCTGAACGCGATTGATCGCAGCGAAGGATCGGAACGCGCAGGATCGGAACGCGAACGAATATTGGTTTGCACCGCATCGGAGGAACGAGTGAACGTGAATCACCGTTGGTTGGGAACATCCGTAGTACGAGTTCGCATTCTGGTGGCTGGGCTGGTACTGCTCGGCGCAGGATGCGCAGTTCTCGGGTGGGGTTCCCGCTCACGCCCAGTCGCCGCGAACGCCCCGGTCCAGTCGGCTGCAACCAGGATTTCCACGATTTCTCGGCCAACGCTCTCTGAGCGAGCGACTACCGAGCAAGCCGTTGCTGAACAGACGATCGCCGAACGGACGATCGCCGAACGGATGACTGCTGAGGCGCCGATGCCGTCTGGCCTGGCAATGCCCTCGCAGAGGCTGTGGGGCCAAGCCAAGGCGGATGCGAATTCGCGGGCGCGCTCACTGCTGGCCGGACTGCCCCTGATCTTCGAACCCAACCGGGGACAAGGGAATCTGGATGCGACCGACCCCAGAGCGAAGTTTGTGACGCGTGGCTCGGGCTATAGCCTTTTTCTGGGGACGGAGGGCGCGATCCTTAGTCTGGTCTCCCCGGATCGGAAAGCCGAAGCCAAAGCATCGGCTAGCGCAAGCAAGTCGAGTAAATACGAAGCCTCCCCGAGCCGGGTCGAGTCGGTGGAGATGAAGTTGGCTGGGGCCAATCACAATCCCAAAATCAGCGGGACGGAGCTGCTGCCCGGCAAGAGCAACTATTTTCTCGGCAATGATCCCGCGAAGTGGAAAACTGGTGTGCCGCAATATGCCCGCGTGCGCTACGAGAATATTTATCCCGGAATCAATCTCGTTTTTTACGGAAATCAAGGACGTCTCGAATACGATTTCCAGGTTGCCCCCGGAGCCGATCCACAGCAAGCCGAACTTGAATTTAACGGAGCGAAGCACCTCCAATTAAAGAATGGAGCGCTCGTGATTCAAGGCGAGGGCGGTAGCGTGCAACTGGAGGCGCCACGCATCTACCAGGAAATCGCAGGGCGCCAGCAAACAGTCGAAGGCAAGTTCGTGCTGCGCGGCGATCGCCGAGCGGGATTCGCGATCGGCGCCTACGATCACGCGCGCGAGCTGGTGATTGATCCCATCTTGAGCTTCTCCACTTACTTCGGCGGCAGCGGGGACGAGCATTTTTCGTCGATCGCGGTCGATGGTTCTTTCAACATTTATCTGGCCGGTTCGACGACTTCGCCGAATCTTCCTACCGTTCCCGGCCTATTCCAGCCTGCGCTGAACAGCACGGCGGGTGCGCAGAACGTTTATGTCGCTAAGATCACCCCGCCACTCGGCTCGATCGCTGCTGTGCTTGATTACGTGACCTACCTCGGTGGCGAAGGCATCGACTACCCCGTCGGAATCGGAGTCGACCAGCGGGGCGATCCTTATGTGGCGGGGACAACGACTTCCGCCCTTTTCCCGACGACCGGAACGAATGCGTATCAGACCTCTCCGGCGAGCGCGGGCACGCATGCGTTTGTGACCGAATTGCAGTTCGACGCGACTGTCCTGCTGTATTCGTCTTATCTGTCCGGCAATGGTACCGACATCGCCAGTGGGATGGCCATTGATGCGTCCGGCGATGTTTACGTGACCGGAACGACCACTTCGACAGATGTTTCTTCCGCCAGCGATCAATTCCCGGCCAGCAATCTGCCGCAGGGCGTGCCATATCAGAACCTGTCGCGCGCGCCGGGCCTGGCTCAATTTTTCGTGACCAAGGTGAATACGCTCGGATTTCGCACCAACAGCATTGCGTATTCGACCTATTTTGGCGGTGGAGTGTTTGACACGACTCCCGATCCCATTGCTACGGGCGGCGGAATTGCCGTCGACAGCAACGGCATTGTCTACTTCACTGGCACAACAAACTTTCTCTACACAGGAACCTCCAGCGCGACTGACTTCCCCATCCTGAATGCCTACCAGCCATGTCTGGATCAGCCGCCTCCTTCCATTATCGTAAGTCCTCAAACATGCACGACCTCCACGACTACGACCGATCCGGACGCGTTTGTGGCCAAGCTCAACCTGAACCCCAACATTTCCCCGGCACAGCAACTGGTCTGGTCGACGTACGTGGGCGGCACCGGGACCGACTCTGGCTCAGGCGTTGCGCTTGATAGCGGCGCGGCCAATGTCTACATTGTGGGAACCACGAACTCCACCGACATTGGAACCACTGTCGCCACGGTCAATAATACGGCTGCGTATCAACGCTGCCTCGACACTCCGGTAAACCCGACCTTAGGCACGCCTTGTACGCCGCCCGCCAATCCTCAGAACGACGCCTTTGTGGCACGCCTGACCAATCCTACAAATGCCGTTGGGAGCTGTACAAACGGATCTTGTAATGTGGCGCTCAACTATTTCTCCTATCTGGGAGGAAGCCTGAACGAAGCCGGACTGGCGATCGCCGTGGACTCCTCCAGCGGCGCAGTCGTGACGGGATGGACGCAGTCGATCGATTTTCCGGTATCTCCGCCCTCCAACCCCATTCAGAGCACTCTCCAGGGACCGCAGGATGCCTTTATGGCCCGGCTGAACACGGTCGCGATAACCGGCCAGCAGACGGTTTCATCCTGGGCGAATTACTTTGGCGGCACCGGTACCGACCAGGGCACCGGCGTCACAATCGATACTAATCAGAACGCGTATTTCGCCGGGGATACCAATTCCACTACGCTGTTCCCGCTGCAAGAAGCGCTCGGCCAATATGGGAGCATCAATGGTTCAACCAACAATGGCGGTTACGATGCATTTGTAACCCAATTCGGACCCGCGTTGAGCATGTCGATCGTCGGCACGTTGTTTCAAGGCACCAATCAGACATTTATCGACGCTGGCAGCCAGGCAACGTTCACCTATATTGTGACCAATAACGGACCTGATGCTGCGAGCGGTATCACGGTGAGCGACAATCTCACGGGAGTTCCGGTCACGTTTGTTTCGGCGAGCGCCAATGGAGTAACGTGCGGTGGAGGCTCAACCAGCGCCAATGTGAGTTGCCCGCTTCAAGCCCTTCAGGCGGGCTCAACCGCGACCGTTACGATTGTGTTAACGCCCACGCCAAACGCCCAGGGAACGCAAGGCTCGTTCAATGGCGGCAACGTGCAGGCCACGACCCAGGGCAACATTGTGCTGGCGCACGCTCAGGTGCCGGCGCAAATGTCGGACTTCAGGATGTCGGTCGCGCCACCCAGCAACAGCGTATTGCAGGCAGGGGACACAGCCCCCTACACCGTGAATCTCTCGCCCAACCCGGTATATTCCCATGCCATTTCGCTGGCCTGCACCGGACTACCCACCGGGGCGGCTTGCAACTTCTCCACGCAATCGGTCACGTTGGAGGGTGCGGGATCTTCGACGCTCGATATCACGACAACGGCGCGGCCGGTGGTGACGACCACTAGCTTGCTGACGCGCCATTTCTATGCGATCTGGCTGGCAGTTCCTGGACTGACTATGCTGGGAGTGGGGGTTGGCGGCGGACGCCGGCGGCAACGCGCGTTGGGAATTCTGATGTTCTGCGCGCTCTTTGCGCTGCTCCTGCTGCAACCTGCATGCAGCAGCTCAACCAGCGTCCCCCCGGTCAGCGGCACCCCCGCAGGCAACTACACGATCACGGTCACAGCCACATCGGGCGCTGATGTCAAAAGTCAAAACATCACGCTGGCAGTACCGTAGTCGCAGGCGAGACGAAAAGCGAGGGCTGGCGTCGTTGCATTTCGCCGACACCGTTACGGAACAGGCTGACCCACTCGTCGTGGGTTTCGACGAGTTGGAACCACGATCTCGCTCCCACATTCTCTCCAGAGGGCGCTGGTAAGGCCGATCCATCGAAAACCGCGACGGATATGGCACCCAGGACGTGACACTGCATGCGTAGGCAAGCCTCTCGCTGTGAAATTTCGATGAGGTTCTTACCAATCCTGAAGGCCGGCGCCTGACGCCCACCAAAAAACTACGCGCCCGCCGACAGCTTGTGGTGGCCCCGGGCTTCGGCAATGCCGTACTGCCGGATTTTGTAGAGCAGAGCCTTGTAGCTGATCTGGAGAATCGCCGCGGCCTGCTTGCGGTTCCAATTCGTTTGTTCCAGTGCCTGGGTGATCGCTTGCGCCTCGGCTTCGTCTTTGGCGGTGCGCGCCAGAGATTTCAATCCGCCCGCATCGCCGGCGCGGGCAGAAGAATCTCCAGGCAATCCGCCATTGCCATCGTTACGGGGTAGAAGTTCGGTGACCGCCAGATTCTCATCCCCGAGAATCAGATAGCGCTTCAGGAAGTTATTCAACTCCCGGAGGTTGCCCGGCCAGGAATGATTCTGGCAGGCCAGCAGCAGCGCCGGAGACAGCGGCAATGGCGCGCGGGCGTAACGCTCGGCCATGCGCGTCATGGAATGTTTAAGCAGAATGGGAATCTCTTCCTTGCGCTCACGCAGCGGCGGAATCTGCATGGTGAAGGCGTTCAGCCGATAGTAGAGATCCTCGCGCAACCGTTTGTTGGCGAGCGCTTCCGGGATGTTAATGTTAGTGGCCGCCAGGATGCGCACGTCGACTTTGATGACGGTGCGGCTTCCCAGGCGCGAAAACTGCCCGTCCTGCAAAACGTGCAAAAGCTTGGCTTGCAGGGAGGGCGGCATCTCACCGATTTCGTCGAGCAGAATCGTTCCCCGATTGCACAGCTCGAACTTTCCCGGCTTGGCGTGGTTCGCGCCCGTGAAGGCGCCCTGCTCATAACCGAAAAGTTCGCTTTCGAGAAGATCGGCGGGAACCGCGGCGCAGTTCACCTTCAGAAACGTGCGGTGGGCGCGCGGAGAAAGCTTGTGAATCAGGCGCGCGAGCACTTCTTTGCCGGTTCCACTTTCGCCGAGCAGGAGTACGGGAATGTCGACATTGGCCACCAGCGCGGCTTGCGAGCGAATCTTTCGCATGGCGGGACTCGCCGCGATAAAGAACACGTCGTCGGCAAGCTCTTCTACCTCTCCGCTGTAGCTCTGCTTTCCCTGTCCGAGGCTGAGATCGATGACGGCGTCGAGTTCCGCTTTCTGAAACGGCTTGGTGAGATAATCCTGCGCGCCGAGTTTCATCGCGTGTACGACTTTGCGCGTGTCGTTGACGCACGACAACATCACGACTTTGACTCCGGGTTGCAGTTGGCGCATTTGCTCGAGCGTCTGCAAGCCGTCAATGCCGGGCATGAGCACATCGAGCAGCACCAGGTCGGGCTGCAAGCCCTTTTCGACGCGCAGCAAGGCTTCTTCGCCGGTGGTGGCGGTTTCGACTTTGTAGTCGTCCACTTCCAGCAATGTCTTGATATAGCGGAGCATGCCGGGTTCATCGTCCACCAGCAGAATCTTGGCGGTTGGCTTCATCGATTTTTTCCTTTGCTGGCGGCGGCTGTGACTGGTTTGTAAGGGATGAGGAAGGAAAACTTGCAGCCCGCGCCTGAATCGCTTTCCACCCAGATCTTGCCGCCCATGCCTTGCACCAGGCGGCGCGCGATGGCCAGGCCTAACCCCATGCCATCCTGAGATTGGTTGCCGGGAAGGCGGAAAAAGTCGTCGAAAACTTCCAGATGAAATTCCGCCGGAATTCCCGGACCCGTATCGGAAACGCTGACCTTCACCGAATTGGGATGGGAAACATTCTGACGGCGGCGCTCGGCGGTCGAAGGTTGCGCCGAGGCGCGACGTTCCCACATATAGGGTTCCGCGTGCAGCCACACCGTGCCGCTCTGCGGGGTGAACTTGAAGGAATTCTCCAACAGGTTCGAGATCACGCGCTCCAGCTTCGGAGAATCGAAGGGAAACACCGGGAGCTTGTCGTTGGCCAGAAAATATAGTGCCAGCCCTTTTCCCTGAAAGCGATTCGACCACATGCGGCACATTTCCGACAGGCAGTCGTTGATGTTTCCCGGTTCAAACTGCATTCGCAGCCCGCCGGTTTCAAGGGCGCTGTAGGTTAGAAAATCCTGAATGAACTGTTGCAGGCGCTTTCCGCTGGACTGCATATCCTGAAGCACTTCGCGCTGCCTGTCGGTAAGTGGACCGAGTTTCTCACTGTACAGCACTTCAACGTAGCCGTTCAGAATCGACAGAGGCGTTTTCAGGTCGTGGGCGGCCGAGGCCAGAGCGTTAGTCGTGCGTTGGTAACGTTCGCGCAGAGCCTTGTATTCCTGTAGCAATGTTTCCGGGCTAGGCACATCCTCATCAGGACGAGCGCCAGCCGGCACGGATGCCAAAGGCTCTTCCGGGTCGGAAACACACGGGTTCTTTTGGACAGTGGCCATTAGGGAAACCACAGGTTGTTAACGGGGAGAGGGGGAAATCGGACCTGTTCATCTCAGAACAGACCGCCATTCAGAAAATCGTATGACAGCCACAAATTGTTGTCAACGGAAAATGCACGGGAATTACCCAAGTGTAGCAAAAGCTTGCACTTTTCGAGGTTAACGTCTCGAAGCCCAGCGCTCTGCCGAGGCGAATCAAAAGCGAATTAAAGACGGGGAAACTGCCGCCCTTTTAGGGATTTCCGGATAGAAGATGCGGAGCATACAGTCAAAATACGGGGTTTCTTGCCGTATTTGCCTGAGATTTGGCCCCTCATGTGCTCCCGAACCCGCTGAATTCCGATGGAGAGGTCTGCATGAACGGGGCGAAAGGCGGAGGCGAGCGGCGGAAGTGGGCGCGGTTGCCGCTGGCAATCCCTGTTTTTGTGCGTACCCGGGACGGCAAGGGCAAGGAATTTCTTGAATTTGCCACCGCCCTCAACGTGAGTGCCGGCGGAATGCTGGTAGCGATTCGGCGCGTACTGCCTGCAATCGCGCAGCTTCGGCTGGAGATCCCCAGCGCCCCCGTGGCTGCTCTCGCCTTGCTGCCCAGAGCTGCCCGTACCTTGCGCGCCAAAGCGCTGCGTACTACTCCGGCGGAAGGCTATTATTTGCTGGGCCTTAAGTTCGCCCGCCCGCTGCTGCTTTCGGGAAATTCCAATTCCCGAAGGCGGAAAATTGCGTCTGCTGTGTGAAAATCTTTGCGCATCTCCCCTAAGAAGTGTTATTCTCATCACTCTCCCCCTGATTACTAAAACTTGCTGCTCTGGCTCTTTGGTAAGCTGATACTCTTCAACTACATGAGCTAGATTTGACGGGTGCGCCATTGGTCGAAATGCCTTTGGCTCTCCGGATGCAGGTAAAGTACCTCCCCTAAGAGTTGATCGAAAAAACCAGCCATGACAACCAGCGGTGTGAATACGCTCGTCCAGCCTTTGGGGGAAATGCCGCCCGACGCTATTATTTTCGGGCGCACTGAGGCTATGCAGTCCGTCCGCGACCGGCTTACCAAACTTGCCGCCGCCAATGTTCCGGTACTGATTCAGGGAGAGAGCGGAACGGGCAAAGACATTATCGCGCGCATGATTCATGCCGCATCGCCGTGGCGGACGGGGCCGTGGGTGAAGGTGAATTGTCCGGCGATTCCGGGAACTCTGCTGGAGAGCGAGCTCTTCGGCTACGAGAAAGGGGCATTCACCGGCGCCTATGGAATGAAGCCCGGCCGCGTGGAAATGGCGCATCGCGGCACGCTATTTCTCGATGAAATTTCCGAACTCGACATGGCGCTGCAATCGAAGCTGCTGCAACTGCTGCAAGACGGGCAGTTCTGCCGGATCGGCGCGCAGGAGGACAAGAAAGTGGAAGTGCGCGTGGTCTGCGCCACCAATCGAAAGCTGGAGCAGGAAATTGAGAACGGCACGTTCCGCGCCGATTTGTTTTATCGCATTAACGTGGTGAATCTGCACCTTCCGCCTTTACGCGAGCGGGCCAGCGATATTCCTGAGTTGGTGACGTATTTCCTCGAGTATCACAACCGGAAGTACAACTGCAAAGCGCGGGCTCTGTCGGGCGAACTCATGTCGGAATTGCGAAAGTATCATTGGCCAGGCAACGTTCGCGAACTGGAAAATCTGATCAAGCGCTACGTAATTCTGGGCAACGAGGAAGTCATCTCTTCGGATCTGGCGCCGCGGGAGGCCAACTTTTTCAATACCGAGATTCCGGTCGATGGCCAGATCTCGCTGAAGAAACTAACTCGTCAGGCGGTGCGCGAGTTGGAGCGCAAAGTTATTTTGAAAGTCTTACAGAACTGCCACTGGAACCGCAAACAGGCGGCGCGCGCGTTGAGCATCAGCTATCGCGCGTTGCTGTACAAAATTCGCGACGCTGGGCTCCCTTCAAATCGCGTGGTGAAGCGCCGCGATGGGGATGCTCCCAAGGACGTCGCGGCGGACTGAAGTTTCCTGCTTTCAGTCTTGCCGAAGGTACGGCCAGAGTTACTCCCGGCGCTTTTGATGTAGTCGGCACCCCTTCTTTGCCTCATTCTCTAACTCTAAAGCCGACAGTTCCAGGCTAACCTACGATCACGTCTTAGCAAGTTAGGGAAGTGTTGAGGCGTGCATGCTAACCTATGAGTTCTTTGTTGCCGGTTAGGCCCCTTCCGGCTTCTTCGCTGCCCCAGGAGCTTTTGGGATGCACGGCTTCGTCGAATTCCACAGCCATAAATGGGCCGGCTACGGGAGGGGAACCCCGAATTTTGTAAATTGCCCATCATTGGCGAGTTCTTTGCCGCTCCGCTAGAATTGAATGTTGTGCGGAGCAGGTATGTCTCTTACTAAACAACAAGCCTTGGAGATGTTCGAGTCCGATGATCTGATCGGGATTGGTATGGAGGCCGACTCCGTGCGCCGCAGGCTGCATCCCGAAGGCACAGTCACATACATCATTGACCGCAATATTAATTACACCAACTTTTGCACGGAGTACTGCACGTTCTGCGCGTTTTATCGCCCGCTGAAGGGGCCGGCGGCGCGGGAGGGATACATTCTTGAGTTCGACACGATTTACGAGAAGATTCGCGAGACCGTGGAACTGGGCGGGACGGGCGTGCTGATGCAGGGCGGGCTGCATCCGGATTTGAAGATTGACTGGCACGAGAAGATGCTGCGCGGAATCAAGGAACGGTTTCCGCAGATTCATCTGCATTGTTATTCGGCGTCGGAAATTATTGCCATTGCGGAATACAGCGCGCTCTCGATTCGCGATACGATTCTGCGGCTGCGCGATGCCGGCCTCGACTCGATTCCGGGCGGCGGCGCGGAAGTGCTCGACGATGAAGTCCGTTATAAAATTGCGCGGCTGAAGTGCCTGACCGACGACTGGCTCAACGTGCATCGCACGGCGCACCAGATCGGGATGCGCACGACTGCGACCATGATGTTTGGCGTGGGCGAGAATTACGAGAACCTGGTCAACCATTTTCAGCGGCTCTATGATTTGCAGGAAGAGACGGGCGGGTTCACCGCGTTTATCCCATGGAGCTTTCAGCCGCAGAATACGGCGCTGGGCGGCCGGCACTGGGACGAAGCGACGGCGGTCGATTACTTGAAAGTGCTGGCCATTTCGCGGATTTATCTTTCGAATTTTCTTAACGTGCAGTCGAGTTGGGTGACGCAGGGGCTGAAAGTCTGCCAGATGGGACTTCGCTTCGGCGGCAACGATGTGGGATCGGTGATGCTCGAAGAGAACGTAGTGCGCGCGGCGGGCGTGACGAATTGCACCACGGAAGAGGAGTTGCGAAGGATTATTCGCGATGCGGGATTCCGGCCGGCGCAGAGAGATACGTTGTACCGGCAGTATTTTCTGAATTAGGAGAGCAGCAGGTTCCTCACCGCCGCTTTGCGCCGGTTCGGAATGACATCGATTTGGGCACAGGAGTAGATTTTTCCTAATCACACACACTTCACTAGTCACACACGCTTCACTAGTCACATACACAGTGATGTCATTCCGAACCGTCGCGGAGCGGCGGTGAGGAACCTGCTTTTTCTTCCACTTTTCCTTCCACCCGCATCACGACTGGTAATCCCCAGTCGGCAGCAAGATCTTCCCACGTTGGATTTTTCTCGACAAACAATGCAACTTTTTTTTCGCGCCTCCATTTCTTGATTTCCGTCTCGCGGGCGATTGCGGCTGTGACACTATGGAAGACCTCGTAGTAAACGAGCCGGTGAATTCTATACTTTCGCGTGAAGTCCCCGCCTTCGCCAGCCCGGTGACGCAAAACACGATTCATCAGAAATGCGGTCATGCCAATGTAGATTGCGCGGCTTTTGCTTGACAGGAGGTAGACGTAGTAGAGCTTTTGGTTGGGCATTGAGGAGGTTCCAGGCGAACAGCAGGTTCCTCACCGCCGCTTCGCGTTGGTTCGGAATGACATCGATTTATTGTGGATTAAGAGCCGGGACCAAAGCTGTGATGGTTGTCACATAATGTCTGTGGAAATTCACATCCCATTGCAATCTGCCGATAAATCCCTTAGCTTTCTTCGAACCCGCAATCACAAAAGGAGCCGTGACCATGAAGGCTTTGACAGTGTGCGTCTTGCTGGCTGCGTTGTTCCTGGTGGTGAGCCATGCGCAGATGGCGTCTCGCGATTCGGAAAAGGTTCGGGTGCTGTCACTGGAGAATGCGTGGAACGAGGCGGAGAAGAACAAAGACGGCAACGCACTCGATGCTCTGCTGGCGGCATCGTTCGCCTACACCGATGCTGACGGATCGTTCTTGAACAAGGCGCAATTTCTGGCTAGTATCACCGCCCCGAACTATCATCCCGGTCAAATCATTAATGAGGGAATGCGGGCCGACCCCTACGATCACGTCGTGGTCGTGACCGGAGCGTATCGGGAGGAAGGCGGAGATAAAGGCAAACATTACGTGCGGCGCGGACGGTTTACCGATACCTGGGTGCAGGAGAATGGGGCGTGGCTATGCGCGGCCAGCCAGGAGACGCTCGTGGCCAAGTAGCTGTGTGAAAGCTCCATCCTTCGACTAGCTCGGAGCATGCTTTCCGCGTAGTACGCGAGAAATTTGGCACCGGGAGTTGATAAAATTGCGGTATGGCATTTCCGATCAAAATCTGCGCGGCATGCGGTGAGGAGTTTGAGTTGAAGCCGGGGAAGCCGGGGTTTGCCAACCGGTGTCCGGCTTGCAGTGAAGAGGATTCTGCCGGGTCTGGAGCGAAAGAAGGCGACGGTTGGAAGGCGGACAAGGGCGCGAATGCGGCGCGTCGCGAGGCCATGCGGAATCTGCTGTATCGCAAGGACAGCTGAGGCCTCGGCGACTTCCCAGGCACATCCTTTGCCGATATGCTGATTCGGTAGGCCCTAGTCTCGGTAGAACACTAATTCGGCTGACACTAGCAGAGATACTGGTTCGGAGAAAATTCGGAGAAAGACCAATTGCGCTATCTCGATCGCTTGCAGCCTCTGGCCCTGCTGGTCATGCGTCTGTCCCTGGGCGCCATTATGGTGCGGCACGGCTATGACAATTCCTTCATTCACTTGCACGACCACGTGCATTTCGTGGCCAGCCTCGGGATCCCTCGCTGGTTAGGTTATGTTTCTTCCTTTACCGAACTGTTGGGCGGATTGCTGATCCTCGTGGGGTTTTTCACCCGTGCCGCGGCTTTCGCCATCTGCATCGACCTCGCCGTCGCCATCTGGAAGGTGCACCTGCACAATGGGATGCTTGGTTCATCCGGGCGTCCCGGATATGAATTCCCACTCGCCGCAGCCACGCTGGCCTTCGGCCTGATCTTCTTCGGTGGAGGTCCAATCGCTCTTGACCATGTCCTGCGCGGTGGAGGCAGCGTTCCTTTTAAGAGATCTTGACTGTTAAGAGATCTTGACTGGCTGCTTTTGATTTGGGCGCAACTTTCGGAGCAACTTCTTCCTTGGCGTGGGGTTTGGCTTCTGGGAATGCCTGTGGGTGGAGTGTGTTCCAATGCGCCGGCAGTTTGAATTCCGTGGCTGTTAAAACTATGATGAACGGATTACCCAGGGGCTTGCAACAGAATGCGTTGGCGGCCGCATCTTACCGCCATCAAACGACAGATTACAGGAGGTTCCTCTTGAGAAAGTTTGCCTTCTTCGCGATTGTGTTTGCATTTTCTTTAGTGGCCAGTCTGGCCTCTGCCCAGCAGGGCGATGCCATGTTCGGCTTCGGTACGGTCGTGGATCCGACTGGGAGCGGAGGTTGTAACGTTTCTACCCTCACCTGCCCCGAAAAAGGCGGCTTGTATCCCAATATTGGCGCCGACGTCATTTTTCACAAACGCCTCGGCGTGGGCTTCGACGCAGTTTGGCGGGGTGGCCAGGGAGCTTATGGCGGACCGGGTGGTGAGCCCTATCGCCCTCTGATATTTGATTTCAATGGCGTCTACCAGCCCAAGATCAACAAGAAGACCGGCCTGGATCTGATGGGGGGCATCGGTTGGCAAAGCACACGCTTCTACGGCTATCAGCCCACTACCAGTTGCGTGTATTTCGGCGCCTGCTACCAGAGCAGCAACCATTTTCTCGTCGACGTTGGCGCGGGCCTGCGCTACTACTTTTTTGGACACTTCTTTCTCCGGCCTGAGGCGCACTACTACCACATCGTGAACAATAATGTGGACTTCAACAACAATGACATCATTCGTGTCGGGGCTTCCATCGGCTACACTATCGGTCCCGACTAAACTCTCGATCGCCCGACGGCTGGAAGTTGCCGGTTCCGGCCGCCGGGGCTTTTAGCTGCCGCTGGCATCCGTTGATCAGACCGCGCCCATCGAGACTGCGCCCATCTAGCGTATACAATCAAACACGATTCGAAGAATCAAAGGGGGCTGTATTTGCGCCTGTATCCAAGCCTGTATAAAAGTTGGTACCAAAAAATGCTCGGGTTGTTCATGCCCGGTTTTGCGCTGTTGCTGTTGTCCGCTCTCGCTCAGGCCCAGCTTGACGTTGCCGTTGGCGGCAGCACTCTCATGTCCACGGCGAATACGACTGCTTCGTTGAACTACCTGCCTCCCGCGGAGAAGGCCGGTACTTACCCCAGCATCAGCATCGAGCACATCTTCACGGACCGCAGCTTCAAGGGCCACAACTACGGTTACAACGTGGAAGCCGCTTTTCGATATCACGAAGGCATTTACAACAACTACCAGCAGTATCGCCCCGTTCTATACGACATCAATGCCGTGTACGTCGACCGCCTCTCCAAGCGGGCGAAGCTCGAATTCCTGGCCGGACCCGGGGGCCAGCGGTTACTTTTCTATTCGCCGCCCGGGGGTTGTCCTTATTCCTCTGGATGCTCCACTCGCTTTAACAGCAATCAATTTCTCCTGCACGCGGGCATGGAAGTCCATTTCCGGCTGTGGCGCAGCTTGTTCGTCCGCCCTGAAGTGCATTATTACCGCATCATCGATAACTCGGCCTTCCACTCGGACAACGTTCTTCGGTTAGGCGCTTCCATCGGCTACACCTTCCGCCGGGATGAATCTGGAAAAGACTAAATGCGGAGACGATTAGTCCCGAGGAAATAGCGCCCGGGGTTTCCGGTCCAAAAGAAAAAAGGCAGCGTCTGGGGACGCTGCCTTCGTGGTTTCAGGGTTTCTAGTGCATTCCCATGCAGATTTCGGCTTCGTGCATAGCGCGGTCCAGGTGTTCAATGGACTTGGCACGGTGTCCGTCGAAATCGTGCTCGGCGCTTTCTAATTCGTGTTTCGCCTGTCGCATATGTTCGAGAGCTTCGTCGATGTGGGGATGGCGTTCCGGCACGGGTGCAACGGCCGGCGTCGCGGGAGCTGCCGCCACGGCTGGCGCAGGCGCGGCCGCTGCTTTTGGACCGGCTGCCGCCGCTGGGAAGGCAAGCGTGAAGAGAAGTGTTGCCATGATGAGCAGAGTCAAGAACCCGATGTTTTTCATGTTTCCTCCTCGTCCGACTTCCGGCTCGGACGCAACCGGTATATTTCCGCTGCGCTGCATTACCGCTGCCACGGGACTATGCTTCTCTCCGTAACTTCGATCGAAGGCACCCGCGACACCCGCACAGTATAGACTCTGGCGCACGCTCCGCATCTGTGCAAAAGGTTACTTCGCGGATGCCCGGTCGGCCGCTTCGCTGGTTCGATCTTGCTGTCTCTTCGATCTTGCTATTTCATTTCGATGTTGCGGGCTTCGTTCGCAATTCCTTAATCCCGCCTTCGACTGCGCCACCACCACCAAGCCAAACCGATCAGCACCAGCCCGGCGGCCAAGGCATCGAACCGCCGTATATCGCGCTCCAGTCGGCCCAGGTGCCGGCCGAACAGATAACCAGCGCCCGAAATTACCGTAACCCAGACTCCCGCCCCCAAAAAGTTAAAAAGGGTAAATTTCCGCCATGGCATCCGCAGCACGCCGGCCAGCGGTCCCGCGATGATCCGCAGGCCGAAGACGAAGCGCGCCAGGAAAATGGTCAGCGCACCGTAACGCGCAAATAAGCCTTCGCCGCGCGCCACCATTGTTTGCTGAATTTTGAAAACTGCCTGATACCGAACCAGCAGGGGACGGCCGCCGTAGTAACCGACCGCGTATCCCAGGTTGTCGCCAACGGTTGCCGCCAGGGTCGCCACTACGATGATCCAGGGAAGCCTAAGATCGCGCTCGGAATACGCGAGGAAACTCGCCAGCAACAGCATGGTCTCGCCTGGCACCGGGACGCCAGCATTCTCCACCAGCAAGGCCACAGCCACGGCCCAGTATCCGTAGTGCACCACCGCATTCCGCAGCAGGTCGAGAATGGAGTGGCTCATGAGAAAGGCATTTTGTAATTGAGTAATTTTGTAATTGAGTAGTCGGAGATCAAAATCTCCACCAGGAACAGTTCGACTTCAAATTACCCAATTACAAAATTACGCAATCACAAAGTCGATCAACGCCCGGTTAAATTTTTCCGGACACTCCTCATACGGCAGATGCCCGATACCGGGAAACACTACTATGCGCGCGTCTTCGAAATGCCGCGCGAGAGGTGCCATCGAGGAAAAATACACCGCCGGATCTTTGCTTCCCCACATCAGCAGCGTGGGCACGGATCTCAACTTCGGCAACAGCAGCTCCAACTCCCGCAAGTCAGACGTCCAGGTGCGAACAATACTTAGTGCATGCTCAAACAATCCAGGGATAACCAGCGGCGCCGTATAGCCTTCCAGGGTACCGGGACGAATCTTCTTGCGATCCGCATACAACCGCCCGTGCACATAAGGGTAAAGAAATGGCATGCGCGCCATCACGAGGCGGGACGCTGCCGCGCCCGGGCGACTGCCACATGCCGGCGCCAGCCACTTACCGTGCCTCGAGTATGGATTGACCGGGCAGACCAGTACGAGCCTTCGCAGACGCGGCCCGGAACCATTATTGCTTACGCATTCCGCCGCCGCGGCCATCGCCACTGCCCCGCCGCGGGACGTGCCTAGCAGATCGAACGATTGCAGCCCAAGGTTCTTCGCGAACTTCAGCACCCGCAAAGCCGTCCCGCGCATCGAGTGATCAATTCCCCTCGGACGGTCCGAAAAACCCGCTCCGAGTAAATCCAGTGCGTAGGTCGTGGCATAGGGCGCCAGTGCGGGCATCGCGTAACGCCACGAGAAAGAATAGCCCATCAGACCGTGCAACAGAATTAAAGGCGGCCCGGAACCCGCGCGCAAATACCGCATGCGCGCCCCGTCGAAATCCATCCAGCACTCCTGAACGCCATCACTCAGGCCCCAAACGGCTGCTGCCGGAATCTCCTGAATTTCATGCACAAGAATCTTCCCGCCCGGACAACTCTTTGCTCATCCTACGATTCTATCTAAGAGAAACAACGCCTCTGTCGCTTCACTTGGGGAGCTTCGGCTCCCCGTTTTTTCGCTTTCGTAGCGCCGCCGTCCCGGCAGCTGTCCGGCGGGCGTCCTCGCCCGACGCGCAGAAACCGGGAAATTGCTAACAGGTTCAGGCATCGCCGCGTTCACCACCCCCGAGGGCGGGACGCCTTCGGGTCAGCCGGCAGAGCCTGCCCTGAGCGAAGTCGAAGGGATGCCGGCGATACTGTACTGATGCCCGACGCCCAGCGCCTGACGCCCGCCTTACGCCGCTTTCCTCTTTTTCGTGCCCAACAGCTTCTTCAACACCCGAATCCCCTTATCAATATGCTTCTCCTCCATCAAGAACGGAGGCAGAAATCGCACCACCGTATCCTGCGTGCTGTTGAACAGCACACCGTCGGCCAGCGCCGCATCGACAATCGGCCGCGCCGGAACCTCCAACTGAATCCCCTGGATGAATCCCCGCCCTCGCACCCCGATAGCGGCAGCGCGTTTCTCCACCAGCCCTTTCAGCTCCTGCTGCAAATACGCTCCCACTTTATTCACGTTCTCCAGCAACTTCTCCTCCTCGACAATCGCCAGAAACTCCAGCGCCACGCGGCATGCCAGCGGACCACCACCGAACGTCGTGCCATGCTGGCCCGGCGCGATCGCGGTCGCGAATTCTTCTTTGGCAATGAACGCCCCCAGCGGCAATCCCGCCGCAATCGGCTTGGCGATCGCAACAATGTCGGGAGTCACTCCAAAACTCTGAAAGGCAAAAATCGTTCCCGTGCGCCCGAGCCCGCACTGAATCTCGTCAAAGATCAGCGCTACTTTGTGACGATCCGCCAGCGCACGGCACTCGCGCAGAAACTCTACCGAACACTCGTAGATGCCGCCCTCGCCAAAAATGGGCTCCAGCACAATCGCGCAGGTATTGTCGTTGATTGCCGCCCGCAGACCCTCGAGATCGTTCTGCTTCACGAACGTTACATCTTCGAGCAGCGGCTCAAATCCCTTGCGATGCTTGTCCTGTCCCGTCAGCGACAATGCACCAAAAGTCCGCCCGTGATACGACCCCTCCAGCGCCACCAGCCGCGACTTCGCCTCGCCGCCCGCGCGATGTCCCGCCAGCCGCGCCAGCTTGATCGATCCCTCGATGGCCTCGGTCCCGCTGTTGGAAAAAAAAGCGCGAAACTTTATTGGGGAGGATCCGATTGCGGACGAATCTCCTACCGCTGCCGCAGCCCCACTCGCCAGCCCGCACAATTTCTCGGCGAGCGGCCCCTGATACTCGTGATAGTAGAGATTGGACACATGCACCAGCCGCGCCGCCTGCTCTCGAATCGCCTTCACAATCCGCGGATGTGCATGCCCCAGGGCATTCACTCCGAGGCCCGAAACGAAATCAAGATACTTCTTATCCTCGATGTCATAGAGAAACACGCCCTTGCCGCGCGTCAGCACAATAGGATATCGGTTATAAGTTCCCAATAAGAACTGCCGTTCACGTTCCGCAATTTGTTCGAGAGTATTCATAGGAAGATTTGATTCTACCGGAGTCCAGATCGGTTCGTTTCACACTGCTCGCGGCTTTGCCGAAGTGTGCGTTTCAACGAGTTTATGACATGGTCCTTCGTCACCTGTTAGAAACTCCTAATTGTTTGTTTAATTGAGAGTACAAGCTCGATTCGAGGGGCATTCTCTCTTGAGGACCGTGCTTGAGATGTCTGATCAACGGGAGGACCAATGAAGCAGTGTGTAGAACGCACCTTTTGGGCGACGGCGGTTATTGCCGCAATGTTTAGCACGCCGTTCGTAAACGCCCAAACCCGCCAACGTGCAGAGCTGACCTTCGTCGCCAACCAATCCTCGGATAACTTGTCAGGGTACAGCATTAAGGCTGGCGGCGGTTTATTGGTCCTGCCTAATTCGCCGTTCGCGGCCGGCGGCGCGCCGAACTCCGTGGCGGTGGTTCCCTCTGGACTGTTTATCTATGTCGCGGACGTGATTCCGGGCGGAATCAGCGCCTTCAGCGTAAATCAAAGCAAGGTCCTGACTACAATTCCTGGATCGCCTTTCCCGGCCGCTACGGGCACCGCATTCGTGACCACTGACCCTAGTGGCCGATTCCTCTACGCGCTTAGCTGCGGAGCCGATTGTTCGGGCAGTGGCTCGGGAGAAATTCAGGCGTTCTCGATTGATCAGCAGACTGGAGTCCTCACCCCTGTGGCCGGTTCTCCTTTCGTCGCTGGGCAGTATCCCTACTCGCTGGCGGTGGATCCGACCGGGTACTTCGCCTATGTCGCCAACGCGGGTTCGGGAGACGTTTACACCTTCGCCATCGATAACTCCAGCGGCGCCTTGACACAAGTCGGACTGCCGACGGCCGCCGGCACTCGTCCTCTTTCCGTGGTTGTGGACCCTTGGGGCCAATTCGTATACGCAGCAAACACTGGGTCCAGCGACGTGTCTGTATTCGCAATCAATTTCGATGGTTCCTTGACCGCTGTCGCTGGCTCTCCCTTCAAAGCAGGACCCTACGTCGCGGGCGTCATCACATCGCAAAACGGGAAGTACATCCTGGTAGCGGCGGGAGCAGGAGTATACGTTTACAGCGTCCAGTCGTCCGGCGCACTGGATCTATTGGCTGGATCACCCGTCGCTGCGGGTACGGGACCAAACGGAATCGCTCTCGACCTCGACGATGCTTTCGCGTACGTGGTGAATGCCGGCTCTAGCAACGTCTCTGCTTATTCCTTCAACAGTCAGACCGGGAAACTAACGCCGGTGAAGGGTTCGCCTTATTCCGCGGAAGCATTTGCCGCCGGTATCGCAACCTCGCCGGTTCCTACACACCAATAACCCAGAGAAGATTCCTTGCTTTCTCGGCCTGGTCTCGCACAAGTGAGAGACCAGGCTGTTATTTTCTGGCCGGACATCGACGCCGCCACCCACCCACAACCACTACGGATTCTCGGCAATTAATCCACCACGGTCTTAAAAGTGTGGCAGCGCGGTACCCGACAGCGCGGCTTGTATGACAGTCGCGGCATAGGCTTGGTCGACTGACGCTGGAGTTGTGAAGTTCATGGACCCAAGCCAGCCCTGCGGCGCCTCGGGATGAACGCCGGTGAAGATTACAAATCCGTTGCCCGATGAGCCCTCGACAATCGCGGAAGTGCCATCGGGAAATTTCGCGACGACCTCGCCCCAACCTGAAAGTTCGGGACCATCCTGCCAGTACACATCCAGCGGAACGGAGTTTGGGAAGGAGATTTCGACCGGTTCGATATGAATCCCCTGGGCTTCGTCGGCATAGAAGTTGAAGGCCACTCCTGAGGTCAGATCCACGCCGTTGTAAACCGAGTATCCACCGAAGAACGCGCCCGCGCAGACTCCCAGGTAGTGCGCGCCATATTGCTGCACCGCGCCTCGAATCGCCGATGCGGTGCTCACCGTAAGACTCTCTCCGATCGTGATGGAATTGCCGCCGGGGATGATAATCAGCTTATATCCTCCCAACTGTTGTTCGCTCATGGCATTGAGTTGAGCGGAGTCGCTGGCGGTGTAGCCAACACTTAAGTTGCCGAGAATCGTCTCCAGGGCAGTGACATCCGAAGGTGAAGCACCGTTTCCGGTGTACAGAAGCACAGGTTCAGCCGCGGGGATGGCAGGCGGCAAGGCCGCAGTCATCTGCGCGCTTCGGGGGGAAGCACATGCACTGAGAGCGATGATTAGGAGCAGCAGGGCGCTTAGGCAAAATCCGGCGCGGTTGGGGCGAAGGCGAATGTGCACGGAAAAACCGCCTCGAAATGGCTTTCTCCATTTATGCCCACTTACTTTGCGGAGTCAAGGCCCGAAGTCAGGCAGCAGTTCTTGGGGGAAAATACCCGATTGATTTTTCTGCGTTCGCGTGTGCCGACTTCAATACAGAGGCGGGCTCCCCTCCGGCCGCGTCTTCCACCGCCGGTGCACCCACAACCACTGCTCGGGATACTTCCGTACATAATCCTCGATCACTTTTGTAAACCTCTGCGTATTGGCGACGAGGTCGGCTTCGAGATTGCCGGTGCGAACCAACGCCAGCGCCGGATCAAACCGCAGCCGATACTTCCCCAAAGCCTCATCCCAAATCGTGAACCCCGGAACCAGCGCCGCATCCGTGCGCAACGCAATACGAGCCAGTCCACTCGCCGTGCAAGCCGGGATCCCGAAAAAATCCACGAACACTCCCTGCGGCGGAGTCATATTCGTGTCCATCAATATTCCAACCGTCTCGCCCGCCTTCATCGCCGACAGCAACCCGCGCACGGAATCATCTTTCGCCACGGTCTTGTTACCGTGCATAGTGCGATAACTCTGCAACAAGCGATCGAGATACTCATTGTCCATGGGCCGCATCACCACGTGCAGCCAGTGCCCATGCAGCGAATGCGCAAATGCGGAAAGCTCCCAGGCCCCAAAGTGCGCCGTCAGAAACAGCACGCCCTTACCCCGAGCGTAGGCCCGTTCGTAATTCTCCAGCCCGTCATAGACCACCACTTCGTCGACGTTCTCCCGCGTATAGCGCGGGAACTGGCACAGTTCGGCGAGTTGCCGCCCCAGCGAAGTAAACTCTCCGCGAAGAATGCGCCTCCGCTCGCGTTGACTTTTTTCCGGAAACACCATCGCCAGATTGCGCATCCCCACCTGACGCAACCGGAAGTGCAGCAGATAAACCAGCTGAGAAAGTCCGATGGCAAACGCACGCGACAACGAACGCGGCAACAGTCCCAGAATCTTGATGAACGGCCATGCTGCCGCATATTCAAGTTTTCGCCGCATCTGAGCAAGTTATAGAAGCGATACCCACGAAGGACACGAAGGATCACGAAGGAGAAATCTCACAATGTTCTACTTCGTGTACCTTCGTGTCCTTTGTGATTGACCCGCCCGTGGGTTTTGCCTGCTACTTCGCCGCCGCCTGCGCCCACTTTGCCAGTGTGGTTAGAAAGGGATTCGCAGCGGGCGGCGGGTCGACTTCGCCGGTCAACGCCGCCTTGAATGTCATCATGTGGCCGTAGAAGTCGCGCGTCGAGTCTTTGTCCTGCTTCAGCACCGCGCCGTTTAGGGTGGCTCCGGCAAATACTCCGCGCGCCCGCGAATAAGTCAGCACCTGGGCGCGGAGTTTCCAGTCGGTATTGCCCTCGGCGTGACGCCCCACGGGGCCCGCCGCCACCGAGGCGTCGGCTCCCAACGCCACTTTACTCGTCAAAAGGTGCTGCATGCCGTCATTATTCATAATCAACATCACCAGATCGACGGCCTGTCCACCAATCTGAAATCCGAAGCTGCCTCCCGCGATGGTGAAGAACGCCGGCGTGCTCCAACCCTTCGGAGTGCGGCAACTGGCCAGCCCACGGCCGTACTTTCCCCCAAACACGAAGCCGCCTTTCAACATCGATGGCACCACTGCCACACACTCGGCCTTGCTCAGAATTTCCTGGGGAATGCCCGAGTCCGGGGCACTCTCGATCTGATTCAACACGTCCGCCGCGGCCTGCACTCGGTCCGAAGCCTTCGAATCTCTTGCCGGCTCATCCCCCGCAAACACAAACGAGCACAGGGACACGATTACGGTCAGCAATATCAGCTTTTTCATAGCTCCTCGTACACAAAAATTACTGGGATTGATCCTTCGATTGTAAATGAAGAGCCAGAAGTTGCACGCGCGAGCGCAGGAATACAGGCCCCGGCGCGTGAATCCACCTTTACCACTCTGCAACAATCTGCGGTCTTGCCCAGTGTTTCTTTTCCATGCTATAGTTCCCGGCCTGTAGCTGCGCGGTATCGCCTCGTAGTTGCACCTTCCCCTCCGCCACCGACTCGCGTATTAACTAATCCGCCTGGCCATAAGGAGAACTCTCATGCCCACTCCCAGCCCTTCACCCGCAGCGAAACTCTCCAGCTTCGTAATGATGGCCCTCCTGCTTGCGAGCACGACTCTGGTTTCAGCCGCGCGCCTTCACGCCCAAACGGAGAGCACGATCTACAATTTTGGCCCAACCGTGCCCTATTCGCCCGCAGCTGGTCTGGTATCCGACGCAGCCGGCAATCTTTACGGCGTGACTACTGGGCACGATGGCGTCGTCTATAAACTGTCGCAAGTTTCGGGAGCCTGGCAGGTAACCATCCTCTATAACTTCACCGGCGGCGCCGATGGCGGCAATCCGCTGTCCACCCCGATTTTCGATAGTGCCGGTAATCTCTACGGCACTGCTGAGTTCGGTGGCGACTTCACGGGTCCGAATTGCAGCATAGGGTGCGGTGTCGTGTACAAGTTAACCCCAACCTCCAGTGGCGAGTGGCAGGAAACCGTGCTTTATGCCTTCACTGGCGGAAAAGATGGGGGATATCCCACCAGCGGTAATTTGGTCTTTGACAAGGCTGGCAATCTCTTTGGCTCGAACGTAGCGGACGGGGTCCTCAGCACGCAGGCCTGCTCGAACACCGGAGGCTGCGGCGTTATCTTCAGGCTCTCACCTTCAGCAAGCGGGAATTGGAACTTCAAAGTAATCCATGCTTTCTTCGGTGGATGGGACGGCGTCGGTCCCGCCCAACTGATCTTCGATTCGAAAGGAAATTTCTTCGGCTCCGCCGCGGGAGCCTGGAGCGGCTTCGAGTTGCCCAGTGAGCCAGGGCTCGTCTTCCGGCTCACTCCAACGACCAGCGGCCCGTGGACCGATTCAGTGGTCTATGCCTTCAAGGGCAGCACCGACGGCGGCCTTCCTTCTGCATTGACCTTTGACAGCGCTGGCAACATTTACGGCGCCGGCGCAGATGGCGGCATCCTCAACAACTGCTGGTCCGGCTACGGCCCCGAGGGCTGCGGCGTCGTCTTCCGCATATCGCACGTCGGCGGCAAATGGGTCGAAAACACGCTCTACGCCTTCAGCGGAGGTTCCGACGGGAGCCAGCCCAACGGCGGCCTGGTATGGGACAACGGCTCCCTGTATGGCACAACTTGGAGCGGCGGCGGCTCCGGCGGCGGCGAAGGCGTGGTCTATCAATTGACGCCCGCTCCGGGTGAGCAGTGGACTGAGAGGGTTGTGCAGGAGTTTACCGGAACCAACGGCGGGATCCCGCTCTCTCCACTGCTCGTCTCTGGCGGCAATATTTTCGGAACTACGCAGAGCGGAGGCGCGAACGGATACGGCGTCGCTTTTGAGATTACTCCGTAAAAGAGGGCGTCCGGCTCTCGGCTTCAGGCTTCCGGTTTCTGCCTTCGCAGCGACCGCGCTGTGCAAAAGAGGAAGCAAACTTGATCTTAGGAGTTGTGGGTTGGCGAAAGCCGGAAGCCGACAACCGGAAGCCGATTCTGAGATTGTCGGCGCGATTGTCTCGCCGTTTGAAGTCTGGGACAAAAAAAATGCGGGGCTGAAAGTAGTGACCCTAATCGCCACTCTCAACCCCGTCTCCCAGGTTCTGTGGTAGGTGAGCCGAGTATGCGTCACCTATAAAGTTCTGCCAAGATTACGAAGGTAAGCACCCGAAAGTGACCCCCGGTACCCACCAAAAGCCAACCAGGTTTAGCTAGAAGCTGCCCTTACTTCGTCGCCACCAGCGAATGCGTAATGGCATGCACCGACAAGGCAATCCGGTTCTGCACACCCACCTTGCGCATCAATTTCGCCACATGCGCCTTTACCGTGCGCTCCTCGATCCCCAACTGTCCGCCAATTTCTTTATTGGATCGACCGGCCACCAGCATTTCCAGCACTTCTTTTTCGCGATCGGTGAAAGTCACGCGGCCCGCCGGAAAAATTCGTCCCGGCGACGAGGACACGCGTTCGATGAACATCGATAAGACCCGGCGCGGCGCCCATACCGATCCCTGATTCACAATCCGGATCGCCTGCGCAAACTCGGCAGGAGTTGCCGCTTCATCCACATAACCCTTGGCCCCAGACGCGATCGCCTTCAAAATAGTTTCTTCGTCAATGCCCGAGCCGGTCACGATGATGCGCAAATCGGGCCGCGTGGCCTTCAGGCTGGCCATCACGTCAAATAGGTTTTGTCCGTTGCGATTGCCGAGCAGGACGAGGTCGACCCCTTGCAGCATGCTGATCTCGGGCAGGGTCGCAGAAATAAGTTCAAACTCGGGCTCAGAGTCGAACAACGCGCGGAACCCAACAAATCGCAAGGGATCGCTCTCCACGACCGCGATTTTGATGACTGGTTTTCTCGCAACTGCTGCTTTCATAGTTTTCCCTGTAGGGTCTGGATTCTTGTATCCAGCATAGTGTTAATTCTTTCCGATGCAAAGAGAACGTGACCGAAGGGAAATTACGGGAGTAACATGGAAAAATGAGCGTGAACTCAGCATTGGCCCTGAACATCAGCCGTAGCGAGCGATGTCCCCTCGTTGTAGATCAGTGGAAGAGCGGCCTTGTGGAAGAGCGGCCCTTTAGGGCCGCGTAGGGAAGTCTAGTATATGCGGCTTTAGCCCCGGGTTTATCCTCCTGGAAGAGAATTCATTAAGAACCCATGCCGATTGATCGCCATCCGGAGAAAAAATGACACGATTCGTTCTCGTCCTATCCTTCATCATTGCCCTCGCCGCGCCTCTACTCGCCCAACAAACCCCGACAGCGCCTCCCACGGATCAAAATGCATCCCCTGCTTACCAGCCCAAGTTTCACGGCGATCCAGCCCGCTCCGACTCCGAGGCCGCCGCGCTTGCCTATATGCGCGTCGTCATCCGCGCCCAACACCAGTTCAACAAACAATATGGCCACTACGCCACTACGCTCACCGAACTGGTGCACTCCGGGACCTTTACCAAACGCATGGTCAATCCCGATCGCGGCGACTACACTGCCAGCTTCAAGGGAAAGAAAGACAGCTACGTCCTCGCCATGACGCCGAAGACTCTGGACGCCCAACATCGGTCTTTTTATGCAGAGGATGACGGCAAAATCCACGCCGACGAAACCAAACCCGCCAACGGAGATTCGCCGGTAGTGAAGTAGTAGCGCCGGCGTCCCGCCGGCTGTCGCGGGGGGCGTCCTCGCCCGCGCCGCCGACGCCATGCAGATTCCTTCATCTTGACACCATGACCGCAAGCCAGCACACTCCCCTTGTTCTTGGGCAAATGTTCCCGTAGCAACTCTTCCGATCCTCGTCCTTAGGACGCTCATAATTCTGCCGAGGAGAATTCCATGCGATACCGCACCATCGTCGCTCTCGTCGTCGCATTATCGAGCCTCGGTCTTGCAGCGCAAGCCGACGACAAAATTACCGACAGTCCCGCGACCGTTCTCCCGCTCGGTACGGTTGAAGTGCTGGGCAGTGTTAGTTGCCCGCAAGGCGCGGCAACCGGTGCGACTTGCCACTCCATCAACGTGATCTGCCCCGGACTTCCCGATCTGACTGCGACCTTAGCGCAGACCCTGCCCACAGTGAAGGCGAAGGGCACAATCATCCTGATGAACGGAGGTGGAGGCACAACTTTTCTCAACAGCGGGTTTGCCAATGACTATGTGACTGATGGCTTTCGCGTCGCGCAACTTGCCTGGACCAGCGACTGGGAAGATACCGGCGGCATCGGTTTGAAAACCGCCGCCTGCCGCGGCGCGACCGTCTTCAAATTTATCTTCGACAAAATTCAGGGAGGCAGTCACACCACCGCGTTCTGCGGTCAGGGATCGAGCGGCGGAGCCGGAGCGCTCGCCTACTCGCTCGCCCACTACGGCATGTCGAATTACTTTGACTATGTGGTCATCGCCGGCGGCCCGGGCGTGGCGCGAGTCGACTATGGCTGCGATGGTTCGCTGTACACCGGCCCTCCACTCAACCTGTGCTCGCAACTCACCAGCGCGCCCTATGTTTACACTTATCCCGGCAATGTAAATCTTTGGGAGAACACCACGACCTGCCTCACCGCCAACCCGCCGCAAGTCGATATCGATCGCTGGGCATCGGACTCGGTGATATCGACTGGCGGAAATTTTTCTTATCCCAAGACGTCGATGAGTTGGTTCGCCTGCGTCACTCCCCCGGTCAACAACACTACCGGACAAGCGAAGTTCTTGAGCAGTCAGGTTGTGCCTAAGAACTCGCCACCGGACGTAAATTGTTATTCGGGAATATGTAAAGGCGAAGCCGTCTGGCAGGATCCAGGCGCATTCAGCCTCACGCATTCCGAAATGCTGGCCAACTGCGTGCCCAACCACAAATAAGGCGGGGGCCCATCTTCTGTCAAAAAGTAATTGATGATTTTTGATTGAAAAGCTTTACGGTTGCTCTTCCGGCTCGGGGATCTCTTCCAGGTTCACGCTTTTCCGGTCGCCTTCGGCAACGTGTAGGGCGCTTCCCTGTGCCTCAAAAGCTTTCAGAAATTCGGGATTGTAGTAGGACTCGCCGTCTACGGTTTCCCAGGCGAACAGCGTGTATTCACCCGGACGCACACCGCGGAGGCTGAAGCGTCCACTCTGATCGCTGACCGTCTTGCGCCAGCGGTCGACGCGCGTACGCAGGCGCGCTTCGGGAACGGCAACAATCACCGCGTTGGCCATCGGCTCGCCCTTCCGGTCTGCAACCGCGCCCTCCACCACCGCTCCATTCGCGCTCGCCATCAGATCGAGCGCGACGTTACCCCCATTCACGCTAAAGCCCGAATCATCCGCCTCGCGGCCGCCGGCAAACACGGACTTCAAATACCAGTCGGCGCTTGTTCCCGGATCGCCCGTCAGTTCCATGTAGTAGGTGCCGGCCGGAACGCCCTTCCACTCGAAGCTGCCATCGCCAGCAACATGGATGACTGAATTCGCCCCAGCTCCCGCCATCGACATATTCAACATTTCATCGTCGCCGTCAACTGGATGCAGCGCTAGAAAAAACTGGTTGGGATCGAATTTCACGAGACTCCCTCCGCTCGTCACCCGCAGCCGCCCGCGGACCGATCCTCCCGGCTGCGGCGCCAGGCGCAGGTCTTCCACGCTGCTGGAAACCACTTGCAGCGCTTGCCGCGCCATCATCGGTACAGCCGCGCCTTCCACCGTGGCTAGAATCGTATAACTTCCCGGCGCCACATCGCGAATCACGAAGCTGCCGTCGGGATGCATCTCCGCCCCATTGAGCACCAAACTGAAATCGCGCGACTGCAACATGATCGCCGCCGACGCTCGCGGCGGCAAATTCACCACCACCCCGCGAATGCTTAGACTCGGAGTCGGCGTCAGTGAAAAGTCGATCGGAAAATCGTCGCCCGCACGCAACTGGATTGGCGCGGCCTGGCTGCGATCCGCGGTGCCGGGATAATACGTCGTTTGATAAGAAGTGTGAGTCGCCGCTTTGTCCGCAGCACGTGGCTCTGCCGTTCCCACCCCCGCCGCTTCGATCAAGCTTTTGAAATCCGGCGCCGGGCTCACCGACACGTAGTAATTTCCCGCGCCCAGTCCCGGCACTCGATACTCGCCCAGATCGTTCGTCCGCTCCGCGCCCGCCTGCTCCCACCTTCCGTGCCCGGAAACGAATGTTTGCCTGAGCACCGTGACCTGCGCATTGGGCATGGCGTCGCCATCTTCGTCCGTCACGCGTCCCCGCACCACCGCCGCGGCCTGCAACCAAATTCGCAGGTCTTTCAATTCCTGCCCGGCCGCCAGGGTCAATACGCGCCCATCGGCGCGCGTCCGATGCTTGTCGACTTCGAGTAATCCAGTTCGCTCCGCAAAGAGACGATAACGTCCCGGCAAGATTCCCTCGATATGAAAACTGCCGTCGGCCGCGCTCACCGCGGTATAATCTCCGCCTTCGGTCTGATTCTCGGCGATCAGCTCAATTACCGCCTTCTTCACCGGTTCGCTCCCCGGTTCCTTCGTGACCAGGCCCTCAATCACTGCGCGGTTTGCCGGCTTCGCGGCAGCCGTGCCCGTCACCTGGGCGAACGTGAGCGCGCTTAACATTACGCTTGCGATCAACAGGCATCGGAAAATTGACGTCATGGGACTTCGCTTCAATGCATTCGGGCGGAAAGCGTTTGGAAGCGGGTTCCGCAGGCCGCGAGGGTCGGCCTGTTCAGTATTTTATCTCCGAACCCATTTGCGACCAAGATAGACTGGTCGGCGATAAACTGGTGAATCACACAGACTGAATCACAGAGGCTGAATCTACACAGGCTGAATCACACAGGAAAGAGCAATCTTGTCCAAGGAGGGCAAACACATGAAACGTGTTTTGATGCTCGCAATCCTGGTTGTCGCTGCCAGTACCACGCGCGCCCAGAATCTCGATGTCAGTGGCGATTGGCAAGGAACTCTCAACGCCGGAGGTCAAGACCTGCACCTCGTCCTACATATCACCAGAGCCGCCGACAATAGCCTCAAAGCCACTCTCGACAGTATCGATCAGGGCGCTAACGGTATCCCCGTCAATTCCGTCAGTATCAAAGACTCGAAACTGAGTCTCGATGTAACCGCGGTTCACGGTACCTATGAAGGTAAAGTCGCTCCCGACGGGAAAACTATCTCCGGCACCTGGACACAAGGCACGCCGCTGTCCCTGGAATTCAAACGCGCACCCGGCAAAGCCAAGAGCGAAGCCAAACCCGCCAAGCCCTCTGACATCGATGGCGCCTGGATGGGAGCGCTCGATACCGGCTCCGTCAAGCTGCGTGTCGTCTTCCACATCGTAAACGGCGCTGACGGCCTGACCGCCACTTTAGATAGTCCTGATCAGGGCATGAGCGGTTTGGCCATGACCTCGGTTACGCGCGATGGCGCGTCCATCAAGATCGAAGCGCAAAAGATCGGCGGAACCTTCGAAGGCAAAATCGCCGCCGATCTATCGACCATGGATGGCACGTGGTCGCAAGGCGGCGGCACCATGCCCCTGCTGTTGAGACCGGTCAAGAATACGGCGGAACTCGAACTCAAGCGCCCACAGAATCCAGTCAAGCCGTTTCCTTATCGCGACGAAGATGTCTCCTACGAAAACAAAATTCAGAACGTCACTCTCGCCGCTACGCTCACCATTCCGCAGGGAACCGGGCCGTTCCCAGCGGTCTTGCTGATCACCGGCTCCGGCCCACAGGATCGCGACGAGAGCCTGCTCGGCCACAAACCCTTCCTCGTTCTTTCCGACTATCTCACCCGACACGGTATTGCCGTGCTGCGCGCCGACGATCGGGGTGTCGGCAAATCGACCGGAGTCTTCGGCAACGCCACTACCGCTGACTTTGCTACCGATACCGAAGCCGGCGTCGCCTACCTGAAAACGCGCAAGGAAATCGATCCCCACAAGATCGGACTGATCGGCCACAGCGAAGGCGGGGTGATCGCCCCAATGGTCGCCGCCCGCAACAAAGACATCGCTTTCATCGTGATGATGGCAGGCACCGGCGTTCCGGGCGACCAGGTGATTGTGGCGCAAAGCGAAGCGATTGAGGTTGCCAGCGGCCGCAATCCCGAAGCCGCGGCCAAGAGCGCCGCCACCCTTCGCGAGATGTTGCATTTGATTGAGACGGAAAAAGACGAAGCCGTTCTCGAAAAAGAATTGAAACAAAAAATGACGGAAATCCCCGAAGCCCAGGTGGGATTGCAGGTCAGCCAGATGACTTCCGTGTGGTTCCGCTACTTCCTGACCTACGATCCCGCCTCCGCGCTGCGCAAAGTGACCTGCCCGGTGCTGGCGCTCAACGGATCGCTCGACAAACAAGTGCTGCCCAGCCAAAATCTGCCGCCCATTCGCCAGGCTCTTGCGGGCAACCCGCGCGCCGAGATCGACGAACTCCCCGGCCTGAATCACCTATTCCAAACCGCCAAAACGGGTTCGCCCACCGAATACGCTCAGATCGAAGAAACCATCGCTCCCGTGGCCCTGGACAAAATGGCGACCTGGATTCTGAAGCAATAATGGGAATGCCGGGTAACCGGGGCACAACACAAATTCAAAAAACGATTGCGCCTCTCGCCCGGTTTTGGTAACGTTGCTGCCGCCGCAAGATGGCAGTTGGGCGCTGCTATGACACGACCCAACCCTCTTGCTGTTCTCACCTGGGCCCTGAAAACGATCAAACGAGTTCGTCCGCTACTGGTTTTGGACGGGTGTGTTTGGCGGTCCAGTGAAATCCTTGAATTCAGGAGTAGACGATGAATTTCAGCAGGAATGAAAACGGTCTGCGAAAGTATTTCTGGCTTGGATTGTTGTTGCTGATACCGGCGTTTGCTTTGGCGCAGCACAAGACTAGCGCGCCTGCGGCGCATAGCGCTCCGGCGCCGCATGCCAGCGCCCCGGCGCATGCGTCCTCCGCGCCGAGCCACGCGAATACATCGACGCAGCATTCCGCGGCGCCCAGCCACACCAACACCATGAGCCATGGCGCCACGACGAGCCACACTGGCACTGCCACGCACTCCGGTACGACGACTCATGCGGGCGGCACCACGACCCATACCGGTACCACGACTCACGCGGGCACTACGACCCATGCCGGGGGGACGACCACGCATGCCGGAACCACGACGCACTCCGGAACCACGACGCACGCGGGCGGCACGACCGCTCACGCGGGCACTACGACTCATGCGAACACGACGACGCACGCCGGGAACGCGCACACCGCGCCGGGACGGCAGGTTTCTCTAAAGGGTGGAGGGACGGCGCACATTCGCCCCAACGGGCAGATTCGCTCGGTCAATCGCAACGGGATGCAGATTTCGCACAATCTGCACGGCGGCCGCACGATCGTGTCGAATCACAATGGAGCGCGGGTGGTAACCACGGGCCGGCACGGAGGATATGTGCAGCGCGCCTATGTGACGCGCGGCGGGCACAGCTATTATTCGCGCACGTATTACTACCATGGCGGGTACCGGTCGGGAGTCTACCGCGGCTACTATTACGGCGGCCGTCCCTACTATGGTTATTACCCCTCGTATTATTACGGTCCAGCCTACTACGGCTGGGCGTATAACCCGTGGCCGGCGCCGGTAGCCTACGGTTGGGGCTGGGGCGGAGCGCCATGGTATGGCGCCTACGGCGGTTATTTCGCGCCATATCCGGTGTATCCTTCGGCGGCATTCTGGCTGACCGACTATTTGATTGCGGCCAATTTGCAAGCGGCTTACGCGGCACAGGCGGCGGCAGCAGGTGCAGATCAGGGATGGAACTGGGGTTGGCCGGCATCGGGTGAATTGGTGGCCAGCATGGGATTCATTCCGGTAGCGGACAGCGGCAACGGCGTCGTCATGAGCGCCGAAGTGAAACAAGCGCTCGCCGCAGAAATCAAGGCGCAACTCGCCGAAGACCAAGCCGCGGCGGGCAAACCTAAGTCGTCCGCCGATCAGGGGAGCGCTCCGGCGAACAGCAATGAAGCGCCTCCAGCGCTGAATCCGGCGCGGCGGACATTCGTCGTGGCCGACGATCTCAGCGTTGTGGCCGACGGCGAAGAATGCTCGTTGACCGCCGGCGATGTGATCACCCGGCTCACCGACAAGCCGGATGACGACAACAATGTGAACGTCAGCGTTGCGGCCAGCAAGAAGACCGATTGTGCTGTCGGCAAAACGGTGGCCGTCGCGGTCGACGACTTGCAGGAAATGCACAACCATTTCCGCGAACAACTCACCAGCGGAATGGGTGAACTGGCGAAAAAACAGGGAACCGGCGGCCTGCCGAAGTCACCGGACACCACGACCTCGGCAGGAGATGTGCCCGAGCCGCCCGTGGATAAGAGCGCAGCCAAGACGCTGGACGATCAGGAGAAGGCGGCTGACCAGACCGAAGCGGAAGTCAAACAAGAGGCAGCGTCCTCGGGCGGCGGTTCGCAGTAGGCGAGGATCCAAAGGCTGGGATCTAGAGAGGAGAAATGTAGTCATGAGGCAGAAGTTGGAGAAAGCTATTCCAGTTATCGTTGGAGTGTGCGCCACGATGTTTCCGTGGTCGCATGCTGGTGCGCAAGCCGTTTCTTTGCAGGAGCAACTGGTTGCGCAATACAAAGTCGTGAAGATGGGCTCGGATACCAGTGGGTACTCGGTGATCGAAAAGGGTACTCTGCTGGAAATCAAGAAGGGCGGAATCCTGGCCGTGCCCTATTCCGATACCAGCGTTCTGTCTACGAAGTACGAGGGCGGGACGGTGCACACTCCCAGCTCGATGCTGTCAAAGGGCATCGGCTTCGGCATGAGCAAGTTCGGCAAGACGCAGACGACGCATCTGTTCGCTTCCGGCGACAAGGTATATCCGGCGAAGATCGACGTCGACCTAAACAAAGACGACGTGTCGATGATGATCATTGCGTGCGACACGTGCAACAAGACCGATCCGCCGACCTACAACAAGGCCAAGGTCGTCTTTCAGTTTCCGAAAGGGTCATTGGCGAAGGCCAGCGCCGGCGACGTGGAGGACACGATCGGGCAATTGCTCTCTATCAGTGAAGAGTCCCAGGACGACCAAGGCGGACAACAGCAGGGCGGTGACCAGGGGCAACAGGGAGCCCAACAAGGCGGCGGGCAGGAGCAGCAACAACAGCAGGCCGATCCGCAGACCATCGAGAAGGGGATGACTACCGATCAAGTGCAGGGAGCGCTGGGCAAGCCGGACAAGATTGTGAATCTGGGTGCGAAACAGCTCTGGGTTTATAAAGATCTCAAAGTGACGTTTCTGAGCGGCAAAGTTTCCGACGTGCAGTAGGTGCTGGTAAATGCCTGTCTGTGCCCGAGATTTCTCAGCGTCTCATGTAACAGCGTGCGGTTAGGTTTTACGGCACGATCTCGAACACAGTCCCCCAACCGGATGCGCCTCCCTGTTGGGTTGTGCCGTAGATGACGACGCCTGTGCTGGTTGAGTTAAGAAACAAGGCTCCGCCGGGATATTCGCCATCTGGACCGCTGAAGCTGTGCAGTAAGCTTTCGTTGCCTGCCGTGTCGTATTTGAATACCGCCCCCACGCCATTGGTCCCTCCGTCGGCGTTGCCATACAGGTTGCCTACCGCATCGCGTGATAGGGGTGACTGGGGGTACGAACCGTCTGCGCTGCCAGCAAAGCTATGAAGCGCAGTTTCGTTTTCGTGGGGATCTACTTTGAAAATTGTGCCGGCGCCGTTCGTCCCTCCGATCGAGGTGGTGCCGTAAAGATTACCAGCCGCGTCCATCACGAGACCGCCCATCGGATTCTTCCCATCAGTGCTGCCGTTGTTTCCTCCCGTGAATCTGTACAAAACCGTCTCTTTTCCCGCTGCATCGATCTTGAACACTGTACCCGTGTTCCCCAGCCCGCCGTAGGCCGTAGAACCATAAAGATTTCCGGAAGCATCCAGGATCACGCCGCCTAGGGGGGACGCCCCGTCGGGCCCGCCATTCGCGCCCGTGAAGCTGTAGAGCACGGTCTCTTTGCCGCTCTTGTCTATCTTAAAAACCGTTCCTACGTTTTGCGCACCGCCAAGCTCGGTTGTTCCGTAGAGGTTTCCTTTCGCATCCATTATCAGTCCGGTTGGCACTCCTCCGTCTGTAACCGACTGTGTGAAGCTGTGGATCACCGTCTCTCTCCCCGCCGGATCCAGCCGAAACACGGTGCCGCAGCCCTTTCCCTCAGGGCAATTAAGGTCGCCGCCGAAGATCGTTATTCCATACAGGTTGCCGCCGGCGTCGCGAATCAAATACGTCGGGTTGGCTCCGTCTTTGCCGGCAAAGTTGTGCAAAATGGTCTTGCCCCCCTAGAGAGCTTGAAAACCGTTCCAAGGCCGTTTGCTCCCCCATACATCGTCGTGCCATACAGGTTCCCCGCCGAGTCTCGAACCACTCCAGCGCTTGGATACACCCCGTCAGGTCCGCTCTTAAACGAATAAGCGACTTTTTCTGCCTGCGCCGCCGCAAATTGCACCGCAAGGGTTCCAACCAGAAGAAGCCTGGTTACACTCCGTGACAACTCATCCATGGCGGTTCTCGAGAGATTCGGCCGAGAAATCATGATTGCACCAGTCACCAATAGTTCTCAGTTGGCCAAGTTACCCCCTCCACGTTTCCCGTCAAGGCAGGAACCGTGGGGGACAGGAACCGTGGGGGACAGACGGAACCGTGGGGGACAGACGGGACGTACCCTGCTTGCGTCGCGGCGAACGGACTTCTGGGTCGTTGCGCAGGAATGCAGGGCTCGGAAAAGCGACACGATAACTCCTTAAAATACTTTTAGTTGTGCGAGCGACATAGTACCTCCGTACCGTGCGTAGTACTTCAGTTACCGGTCTTGCGGTGACCGGGCAACGCCTCAACGAAAACCACTCCTAATAGTGTAGTTAATCCGCCATACCACTATATACAGATTTACCTTCCAGTCCCTTCCTTCCTGAACTCCAGAAAACAGGCCAAAAACCCAAAGAAACGCGGAGATTCGCTTCGAGGCGGGGTTTTTCCGGCCTGAGATATGCTCGGAACACCGAAAGCCCTCGGAGAGGCAATTGAGGGCGAGGCAGTCTCCTGAAGAAAGTCCGCGGGCCGATGAATAGCGGAGCGGGCAATGATTGTGGTGGCAAAGGTAAAGGGAATATGGCCGACTCGCGAGAAGTGATGAATATCCGGCAAGCGTCGCAATATCTGGGCGTGAGTCCGGACACGCTTTACAAGTACGTCGGCGAGCAGAAGATTCCGGCATTCAAGTTGGGCAACCGCTGGCGCTTCAAGAAATCGCGGCTGGACCAGTGGATGGAAGAGCAATCGAGCGAAATGGAACCGCAGCCGAAACGAAAAGCGAAGGCGTCATCGAAAGCGGCCGGGTCGCAGTAACCGGATAGCGGTAGCAAGGAAAGGCCGAGGGCGAGGACGCCCTCGGGACAGCCGGCGGGTCGCCGGCGCTACAAAAAAGAGTGCCGACGGGACGCCGGCGCTACAAAGGTGGGCACATGTTTGGAATGGGATCGAAGTCGATTGTTGGCCTGGATGTGGGATCCTCGAGCATTAAGGCGGTGGAGCTCAAGAAAAAGGGTGGGCAGATCGAAGTGGCGCACCTCGGGCTGGAGCCGCTGTCTTCCGACATCGTGGTCGATTCGATGATCGTAGACTCGGGCACGGTTTCGAGCGCGATTTCAAAGCTGTTCCTCGACAACGCGATCAAAACCAAAGCCGTCGCCACCGCGGTGAGCGGGCACTCGGTGATCGTGAAAAAGATCTCGCTGCCTTCGATGAGCGACCAGGAACTGGCCGAGACCATCGAGAAAGAAGCGGCGCAGCACATTCCCTTCGATCTTTCCGATGTGAGTCTCGACTATCAGATTCTCAGCGACGAAGTGGGCAGTCCGCAGATGGACGTTCTGCTGGTCGCGGTGAAGAAGGACAAGATTCTGAACTACACCAACGTACTCTCGATGTCGGGCCGCACGCCCGCTATTGTGGACATCGACGCGCTGGCGTTGCAGAACTGCTACGAGTACAACTACCAGCCGGCTCCGGGACAAGTCGTCGCGTTGTTGAACCTGGGCGCTAGCGTGATGAACATCAACATCGTGAAGGGTACGACGCCGCTGTTCCCGCGCGACGTCAGCGTGGGCGGACACCAGTACACGGACTCACTGCAGAAGGAACTGGACCTGAGCTTTGAAGACGCCGAGTCGCTCAAACTGGGCAACAAGGTGGGCACGGTAAGCGAGGACGCGAAGCAGCCGATCCTGCAACAGGTAACAGAAATCATCGTGCTGGAAATTCAGAAGACCTTCGATTTCTTCCGGGCCAGCGCGGCCGGCGAGCACATCGAAAAAATCTATCTGGCGGGCGGATCGTCGAAGGTGCCGGGCCTGGTGGAAGCGTTGCGGCAGGAGTTCTCGATGCCGGTGGAATTGTTGAATCCGTTCCAGCGCGTGACCCCTCCGGTCGAAGGACACGGAGCGGAACTGGTGGAGCAGAATCCGGGTCAGATGGCAGTGGCGGTGGGCTTGGCCCTGAGGAGCTTTGAATCGCTATGATCAAAATCAACCTGCTCGAAAATTCCAAGGGAAAGAACAAGCGCGGTGGCGGCGGCGGTCCGTCAATGCCATCGATGGAAATGGGCGATATGGGATCGCCCAAGCTGAAGATTCTGGCGGTGGTGGTAGTGGCGGGGTTATTCAACCTGAGCTACTGGTATCGGCTGGATCACCAGTCAAAGGCGATCGAAGCGCACATGAAGGTGGCCGAGCAGAAGAATCGGGAACTGGCCGACGTGAAGGCGCGCTTCCTCGAACGCCAGACGCAAGCCAACAACTACAAGCGCCGGGTGGATGTGATCGACGGATTGCGCCACAACCAGACCGGTCCGGTCGACCTTCTGGCTATGCTGGGCGAAACCGTCAATAACACCGAAGCGGTGTGGCTGAGCAAGATGGACGACTCGGGTTCGAGCGTGAACCTGGAAGGAATGGCGCTGAGCACGGACGCGGTCGCGAATCTGATCGCGAACCTGCAAAAGACCGGATTCTTCAAAAGTGTCGAGATCAAGGAAACCTATCAGGACGACCAGATCAAAGACATGCAGGCGTTTCAGTTCACGCTGACCTGCGAGAAGGGGAAGTCCTAAGCATTTCAAGAGGCGGACCTATGGCGAATTTTAGCGAACTGTCGGGCATCAAGCAGTGGGGAGTCGTAGTTCTTGGCGGAGCGGTGGTGACGGCGGCATTGTACTTCACCCTGTTCAAGAGCCAGAACGACAAGAATACGGCCGCGCAACATGCCTTGGAAGACAAGATCCGGGAAAACAACGAGCTCGAGTCCTACCGGCCGAAGCTAAAGCAGATGGAGCAACAATTAGCCGAGCTCAAACAGCAACTGGAAATCGAGCAGCGCATTGTCCCTGACGACAAACAGGTGGACGGTTTCATCACCATGATGGGCGCCGAGGCCCAGAAGGCGGGTGTGGAACTGCGACGCTATTCGGCCAAGGACACGCATTCGCAGCAGTATTACACCGAAGTGCCCTTCGATCTTGAGCTCGACGGGCCCTACTATTCGGCGCTGAATTTTTTTGACCGGGTGAGCAAGCTGGAGCGCATCGTCAATATCAGCGGGCTGCTGGTTTCGACGACCAGGAATCCGAGCGGGGCGAAAACCAAACGCACCTACCAGTACGCGCCCAACGAAAGCATCATCGCGAGTTTCACGGCAACGACATACTTCAGTCACGATTTGACACCTTCAGCGGCAGGCGCCGGGACCAAACCGGGAACGCCTGGAGCGAAGTAGGGATGACTATGAAGCTGACGATCCAATTAACGACAGGCATTTTGGCAGTGGCAATGATGGTGAGCGGTTCGGCGGCCACGCAGGCTGTGGCGCAGAACGCGGATGCCATCGATAACGCGCGCAGAACGGCGAAAGCGCTTCAACAGAACCCAGCCAGCCCGGCTCCGAAAGCCGCCCCAGTTCCGGCGGCGACGAAGCCGGCGCCGGGGGCTCCGGCTTCCGCGGTGAAACCTGCGGCGATTCCGGGAGCGAAGCCGGCATCTGCTTCCCACAACCAGTTGCAAGGAGTGCACGTGGCTCCCGGCGCAGACGGCTTCCAGATCGAAATCAGTTCCAGCCAGGCGGTGACGCCGAACGTGACGAAACTGACTTCGCCCGCGCGTTTACTGGTCGAACTGCCAGACACGATCGTGGCCAGCGCGCAGAACAAGATTCCTGTCGGCAGCGGCGGAGTGAAGGGTGTCCGCATCGGCATGGACGGCAAGACTCCTCCGACGACAAGCGTGGTGGTCGATCTGGAGAAGCAGCTGGCGTATGAGTTGACTCCGGGCTCTGCCGGCAAACTGATTCTAATCTTGCATACCGAAGGTGCGTCGGCCGTGGCCAAGAATGCTCCAGCTCCGGCGGTGAAAGCTCCAGCTCCGGCGGCGAAACCAGCTGCGGCGCCCGCGAAGGTCCTCGTAGCAAAGACTCCAGCGGCGAAGCCAGTCATCGTGCCCGCCAAGGTTGCGGTGGCCAAGATGCCGGCCTCGAAGCTAGTAGCCGAGGTTCCCAAGATGGAGACGAAACAGGCCGCCAAGACTGCGACGACAGCGGCAACAATAAAGACTGCAGCTCCGGTTCTGGACGCGCCTTCGGCCGCGGCCAAAAGCCCGAGCCTTGCCAAGGCCAAGCCTGAAGATAAGAAGTGGGCGATGAACGGGAAGCGCGATCCGTTCTTCAGTCCGGTGGTGCAGACCAACGGATCCGGTTGTTCGACGGGCAAGAAGTGCCTGGAGATTGGCGGAATCAATCTGCGGGGCGTGGTGAAATCCGACAGCGGCTTCATCGCCGTAGTGACCAACAATCTGAACAAGGCTTATTTTTTGCGGGAAAACGATCCCGTGTTCAACGGATATGTGGTGAAGATTACGGGTGATTCGGTGGTGTTCCAGGAGACGATTCAGGACAAGCTGGGCAAGCCATTCACGCGGGAAGTGGTGAAGAGAATCTTCACTCCGGCAGTCTAGTTTAGGAAGATCAGGCAAGACGGCGAAACGGGAACGGGGCGCCGAAATCGGATCTTGAGAAGGACACGCGGGCCAGGCCCGCGGGTGGGGAGAGGCGAAATGCGAAAGCAACAACTGACCATGTTCGTATCGTTGCTGGTCTTCATTTTGATGGGGGTGGTGGCTGCGGCAGCGCAGACACCGAGCCAGCTCGATCGAGTCAACGTAGTCCGAAGCACGGACGACATCCGGGTTGTGATGAGCACCACCGGCACGCTGACGCCGAAGCTCAGCACGGTGGACTCGCCCGCTCGCGTGGTGGTGGATCTGCCGGAGACCGTAATGGCGACCGGGCAGAGTCGCATCGCCGTGGGCGCTGCCGGGGTCAAGAGCGTGCGCATTGGCATGGATGGCCAGTTGCATCCCACCACTCGCGTCGTCGTCGATCTCACCCAGGCTTGCACCTATGAGTTAACGCCGGGTCCCGCAGGCAAGCTGGTTCTGACCCTGCATGCCAACGCCGAGGCGAAGACTGCCGCGGAAGCGAAAGCTGTCGAGACAAAGACCGCCGAGACAGAGACCGCCGGGACAAAGACGGTTGCTGCCAGCGCGCCCAGTAAGGAGATGTCGCCCTTCGCGCCGCGCGTGATGGAATCGCCTTCCGCTCCCAAGGCTGAGACCGCGCTCGCGCCGAAGCTGGCGGCTCCGAATGCGACTCCCACCGACTTTGTGGTAGTCGAGCCTTCGTATCAGGCCAAGAGTCAGCCTGCCAACGACGTTGCGAGCGAAGTTGCGAAGGATTCTAACAATGACGTCAAGACCGTAGCCGCCGATGAACCGACGGTTCGCGCCCAGGAAGCGGCTGCGCGGTTTTCCGATAAGACTGCTGTGGAACTGCTGCCCGTAAGTGAGCACGCAGCCCAGGCGCAGAGCCAGGGAATTACACCCGCCGTGAATCTGGCCGCGGAGCAAAAATCCATGGCCGGACAGCAACCTGCCGTCGCCGGCCCGAAGTACACGGGTGAGCCGATCTCGGTCAACCTGAAAGATGTCGACCTGAAAGACTTCTTCCGTCTGATTCACGAAATCAGCGGTCTGAACGTGGTGCTCGATCCGAACGTTCACGGCACGCTGACGGTGGTGCTCGACGATGTGCCGTGGGATCAGGCGCTCGACATCGTATTGAAGAACAACGACCTGGCGCGTGAACTGGAGGGCAACGTCCTGCGCATCGCCACGGTCGAAACACTGAAGAGAGAGGCCGATGGCCGCCGGGCGCAGATCGATTCCGAAATGCTGGCCGTAGAAAAAGTTTCGGTCACGCGTTTCCTGAGCTACGCCAAGGCCAAGGATGTAATCATTACGGTCAAGAAATTCCTCTCGCAGCGCGGCGATGTGGTGGCCGACGATCGCACCAACGCCGTGATTGTCAACGACATTCCGAAGACGCTTCCGATCATCGACCGCCTGCTGACGCAATTGGATCGCAAGACGCAGGAAGTCGAGATTGAAGCTCGCGTAGTGGCCGCGACCCGGCAGTTTGCCCGCGACATCGGTACGCAGCTCGGCTTTGGCTGGGGCAACGGACACAGCGCGATCGGTGGCAACCAGGCGGTTGGGTCGTCGCCCACCACGGTTGGCGGACTTACCCCCGGCTACATCACAGTGCCCGGGACCGGCGGCAGCTCCACAGGATCGTCGATTCCTCTATTCTCGAACCTGGGATCGACTTCGCCTTCGAGCGGTTTAAGTTTTGTGAACGCCAGCAACAACATTCGGATTGACGCGGTGCTCTCGCTGGCTGAATCTCGCGGATTGCTAAAGGTGCTTTCCCGTCCGCGAGTTGTTACCCAGAACAATATTCAAGCGCTAGTCAAGCAGGGCGTGCGCGTGCCAATCGTGACGCAGGCGCAGTTGGGTGGTCCTCCGACGGTGACCTACGTCGACGCTTTCCTGCGCTTGACGGTGACTCCGCAGATCACTTCGGAAAACACCATCTTCCTCAACGTGGACGTGGAAAACACCACGCCCAACTTCGGCCAGGAAGTGCAGGGCAACCCGGAATTAATCACGCAGCAGGCTACCACGCAGGTGCTGGTGACCGATGGCGGCACGGTGGTGATCGGCGGCGTCATCCAGACGCAGAACTCGATCAACATCTCGCAGGTGCCATTGCTCGGCAACATTCCGTACCTCGGCAACCTGTTCAAGCACACGCAGGTCAACACCTCGAACCAGGAGCTGATTTTCTTCATCACGCCGCGCATCATTCAGACATAGCGTCGAAACTAGCAGCGAGTTCGAAGATTGAAGCCGCCGGCCTGAAGAAACTGTCAGGTCGGCGGTTTTGTTTTGAGGGTGTCAGGCTTCGTCCTGCCACCTTTCGTCCTGCTACATTAATGTGGACACTTTGTAGGAAACATCGACGTGAGACTCTTCTTCATTCTGCCCTTGCTCGGCCTAGCTCTCAGTGTTCCGGCCGTCGCTGACTGCGCCACATTGCCGAAAGCGGGGCCGTTCCTTGCCTACACCATCGAGCCCAAGCTCGTGGACGGTTCTCTTTCGCTCGAGGTTTTGGTCAGTTTCCGGCTCACCTCGACCAAGACTACTGAGTTGAATTTGCCTTCGGAATGGCAGGGACAGAAAGAACTCTACAGGGCCATTAGCAACCTGGAGGCGTTATCCCCCGGAACAACGATTCAGGTCGTGGAAAAAGCCTGGCAGAGACGGCTGACTTTTCAACCTGGTCAGATCGTGCGGCTCAGATATCGCGTGACGAAGGATTGGGCGGGCAAGATCAACGCCTCATCCTACCTTCGAGTGATGCTGGATCAGTCCTATTTTCAGGTGGCGGGACGGAACTTTCTGGTTTATCCAGCCTTGCCAGAGGACGAGGAAATTCCTCTTTTCGTTGAGTGGAAAAACATGCCTCCCGCTTGGAAGGTCGTGGACAGCTTCTCGGGAGACTTCTCTTGTCAATTTTCAAAGACATACCTAATCAAGTTGTCGAACGGGCTATTTGCGGGTGGGGCCATTCGCCTTAATAAGTTGGATTTGGAAGGCAAGACTGTCTTCGTCGCAACGAGGGGCCAGTGGGATTTTACAGATGGCCAACTTGTGGACCTGGTTCGCAGAATTCTTACTGGCGAGCGGTCGTTCTGGCATGATCCGGGCGCAGCGAACTATGTACTGACCTTGCTGCCTAGCGATGATGCCCCCGGCAACTATGGCGGAACGGCCTTGGAAGACTCGTTCGCGCTGTTCATGGGCGAAGGCACGCGTCTTGATTTTCAAACTAAGTTTCTGTTGGCGCACGAGATGTTCCACACCTGGAACCCAGGAAAGCTGGGAGAAATCCATGGCGAAAATCCATTCTGGTTCACGGAAGGGTTTACTGACTATTACGCGAGAACGCTGCTTCTAAGGGCCGGGTTGATTAGCGCGGAAGATTATGCGAATGATGTAGACACGGCCTATCGCGAGTATAAAGCTTCGCGCGTGTTGCATGCCAAAGGCAGCGAAGTCCAGGATCGATTCTTCAGCGACGACGATTTCCAGCGGCTCGCATACCTGCGGGGCAACTTCCTGGCACAGCGCTGGAACTTTCTGATCCAAGAACGAAGTAAAGGGAAACAATCGTTGGACGATGCCATGCTGAACCTGTTGCACCAGGCGCAGAGCAGGGAATTAGTGCTTACGACTAGGTTCCTCTCCGAACATTTCAGTGCCTATGTCGGCCCTGATGCCGCCCGGGATATTCAACGATATATTGAGGAAGGTGAGACAATTCCCCTTGCAATCGCTCCGAGCGCCCCCACAGCCGGACACACCCGCTGATACACTGCACCGAATGGACTATTCAGCGCGCCAGAAGAAATTGCGGCAGCATATCGCTACCACCCGATTCGATGCACTCCTGATCAGCCATCTTCCTAACATCCGATATCTTTGCGGCTTTACCGGCAGCGCCGGCTTTTTGCTGGTGGAAGAGGCAGGCAGCGTTTTTTTTACCGACGTTCGCTATGACACACAGGCGCATGAAGAGGTCAAGGCCTCGAAGGTGGTGATTGCGCGCAAATCGGTGTTACCGGCGCTGGCAGATTTTCTGAGGACTCGGCGGAAGCGCGCCCGGGGTTGGGCGGTTGGAATTGAGGCTGAGCACTTCACCATTGCGGAGAAGAAGCGCTTGGCCGAGCTTCGGCCGTCGGGCGTAACGCTCAAGGATGCGTCCTCGATTGTCGAACGGCTCCGTAAGATTAAGGACGCCGACGAGTTAGAAAAAATCCGGGAGGCGGTACGGTTAGGGGCAAAGTTATTCGACCGCGCACTGGAAGTAATGCGTCCGGGAGTGAAAGAGACCGAGGTTGCGGGCGAGATGGAATATTCGGCGCGGCGTGCCGGGGCGGAAGCAATGTCTTTCCCAACTATCATCGCTTCGGGAGCGAGATCGGCCCTGCCGCACGGGCGCGCGTCCGATCAGACGATTGCGGCGGGCGGGTTCGTAGTCTGCGACTTCGGTGTTATACTTTCAGGTTACTGTTCCGATCAGACTCGTACTGTGTGGGCTGGCTCTGGGAAGAATAATGCGCCAGAGGATGCCCACGAGGCATATGAGGTGGTCCGGGAGGCCCAGCAGGCGGCGATTGATGCCGTAGGGCCGGGAGTTACCGTCGGCGAGGTCGATGCGGCGGCTCGTAGGGTACTCCGGAAAGCCGGGTTAGGGCGCTATTTCACGCACTCGACCGGGCATGGAGTTGGGCTAGAGATTCATGAGGCGCCGAGAGTCGCGGATGGCCAGCGCGAGATTCTGCAGCCTGGGATGGTCATCACCATCGAGCCCGGAGTATACTTCCCCGGCAAATGGGGCGTCAGGATCGAGGACATGGTGGCGGTCACGACCGGCGGTTGTGAAGTGATGACGCCGACGAGCAAGGATTTTCTGGCGGTTTAGCCTTCTTAGTTTTTTTTTGCAGCGCCGTACTTTGAATGCGTACCGTACAGCCGGGCAGGAAGACGCCCCGGTTTCTTTGCGCATTGTTGTCCTGCCGGGTCAGGACGTCGTGCGGCGTTTCGATGACGGCAAGTGGCGGACGGTCCTACCTTACACGAATGAATCAAAAAGAGCTGAAAGAACTCATCGAGTTCTTAATCGAGAAGGACATTGCCGAGTTCGAGTTGGAGCGCGGCGATGTCAAGGTCCGGATCAAGCGCGCCGGAGATCGCACGGTTGTCCACGAGCATGGAGAGCCGCGGTTTTACGCCGTGCCCGCGGCCCCGGCAGCAGCGCCTGAACTAGGCGCTGTACCTATAGTTGCTCCCACGGCAGCGGCGGCTCCGGCGGCGCCTGCACCGGAGGAAAACCTTCACATGGTGAAGTCTCCCATCGTGGGGACCTTCTACGAAGCCCCCTCACCGGGTGCGCCTCCGTTTGTAAAGGCCGGAGATCAGGTAGAAGTGGGACAGGTTCTTTGCATCGTCGAAGCTATGAAGCTGCTGAACGAGATCGAGTCGGACGTTGCCGGGGAGATCGTTAAGAAGCTGGCAGTGAACGGGCAGCCGATTGAATATGGGCAGGAACTGTTCGTCGTAAGGCCGAAGAAGTGAGGCTGGGGGATTCCGGGCGCGCAAGTTGCGCGCCTTTTTGCGTTTACAGAAGCACAGGCTGCGGCCGACCCAAACAAACACGTAGCCCCGGACGCATTCGTCCGGGCCCATTACGATTCCGCCGCGGGCGGACGAATGCGTCCGTCGCCACGTGTTTCATTTCGTGCTGTGCAAGAAGCTGAGAGCTGACGGCTGATAGCTGATTTTTAACATGTTCAAGAAAATCCTCATTGCTAACCGCGGAGAGATTGCACTGCGGGTGATTTGCGCGTGCAAGGAGCTGGGCATCCGCACGGTTGCGATTTATAGCGAGGCCGACCGCAACTCGCTGCCGGTGCGCTTTGCCGATGAGGCAATTTGTATCGGTCCGCCGCAGCTTGCGCTGAGCTATCTGAATATTCCAGCGGTGATCAGTGCGGCGGAGATTGCCAACGTGGAGGCGATCCATCCCGGCTACGGACTGCTGGCGGAGAACGCCAACTTCGCCGAAGTGTGCGAGACCAGCGGCATTAAGTTCATCGGCCCGCAGCCAGAAGTGATGCGGCTGATGGGCGAGAAAGAAAAAGCCCGCACCGCGATGAAGCAGGCAGGCGTGCCGATTCTGCCCGGCTCCGACGGGATTATCGCGTCGGACGGCGAGGCGATCGAGTGGGCGCGGCAGGTCGGCTTCCCGGTGATCGTGAAAGCGTCAGCCGGGGGCGGCGGGCGCGGCATGCGCATCGTCCGCAACGAAGAGGAACTGCCAGGCCTGTTCAAAGCGGCGCAGGCCGAAGCCGCGGGCGCGTTTGGCAACGGCGATCTCTACATGGAGAAATACGTCGAGCATCCCCGGCACATCGAGTTTCAGGTGTTGGCCGACGAGCATGGCAACGTGGTGAGCCTGGGCGAACGCGAGTGCTCGATCCAGCGCCGCCACCAGAAGTTGCTGGAGGAATCGCCGTCGACTCAGGTGACGCCGCAGTTGCGCGATGAGATTGGCGAGGTCCTATGCAAGTCGCTGGCGGCGATTGGCTACAGCAACGCCGGCACCATTGAGTTCCTGATGGACAAAGACAAGCGCCTGCACTTCATCGAGATGAACACCCGCATTCAGGTCGAGCATCCCGTGACGGAGATGGTGACCGACGTCGATCTGGTGAAGAGCCAGATCATGATCGCGGCGGGCGCGCACATGAGCGAGGTGCTGCAGGGGCCGATCGTTCACCGCGGACACGCCATCGAGTGCCGCATCAACGCCGAGCATCCCGAGAAATTCACGCCGTCCGCGGGAAAGATTACCGCATTCCATCCTCCGGGCGGGACTGGAGTGCGCGTCGACACAGCCGCTTATGCCGAGGGCGTGATCCCGCCATATTACGATTCGCTGATCGCGAAGTTGGTCGTCCGCGGCAAAGACCGCAGCGAAGCGATTTCGCGCATGTCGCGGGCGCTGGAGATGTTTATTGTCGAGGGCATTTATACGACGATCCCGCTGCACCGCAAGATTCTGGCGGACGAAGATTTCCGCGCGGGGAAGATTGATACCGGATTTATTGAGCGATTTCTGGCGAAGAACGGGAAGTGAGTGTAGGCAGGATCTCTCGCACTGGTCCGAATCAACGCCTAGAAGTTGGCGAATGGAGGGTCGGGTGGTTCAGCTAACGGAGTCAAGAATCGACGGCGCTCTCTCCAAAATCGAGACTGGGCTTAAACGATATTGCTGGATACAGGAAAACATCCACGGACGCGACGTGAGCAGAGACCGTTCATTTCAAAATAAATTCAACGGTTTCTATAAGGTTCGGAGGAACGATGCGTGGCAACTGCACTTTTACACATTGCTAGAAATGAGCAAGGGGACTGGAATCACGTTCCCTAACGGTCTGTGTACACTGCTAGAGCGAACATCGAGAGTCGAGGCTTCGTTTGCGAGTAAGCTCGTAGCGACGCTGCACCCAGACAAGCCGGTAATCGACGAATTCGTTCTCAGCAACTTCGGACTGCGTTTGCCTTCCGGCAAGGATCGGGAGCGTCGTTGCGTCGGTTGCATAGTTGTGTACGACCAGCTCTGCGATAACTACGTTGCGCTGATAAAGAGTGCCGAAGGGTTGATGATTTGCGAAAAATTCAAGAGATCTTTTCCGTGGGCCGACATCACCGATCTGAAGAAAGTGGACCTGGTCTTATGGCAGATCAGGGACGCGAAGTAAAAATCTCACCTTCCTTTTCCACGACGTTCTCAAAGGGATTAGGCACTGCCCTTGCTAACGAAAACGTCCTCGGCGCATCTGATTATCTGAAAGGACGTTCCCGGTCATGAAACGCAGTGCCCTCGTGGTTCTCGCAGCGCTCTTTCTTCTCGCAGCGCTCTTTCTTGGAGTAACTTTCTATGGCCCGCTTTCCGCCCAGACCACCGACAATCCTGCGCTCCTGCCGCAGCGCGATGGTTCTCATGATTTCGACTTCCTCATCGGCGACTGGAAGGCGCATGTCCGCCGGCTTCCAGACCGGCTCAACCACTCCGATAAGTGGGACGTGTACGATGGTATTTCGAACCACCACAAACTTCTCGACAGCAACGCGAACTTCGAGCAGTTCGAGGTAACCAGCCCCGAGAAGAAGCTCCACATCAAGGCGCAGACGCTCCGTCTCTACAATCCAGCGACGCGGCAGTGGAGCATCTATCTCGTCGATCTCGATAACGGAACGCTTGACACGCCTCCCGTCGTGGGTGGATTTAACGGCAAGCGCGGCGAGTTTTTCCATCAGGAGAATTTCAAAGGCCGCACCATACTGGTGCGCTACGTCTGGCTCGATATTTCTTCCAATTCCTCACGCATGGAGCAGTCATTCTCGCCCGATGGCGGCAAGAGCTGGGAGGTCAACTGGATCTGCGAGTTGTCGCGCCAGCAGAGCTAGCAACGCATGGTGCAGATTCCCCGCTTGTATCCCATTCTCGATGCGGCTTGCTTTCCTAGCGCCGAAACCTTGTTTAATGCGGCAGTCGAGTTGCGTTCCGCCGGCGTGACTCTGTTGCAATATCGCAACAAATCCGGCAACGCTCGGGTGATGCTGGAGCAGGCACGGGAATTGAGGGAACACTTAGGCGGCACCCACCCTAACACCGCAAAAGACGCGGCGTTAGGATGGGGCACCCAGGATTCGGTGCGGCTGATCATGAATGACCGGGCCGACTTGTGCCTAGCCGCCGATTTCGACGGCGTGCACGTCGGGCAGGAGGATTTGTCTCCGGAGACGGTGCGCGGGATTATCGGGACTGAGCGCTGGCTGGGAGTTTCCACCCACAATCCCGAGCAATTGCGTGAGGCCGATCTGACCTCAGCCGACTATCTGGCGATTGGGCCCGTGTTCGCGACTTCGAGCAAAGAAAGGCCCGATCCCGTTGTGGGCCTCGAAGGCGTGCGCCGGGCGCGATCCCTAACCCGCAAGCCGCTGGTGGCGATTGGGGGGATTACGCGGGCGAACGCGGCCTCTGTGATTGAAGCTGGGGCCGATTCGGTGGCGGTGATATCTGACCTATTACAGGAGCCGCGAAAATCAGCAGAGGAATTTTTCCGCATTCTGAGGTAGAGTTCTCAGACTTGGAAATTCGTCGTCGGTCGTTGGTCGTTAGCTAAAACCCAACGCTATCAGCGTTGCCGAACCGCGATCGACCGACGACCAGCGACCGACGACCGACGACCACTGGACGACGACCGACGACGAATTCACGGAGGAGCCCTGAGTACATCGACAACGCAGCCGCCCAAAGGCAGCGACTGGGACATACACAGTCATCAGGATAAAGAACTGGTGCAGGGGCTGGGCCTGACCAGCGCCACCATGCTGGTCATGGGGTCGATGATCGGGTCGGGCATCTTCATCGTGTCGGCTGAAATTGGCCGTGAAGTCGATTCACCGGGATTGCTGATCGGGGCGTGGGCTGTCGCCGGATTCATGACGATTGTGGCCGCGCTCAGCTATGGCGAGCTGGCGGCCATGATGCCGCGAGCCGGCGGCCAATACGTTTATCTGCGCGAGGCGCTGGGGCCGCTGTGGGGATTTCTCTACGGCTGGACTTTATTTCTGGTGATTCAGACCGGGACCATCGCCGCCGTCGGCGTGGCGTTTGGCAAATTTCTGGGCGTATTCGTTCCCTCGATTTCTTCTACCAACTGGATTTGGCATATCTGGAAAGTTCCGCCGATTCATCTGGGTCCAATGGTGCTGGGCAATATGGATGTCGGCATCAATACCCAGAATCTGATGGCAATTCTGCTCGTAATTTTTCTTTCGATCGTAAACATCTTTGGAGTGAAGACGGGTGCGGCGATTCAGAATGTTTTCACCGCCGCCAAAGTTTCGGCGCTGTTGGGGCTGGCCGTATTCGGTTTCTTGCTGGGACGCAATCCGCAAGCCGTGGCTGCGAATTTCGGCCATTTCTGGCGTAACGCAGGGCTGGGCGCGCAGCATGACATTGGCGCCGGTATTTTCGTGAGCACGCTGACGGTGCTGGCCGTTGCGCAGGTCGGTTCGCTGTTCTCGGCCGATGCCTGGAATAATGTGACGTTCACCGCCGGGGAAGTAAAGAATCCCAGCCGCAACCTGCCGCTATCGCTGGCTCTGGGCACTGGCGTTGTGATCGCACTCTACATCGCCTGCAACTTTATTTATCTGAGCGCTCTGCCGCTGGATGGAACGCCGGGGGCCGCGACGATTCTTGAGCGCGGCATTAAATACGCTGCCGAAGATCGCGTCGGCACGGCTGTTATGACCCAGATGTTCGGCGCGGCCGGCGGACTGCTGATGGCGGCGGCGATCATGATTTCCGGATTCGGCTGCGCGAACGGGCTCATTCTCTCCGGCGCGCGCGTGTATTACGCCATGGCGAAAGATGGCCTGTTCTTCCGCAACGTGGCGAAGCTGCATCCTACTTATAAGACGCCCGCGGTTTCGCTGATGGTACAGATGGTCTGGGCTTGCCTGCTCTGTGTTTCGGGCAGCTACGGGCAGCTTCTCGACTACATCATTTTCGCCGTGCTGGTCTTTTACATTCTGACGATTGTGGGGCTGTTCGTGTTGCGGCGCACGCGCCCGGACGCGTCCCGGCCTTACCGGGCATTCGGTTATCCGGTGCTGCCCATCGTTTATATTGTGATGGCTTTATTCATCGATGTCGTACTATTGCGCTACAAACCACAATTCACCTGGCCGGGGCTGATCGTGGTGCTGTTGGGGATTCCGGTGTACTATGCGTGGTCGCGCAATGCGCGTGTGGGAGCAGCCCCGACATCATCGTGAAGGAGTTTAGGATGCCGACTGTCAGCGAAACCAAGGAGAAACGGAGCATGGCGAATCTGTTCGCGAGAAAAGACCTGCCCACTTTGATGAAAGAGGCGGTTGAAGTCGAAGGCGAACAAAGCCTTCGACGCGCCCTGGGGCCGTTGAATCTGCTAACACTCGGCATCGGCGCGATCATTGGGGCAGGTATTTTTGTGATTACCGGTCAGGCGGCCGCTCAGTTCGCCGGACCAGCGCTTGTGATTTCGTTTGTGCTGGCGGGGATTGCCTGCGCATTCGCGGGGCTCTGTTATGCCGAGTTTGCCTCGATGATTCCGATCGCGGGCAGCGCCTACACCTATTCCTACGCCACTCTGGGGGAACTCGTCGCCTGGATCATCGGCTGGGATCTGATCCTGGAATATGCCTTTGGGGCAGCCACAGTAGCGGTCGGTTGGAGCGGACATCTGCGGGCATTTCTGCACGATATCGGCTGGAACCTGCCTCCATTTCCTACTTCGGATTTCATGCTCTTCGGGACGCCTGTGCATCTGAAATATGACTATGTCGGCTTCATCGTCATCATGGTCATCACCACAATCCTGGTGATCGGGATCAAAGAGTCGGCGAACTTCACTACTGCCGTGGTAATTATGAAAGTAGCTGTGGTGTGCATGTTTATCGTTCTGGCCGCGGCATTCTTGTTCTCACATGCATGGAAGCCCAACTACTGGCATCCTTTTATTCCGGCCAATACCGGCGAGTGGGGACACTTCGGATGGTCGGGAATTTTACGCGGGGCAGGAGTCGTCTTCTTCGCATATATCGGGTTCGACGCTGTTTCTACCGCCGCACAGGAGGCTAAGAACCCGAAGAAGGATATGCCTCTGGGCATTTTGGGATCGCTGGTCATTTGTACTGTTCTCTACATTTTAGTTTCTGGCCTGCTGACTCATATCGTGCCTTACGGTCAACTCAATGTTCCGGACCCGGTTGTCGTCGGCATCCGCGTAACCGGGCAGCAATGGGCGACGTTTCTAGTTGAAATCGGCGCTCTTGGCGGCCTGGCCACCGTGATGCTGGTGATGTTGCTCGGGCAGTCGCGCGTGTTCTACTCCATGTCGCGTGACGGTTTGCTCTGGCCCTGGGCCGGCAAGATTCACCCTAAATTTCGGACGCCCTATCTGAGTTCCATCGTCGTGGGGGTTTTTGTTGCCATTCTGGCCACGGTGATTCCTCTTAGCGTGCTAGACGAGATGACCAGTGTGGGCACCCTGCTCGCCTTCGTGCTGGTCAGTGCCGGCGTGTGGGTGATGCGCAGGACGCATCCCGAACTCAACCGGCCCTTCCGAACTCCCATGGTGCCGCTGGTTCCGATTCTGTCCATTCTTTTCTCGGGGGCGCTGATCGTTTTTCTTTCTCCTGCCACGCAGATCAGGTTGGTGGTCTGGTTGATAATTGGGCTCGCAATTTACTTCAGCTACGGGCGCAAACACAGCAAGGTGCAGGCACTGCAATCAGCGTCCGGCCCAAAAGCATGATCGGATAATTTCCCGAGGCCCTCCGCCCCGCCGCGGAGGGCCATTTTGTTTTAAGATCGGTCGTTGGCGGGTAGTCGTTGGTCGCTAGTCGTTAGTCGTTAGTCGTCGGCAACAATCCCGAAAGGATAAGTTCCGCGAACGGCTAACGACCAACGACTAACGACCGACGACCAACGACCGCACCATGAAAATCGTCACTGCGGCAGAAATGCGTGCCATCGACCGCGCTACCAGCGAGCGCTTCGGCGTGCCCTCGCTCACGCTGATGGAGAATGCGGGATCGGCGGTAGCGGAGCATGTGCTGGCGGGTTACGCCGCCGCAGAGAAAATTGTTGTCTTTTCCGGCAAGGGCAACAACGGCGGCGACGGATTCGTGGCGGCGCGGCGGTTGCATGAAGCGGGGAAGGCGGTGCAAGTCATTCTGCTGGCCGATCCCGCAGAGTTGCGAGGCGATGCCGCGGCGATGTTCGCCAGGCTGCCGATTCCAGTGGTCCGCGTCTACTCCAGCGATGATCTGAAGAGCGACCGCGTGCGGCTCTCTCTTCCCGCTGACTTATACCTGGACGCGATCCTCGGGACTGGGTTCAAGCCGCCGGTCAGTGGACTCTATGCCGATGCCATTGCGATTCTGAATGCGAGTCAGGGGCCAGTGGTTGCGGTCGATATTCCTTCCGGCGCCGATGCGGATGCGATGGGTCCACAGCAGCAGGGAATCATCGCGCGGGCGGATTCAGTTATCACCTTCACCGCAGCACGTCCGGCGCATGTTTTTGGCGGGCTGACCGAGGGGCCGACCTGCGTGGCGGACATCGGATCGCCTGAAGAAGCGATCGTTTCGGGGCTGGCACTCAATGTGATTACAGCCCGTGATTTCGCGCCAATGATTGGGCCGCGTCCGGCGGATTCGAACAAAGGTCTCTATGGGCACGTGCTGGTATTCGGCGGATCGCTTGGGAAGGCAGGGTCGGTGGCCATGGCCGGTATGTCGGCGCTGCGCGCCGGAGCTGGGTTGGCGACGGTTGCGACTGCGGAGTCGGTGCTAGCCACGGTCGCTGGATTTCATCCGGAACTGATGACCGAGCCTCTGGCGGAAACGCGCGCAGGAACGATTTCGGCAGCGGCTGCGGCGCGACTGGATGAACTTGCTAAGGGCATGAGCGTTTTGGCAATAGGGCCGGGCATTTCGCGACACATCGAGACTTCTGAGTTGGTTCGTAGTTTGGTGAGATCGAGCCAGGTTCCCATCGTTCTGGATGCGGACGGATTGAACGCATTTGAAAACCTCGCCGATGAATTGAACGGCAAAGGACGGCTGCTAGTGATTACTCCGCATCCGGGGGAAATGGCGCGGCTGGCGGGATGCACCACCGCTAAGGTGCAGAAAGACCGTCTGGGCGTGGCGCGAAAGTTTGCCCGTGAACACGAACTAATCGTCGTGCTCAAGGGTAATCGAACGCTAGTGGTTGAGCCCAGCGGCGAGGCTTGGGTGAACACGACTGGCAATCCGGGAATGTCGACCGGCGGCACGGGCGACATTCTTACCGGGATGGTTGCGGCCATGATCGCGCAAGCTGGAATTGGCCAAGCAAAGATCGCACAGAACCCAAAGTACGCGATGCTCGCGGTATGTGCGGCCGTGCATTTGCACGGGCTGGCGGGCGACGTGATGCGTGAGAGTGTAGGAGAGCATTCCATGGTCGCGACGGATTTATTGCATGGACTGCCCGAGGCGTTCCGGCGCGCGCAGCGAACGGCGCAAGAGAAGTTTGCGTGCTGGGAGGGCTGAGTCGCCCGCGACAAAATCGGCTGCCAAAAGGCTTTTAAGGAGCGACCGAAAAGCGTGGCGGACCGCTGTACAACATACGCTCCGGCAGTCGCACTGCTTTTCCCGTCGCTGACGAAAGGCGGGCGGCTTCGAGGATTTCCGTAACCGTCACATTCGTAGACAGCGACGACAGCCCGTCTTCCTTCGCTCCATCAAGAACTACAGCGCGAAAATATGAGAGCGAATTGCCATAGGGAGCGGGCACGGGTTTGGCGACGAGTTGTTCTTCCTGTCTATCCCCGCTACGCCGCACGCGGATGTCGTTGCCTTCCACCGTGATCACGTATCCGGTTTGGCCATACACTTCCATGTCTTTGCGGCCGAAGGGCCAGTTCCATGAGGCTTGCACGATGGCTTGCGCTTTCGGGTAAGTCAAAACGATCGTCGCTTCGTCATCCACGCGAGAATAAATTTCCGGTTTGATCTGTTGCGTGACGGCAGTGACGGTTTGCGGGCGCTGGCCGTCCATGAGCCAGGTCATCAGATCGGCGCCGTAGCATCCGAAGTCGAACAGTGCGCCGCCGCCGTTGAGTTGGGGATCGGTAAGCCAGGCGAGAAATTCGGGCTCAACGCCGATTTCTTTCGGGCCGTTGTGGCCATCGTGAATCACCACCTTGCGGACATCGCCGAGAGCGCCTTCATGCACAAGATCGTATGCGGCGTGATTGCTGCGGTACCAGGAAGTTTCGTAGTTAACCAGCACGTGAACTTTGCCGGCGTGAGCCGCTTTCTCGATGGCCAGCGCGTCGTCGAGACTAACCGCGAGCGGTTTTTCCATGAGCACGTGAACGCCGTGCCGGGCGCAGATTTCGACCACACGGCGATGATCGTAGGTATTGGTGTAGGCGAGTACGGCCTGCGGATGGGTTTTCTGCAACATCTCTTCCAGGTCGGTGAAGAGAATGGAGTGATCGAAGCCGTAGCGGGTCGCGGCTTGCGATAGAAGGCTGGCGTTTGGTTCGGCGACGCCGACGATTTCAATCTCCGGACTGTGCAACGACTGGCCGAGAAATCCGTGGACGTGCCCGTGCACCAGGCCGACGATGCCGACTCGCAGCGGAGAATACGCGGGCGCCCCTTGACCGCCAGCGAGAGTGGCGGCGAATAATATCGACAACGACGCTAGAGCGCTCACACCACTCATGATGATCCTAATCATGAAGATCCTTTCCAGAATACAGAGAGATAATAAACGGCGCGTTCATGTGGGCGCGGGAAATCCTGCTACAGTCGGGCCAGTCGGACATTAATCAGGTGGTTAACGCGTTGCTAACTGCTTCAAAGAACAGGTCGACGGCGCGTCCACTTGCCGCTTCCGACGCAGGAATCCGGACGAGGCCCTCCCGTAACCTATTACTTAACAGGGGCTAGTGCCATAGTGCTGTCAGCCTATGACTCACTTCCCCCAACCCCATCCCTCGCGGCGCGCGGCCCGGGTCCAGCTCGGAGATTCCGTCCTGGCTGCGATCCGGTTAGAAGACGGCCGGCGCACGAAAGCCAAACTCCAATCCATTTCTGCGACGGGCGGCTTGCTCCAGATGTCCGATTGCCTGGGACAAGGCGAATTCGTCGAAGTCGCGTTTCAGACGCAGGCCGGCCCGGTGCACGGCATGGCCGAAGTCCTCACGCCGACGCGGAAAATGAACGACAGCGTGCTGCAACCGTTTCGTTTCGTTGCGCTCGAAGACGACGACCATCGCCGCCTGCGGACCTCGCTCGATCATGTGGTCGACCGCAAGCTTCTCGGCATGAAGACCAGCGCCTTCTCTACGTACTGAGACGTCCTTAGCAGACGGAAGTAAATGTGGGGAGAGCCGCCCCCGGCTGTCCGGCAAGTGCAACTCGCCCGATCCCGCTCGCCTATACTGGAGGTGTGCCGGGCCAGGCGAAAGTAAAAGACACACTCCGCGAAATAATCACGCACTCACCCGAAGAGACCATCGCCTTCGGCCGCACGCTAGCCGATCTGCTCGCGCCCCCGAAGATGGTGCTCCTGCGCGGCAATCTCGGCGCGGGCAAGACCACGCTGGTCAAAGGAATCGCGGCCGCGTTCGAGGCCGCCGCGGAGGAAGACGTCACCAGTCCTACATTCACGCTGGTGCACGAGTATCGCGGCCCGCAAGCCAATCTCTATCACATCGATCTCTACCGAATCGACACGCCGCGTGAACTCGAAACGCTCGGTCTGGATGATATGCTTGCGGAGAACAGCATTCTGCTCATCGAGTGGGGAGAGAAATTTCCGCGGCTGCGTTGGGATCTGGAGATTGAGTTGGAGCGGGAGGGCGAGAGCGGGAGACGGATCAGAATCGGCGGTTAGCGTTGTGCTTCAGTCACTCCCATTGACGCTAGAATTGACCGCGCACAGGCGACCGGCGCGCTCCACTCGCGCATCATTGAGAACAAGATGGCGGCGGCGAAAATCGTGAAGATGAGACGCGAATTCTTCATCTGCTCTCCATCTTATCAGCTCGTCTTAAATCAATGCGTCGTTATTTCGCCGGGACTTTCCCGAACCATTCCTCGAACACTCCAGCGTCCGGACGGTGTAGTCGCGGGCGTCGGCGGGCTTTATGAACATGTGTCCTTCGTTGGCGTAGACGACGAGTTGAGTCGGCACCTTCATAGTCTTGAGCGCGTGCCACCACTCCACCGATTGTTCCATGGGAACTTCGCCATCGCGGTCGCCGACCAATATGAGGGTCGGCGTCTTCACAGCTTTGATGAAGTGCATCGGATCGCTCTTGGCGTACACGGCGGGATCGTCATAAACCGAAGCACCGAAGAATGGAATCATCCATTCATCGATGTCGTTTAGCCCATAATAGCTAAGCCAATCGGACAGGCCCGCGCCCGCGACGGCGGCGGCGAAGAGTTGGGTTTGGGTCTCGGCCCACATGGTCATGTATCCACCGTAGCTGTGTCCGCGAATGCCAAGGCGGCGCGTGTCGATGGGATATTGTCTCGCGATCGCGTCCACGCCGGCCATGATGTCGCGAAAATCGCCGCCGCCAAAATCTTTAATGTTGCCGCGCGTGAAGGCTTCGCCCTGCCCGTAACTGCCCCGCGGATTGGGGCACAATGCGAAGTAACCCATCGCCGATTCGAAGCCCATTATTCTCGTATCCCAATACGAGCCGCAGGCCCCGGACGGCCCGCCATGAACGTTCACTACGAGCGGATATTTTTTGCCGGGCATGAAGTCTTTCGGTAGCATCAACCAACCTTCGAGCTTGGTCGCGCCGTTGGTCCAATGGACATTGCGCATCTCGCCCCACACGGGTTTCACGCCGTCGTTAATCGTGGTTACCTGCTTCCAGTTGCCGATCTGGCCAGCCCAAACTTCAGGCGGCATACTGGCTGACTGGCGGACCACGGCCGACACCGAGCCTTCGCGAGAAAACGAACCGCTGGGAGTCGGCGTCGTACCCACATACTCTTCGCCTGCCCATACTGGCTTCACGGCGCCGGTCGAGACTTTAATGGTGGAAAATCCAGACTTGCCATCCACGCTTTGAGCGAATGTAATTTCCTCGGGACCGGTCCAGGCCAGCGAAGAAGGAGAACTCTTAATCCCTGGAGTCAGGTTGCGCGCCATACCGCCCGCTGCCGGGACCACGTAAACTTCGCCGCCGGTAACGCTCTCATCGCTCATGAGGCCTTCAATGAAGGCAACTGATTTGCCGTCTGGCGAAATGTGAGGCTCGGCGATCTGCCACTTGGGCGCATAGATCTCGTGCATTTCTCCGGACTGCGAGTTGATGCGATAGAGTTTCGCGACGTACCAATTGGCATCGCCCGCTCCGTGCGCGGCGGTCGCAACCCAGCCCTGACTGTCGGGCGTCCAGTCGTATTCGTAAATGTAGACGTCGGCGGGCGTGATTGAAGTGATCGTGTTGCTCGCGAGGTCAACCGTCGCAAGGCGCTGTTCGTAAATTTTGTCGCCGATTACGCCTGCCAACGGGATCATCGGTTGCAGTGGGCCGGCAACTCGCGGCAAGCCGTCGGTGACGAGCAGCGCGAGCCTGGAGCCGTCCGGAGAAAAAGTCGGGGTCGCAGCGTAGCCTTTAATTTCAACCCGTTTCACCGGGGTACTTCCGTCCAGTGAGATAGTGAAAAGCTGAGCGGCAGGAATTTCGCCAGTCAGATCAGCGAGGAACGCGATCTGTCTGGAATCCCGCGACCACGACACGTCGCGCAGCGCGAGCTTGTCCCCAACCGTGATCAGACGTGCGGTGCCCGCGCTCACGGGAATCACCGATAGTTCTCCGTCGACGATGTAGGCGACCTGAGCTCCGTCAGGAGAGATCGCGACTTGATCGACTCGCTTCGCGTGCGGCATGGAATCGAATACGGAGGCGGCGTGCGATAAGGACTGTCCGTTTGTGAAGGGCGCAGCGGACAGCAGCAAAGCTGCACACGCGAAGAGCGGGAATGAAACGATGTTGGGTTTCTTCATTTGAGCTGGCATTCCTTGTCGGGTAACGTCAGAAGCCCATGATGTTATAGCCGCAGTCTACATAGATCACTTCGCCGGTAATGCCTGAGCTTGCGTCGGAAGCGAGAAAGACTCCTGTCGATCCCACTTCACTCACTTCTACGTTGCGGCCCAGGGGGGCGCGCTCGGCGTGGCCTTTGTGCATGTCGCCGAAACCGGCGATGCCGCGGGCGGCGAGCGTTTTGATGGGGCCGGCGGAAATGGCGTTCACGCGGATTTTCTTTTTTCCCAGTTCGTAGGCCAGGTAACGCACCGAGCATTCGAGACCGGCCTTGGCGACGGCCATCACGTTATAACGCGGGACAACTTTTTCGGAGGCGTAATAAGTCATGGTCAGGATCGAGCCGCCGTCTTCCATCAGCGGCGCGGCGGCGCGGGCCACGGCGATCAGCGAATATACGCTCACATCGAGCGCGACGCGAAAGCCCTCGCGCGTAGTATTGATGAAGTCTCCCTTCAATTCGTCAGCGGGAGCGTAGGCGACGGAGTGCACCAGCGTGTGCAGCTTGCCCTGGCGTTCTTTTAACGTGGCGAAGAGGCGTTCGATTTCTTCATCTTTCGAGACATCGCACTTGTAGGCCTCGGCTCCGGGCAGCGACAGGATCAAGTCTTTGGCCTCTAATTCCATGCGCTCGTTCTGATAGGTGATGGCCAGCTTCATACCGGCGGCGTGCAATCCCTGGGCGATGGACCACGCGATGGAGCGCTTGTTGGCGACTCCGAAAACAACGGCGTTGCGGCCCTGAAGATCAGAGGACATGGTGGCTCCTTCGGAAGAGGAAGGATAACAGAATTGCTTTTTAACCACGGAGGCACTGCGCCACGGAGAACTCTTATTGCCGAGCTGAGATCAAATACCTAGCGGGCAATCGGCGGTGGACTGGTAATCGAAATTGCGGACAGAAAAAAGATTTCTCCGCGTCTCTGTGCCTCCGTGGTGAATTGATTCCCGCTCATTGTGCCACCTCTTCGGGAACAGTCGCTCCCACCGGCCAACTTGCGGCTACGAACGACAGCGCGTACACGCAGGCCAGTATGGCGAACCCAGCTACGAGGCTAATGTTGTGGGCGACGCTGCCGACGCAGACGGCGAGGAAGATCTGCAGGATGGTTCCAGCAAAGTAATAAGTGTTCTGCACCCGGCCCATCAGATGCTTCGGGACCATCTCCATCAGGCTGGTGTTCATGGCGACGCCGCCGGTACCGCGTGCCGAGCCCATCACAAAATAGGCGGCGATCGCCAAAAACAAAAAACGGGAGACGGGAGCGCATACCATCCCTACGGCGAGCAACGCCATCGAGAACGCAACGGTTCGGCGGCCGCCGAGTTGGGCAATGGCCTGCGGCGTATAAAACACGCTGATGAACGCTCCCGTGCCCCAGCCGGCGCTGAGCCAGCCGTATCCCACAGGCCCGGCGTGAAAGATGCGCTCGCTCAGAGACGGGGTCACAATGCCTCCATTCATCATGGCGCCGAGGAACAAGGCCCAGCTGATTCCCAGCGCGATGGCTGCGGGATGATCTCGCAGGAAGTGCAGACCTTCGCGCAGGTCATGCCAGAAGCGTGCCACTTGGCTTTCCGCCGCGATGATGTCGGCGCGCAACTCTTGCGGATGCAGCAAAACGTGGCGCCCTTTGCGCACCGCGAGGTAGCAGAGGAAGGAGACGACATAAGTAGAAACGTCAATCAGCAGTACTCCGCCGAGGCCAACGTGGTTGTACATGAAGCCGACGATAGCGCCGGCGATGAGCCACCCGCTCTGCACTCCGGCCATCAGGATGGTGTTTGAACCAACGAACTCGCCTTCCGGAGTGAGTTCCTGAATGAGCGCGGTAATGGTGGGCCAGAACATCCAGAAGCCGGCCGACACCAGCATGTTCATTAAGTAAAGTTGCCAGACTTCCACGCGATGCCGGAAGGCGAGGATGGCTACGGCCAGAATGATCACGCCCCGCACGGCGTCGAGCCACATGACGAGGCGCCGGCGGTCTTCGCGATCGATAATCACGCCGGTGAAGGGAAGCATCAGCATGGCGGGAATGGTTTGCAGGACGACCAGCGTTCCCAGGGCGGTTTCGGAATGCGTGGCCTGCAAAATGTACCAGGCCACCGCGGACGAGTTCATCCCGCTGCCCAACATGGAGACCAGGTTGGCGGCAAAGACGAAACGCAACGGACGCTGGCCGAGAATGCCACGCATGGGTCTACTTTAGCAAAGGCGAATTCACCACGGAGGCACAGAGACACGGAGAAGATTTTTGTTTTCTCTGTGTCTCCGCGACTCCGTGGTGGATCGATGCGGCTCGTGAACTCCGCCCTTGCGTATAGCGGCGTTCGGCGCTACGATTCGCTCGGAATTTGCAGTCCTGATTTCTCGCGAATATAGGAGGAGGGCTATGAAACGCTGCAGCTGGTCGATTCTGTTGGTTCTTATTTTTCTAGCATTCGCAGTCTTTCTTCCTCACGCCAGCGGCCAGGCCGAAAGCATCTCGATTGCAGCTGGCACCGATGAGGACAAGGCGCTCCAGGCCATTACCAGCGAAGGCGATCCGCAAAAGAAAGTTGCGATGTATCAGGACTTCGTGCAAAAGTTCGCGTCGAACCCGGCGGCGGTGGCCTATGGCGACTGGCAACTCGAGCAGGCTTACGTGGCGACCGGCGATCTGCCGAAGGCGCTGGATTACGGGGACAAGGCGCTGGCAGGCTCGCCCCACAATCTGGATATTCTGGTGTCAGTTGCGGGCGCGGCGCAGCAGGCCAAGAATAACGTCAAGCTGATGGACTATGCGGCAAAAGGCGGCGAAGTTTGCCTCTCGATTGTCAAACAGGCGAAACCCGCAGGCATGAGCGACGAGGAATTTGCCAGCAAGGTCAACGAGGAAAGGTCGTCTGCCAAGAGCGCCTGCGAATTTCTGGAGAGTTCGGGCTTCTACGCCATCAGCAGCGAGACCGATGCCAAGAGCCGTATGGATGAGATCGAGAAATTCACCGCGGCGTTTCCCGATTCCAAGTACTCAGAACAGGTATCCAACTACGCGATGTACACGCTGGGTCCAGGACAGTTGAACGATCAGGTGCGACTGGTTTCGTTTGGCGAGAAAGTCCTGGCGACTAATCCCAACTCGCTGGCGGCGCTACTGCTCCTCGCCGGTCACTACGCAGACGATACCAGGCCGGGGAGCGCAGCTAAAGCAATCAGCTATGCGCAGAAGGCGATTGAAGTGGCAAAACCGGATGCTCCGGATGCCGATCAGTCCCGGAAGACCTCGGCAGGAGCTGCACATAGTACGATTGGGTGGGCATATTTGAAGCAGGAGAAAACGGCGTCGGCGATTCCCGAACTCAAAACTGCTTCGACGCTGCTTAAAGGCGGAGAGGAACAGCAGCAGTATGCGAGAGCCCTCTATGGCCTGGGCTTCGCTTATGCCAAGTTGAACAAACTGAGCGAGGCCCGCGAGGTGCTGACCGAAGTTTCAAAAATGCCGGGGCCTTTGCAGCCCATGTCGCAGGATCTGCTGACGAAAGTTAATACAGCTCGAGCCAAAGGGCAGTGAGATCTGCGGGCCGGAAATCTGAACCACAGAGGGCACGGAGTGCCCCAGAGGATATACTCTGTGAAACTCTGTGTCCCCTGTGGTTAAGGTTGAAGTTTAGAACTACTCTAAGGTTTGACCAGTTCTTCGGAAAGCAATTCAGCTTTCCATGCCAGGGTGCGTGCGCGGTCCAGATCCCCGGCCTCGACAGCCGTCTTCGATTGATCCATGAACTGGCGAATTTGACTGAGCATGTCTTGCTGGCTCGGTGTAAGTTGGCGATCGGCGATCTTCTTGAGGTTGGTATTGGTCTCGCCCAGCATTTCGTCGGTATCATGCTGGTGCGAGGTTTGGTCCACGGCTGTGCCTCCGGCCAACTGAATGCTCGGTTCTGAGCTTCCCCCCTGCCGCACCACTATCTTCGGCGGAGGGCAGTTTGTCTGTGCAGTCGTTCTCGCTGACGGTGCAGTTCTGGGGGCAGTAGCGGTTCCAGGCGTGGCGGTGGAGTTGGATGGAGTGGGATCGGCGGGCGCCGGAGTGCTGTCGCAGTTGGCCGGGACTTTTTTTCTACGTCGCCTCTTGCCGGCGGCAGTGGCAGGCGTCGTCTGACCTCCAGAGGTCCTCGCGGCAGTTGCTGCGGAGGGCGCGGACTGCGACGATGCGGAGGGTTTCTGAACGGATGGCGCCGCCTCCCGACCTTGAGTTGCCGCCGCTTGCCCCGTAGCAGCGTTGCCGGCCTGCGGTGCGGCCGATGCCGCGCAGACGAAAGTGACGAAGAGAATTGCGGGCAGATTCATTCCCAGGTTCCAGTTGGTCTCACTTCGGCACAATTCAATCTTACTCGCTTAATGCGCTGTGCCGCGGCACCATCTCACAAGCTGCGTTTCGCAGGCGTGTCAGAATCAATCGCCGCGCTGCGTCGCTGTCGTATTTTGAGCCGCATCTTCGGCGTACTCCGGACCCGCCTCGATCGGTTCTCCCCCGAACGGAATCCGGAAACTGAAAACCGTTCCCGTCGCGCCAGATTCGAAGTCCACCGAGCCATAGTGCCATTGCAGAACCTGATAGGTCTGCGCCAGTCCGATGCCGCTGCCGTCTTTCTTGGTTGTGAAATAAAGTTCAAAAATCTTATCGTGCAGATCCGGGGGAATGCCTTCGCCCTGATCGCGCACTTCGGCAATTACGGCATTGTTTTCGCGCCGAGCGGAAATGGTCAGCAGCCCTCCATCCGGCATGGCTTGCACCCCGTTGAGGACCACATTGAGTATGGCCTGTTTCATCAGATCGACGTCGACTTTGACACGCAGGCGCTGTTGCGGCATATGCCGTTCGATGGTGACGCCGTGTTGCTCAGCATCGGGTGCTGCAAGCTGCGCCACCTCCTCCATGAGGCGGCGAAGATCCACTTCCTCCAGACGAAGATCGCGGGGCCGGGTGAAATCAACCAGGGTTTGTACCACGCGGTCAAGGCGGCGAATTTCGCTGTCGATGATATCCATGTGACGCCGGGTGTCCGGTTCCTGCTCGGCCAGTTTGTTGCGCAACAGTTGCAGGTGGAGCACGATGGCGTTGATGGGATTTTTTACTTCGTGAGCCACGCCCCGAGTTAAGCGGCCACTGGCGGAGAGGCGGCGCGACATCTCGATTTCGTCGCCGATGCGGCGCACCGATTCGGTGTCGCGCATGATGAGGAGCGCGCCGATCTGCGAATTCTTTTCCTGCACGAAGTCCAGCGAAACCTGGACGCGCTTTCCGCCCGCCGCCGCGAACTCTCGTTGCGATAGCGGTTTGCGGCGGTCAAAAGCATCCAGCAGGGCGAGGCCCAGCGCAGAACTGCGGTCGAACACCTCATGGACGGTGTGACCCAGAAGTTCTCCGCGGGGGCGGCCCAGAAAAGCTTCCACCGGCGCGCTCACCAGCACGACGCGCGAATCGCGCGCGAACAGCATCAGGCCGTCTTGCAGCTTCGACATGAGCTGATCCACGTTGTCCTTGAGGGCGGAAAAAATTTCGCGGCTGTCGCGAATCTGGCGGCCAAGGTTGGCTATTTTCAGAGAGACGAGCCCGTATTCGTCGTGGCGAGATTCATCGCCAGAAAGTGAGTTAGCCTCTCCGGCGCTCACGCTATCGAGATTGAGGTTGATTTGCTTCAGCGGGCCCAACGCGAGGTTGGAAATTCCCGCTGCCAGAAATAAAGAGCCGAAGATCAGGGCAATCGAGATGTATCCCGCTTTCATCAGCCGGGCCTCAACCTCGCTCTTGAGAAAAATGGTTTGTACGCCGATTCGGATCGTACCGAAAGGCTCGCCGTTCAACTCCAGCGGGTAGGTCACGTCATATACGGCGGCCGGGTTGAATACGAGGCGGATTTGTTCGCGGAGATGGGCGCTTACAACCTTCTGAAAATCAGGACGTGGCGCAATCACCTTGCCCACCATATTTGCGTTGGTATGCAGCAGCGCCTTGCCGGTGATATCGACGATGGCCACGTCGTAGATGAATCTCCAGTCGCCGGGATCGGATTGAAGCAGATTGTTCAAAGCCACGTCGGTTTGCACGTAGTCGGCGAACGCGCGGCGCAGGGCGGCGGTGTTGCTGGTATCGACTGTCGTGCTGCTGAAGTCGGGCACGGCGTTCGACACGGCGTACGCTAGCTGGTGGGTGAGATTGGCGGCGGTTTCGTTGGAGTTGGCAATGCGCAGCCGCAAGATCTGCGAAATATAGAGGTACGAGAAAGCGGAAACCATCACTGTCACCATAAGAGTGATGACCAGCACGATGATGGTCTTTCGTCGCAGCATGAAGAGAAACCGGCCGGCTCAGGCAATGCACGAGGAGCTAGCTACTCGATACTTCCTCCTTGCCGGGAACTCCCTCCGCGGAGGCGCTGCCATATTCCTTCAGTTTGTTATGCAGCGTTTTCAAACTGATGCCGAGGATTTCCGCAGCCCGCGTCTTGTTGTTGCTGGTGGCCTCCAGCGTTTTCAGGATCAGCATCTTCTCGGCTTCTTCAACGGTGGTGCCCACCCCCAGTCGCACCGCGTCGGGATCGTTTGCGGCAGTGCGCAACGGAGCCTGTCCAAATCCGGGCGGCAAATGTTTGGTCTCAATCACCCCGGTATCGCAAACGATGACGGCGCGTTCGAGCGTGTTGCGCAACTCCCGTACATTGCCCGGCCATGAATAGTTGTTGAACTGGTTCAGAACCGCCTCACTGACCGCTCCAACTTTGCGGGAGTGTTTGGCGCTCATCTCGGCCAGTAAGAGTTGTACCAGGCCGGCGACGTCCTCTTTGTGCTCGCGCAGCGGCGGCATGTGGATGTTGAACACATTGAGGCGGTAATAAAGATCGCTACGCAACTCGCCCCGTCCGACCGCCTCGTCGGGAACCTTGTTAGTGGCGGCGAGCACACGCACATCGACTGAGGTTTCGACTTTACTGCCCAGGCGGCGCAGCTTCCGGTCCTCCAGGACGCGCAGCAGCTTGGCCTGGGTTGCTATGGGCATCTCGCCGATTTCGTCAAGCAGAAGCGTTCCGCCTTCGGCGAGCTCGAAGCAACCCGTGCGACGCTCCAGCGCGCCCGTGAATGCTCCTTTTTCATGGCCGAAGATTTCGCTTTCCATCAGCGTATCGGGAATGGCGGCGCAGTTGATGGCGACGAAGGGCCGGTCCTTGCGGGGGCTGAGTTCGTGAATGGTCCGCGCTACCAGTTCTTTTCCCGTTCCGCTTGCGCCCGTGATGAGCACCGAGGCCGTGCTGGGCGCCACCATCTCGATCAGCCGGAAAATCTCCTGCATCTTGCGGGAGCCGCCATTCAAACGTCCCAGGGATCCTGCGTCGCGCAGACGACGGCGCGTGGCCTCGAGTTCGGCGCGGGTTCCCAGCAGTGCGGCGGCGTTGCCCAACATGGTCCGCAAGCGATCGGTGTCGATCGGTTTGGTGAGGTAGTCGTAGGCGCCCATGCGCATCGCCTGCACCGCGCTGTCGATTGTGCCCTGCGCGGTAACCAGGATCACCGCAATGGTGGTGGCCTGTTCCGCGAGATGGCCCAATAACTCGATCCCCCCCATACGCGGCATCTTGAGATCCGTAATCACGATCGAAGGGGACCATTGCGTGGCCTTCTCCAGGCCCTCGGAGCCATCGCGGGCCGTTTCCACGCGATATCCCCATGAAGACACTATTTCTGCCAGCCCAGACCGCTCGTTCTCTTCATCTTCCACGATCAATATTTTTTCGTGATTCATCGGTTGCCGGCCTGGACTACTGGTCTTTCTCGATATCTGCGGTCGATCACTGTGACCATCCGATCTATCCAATCTCGGGGTTAAACCTTGATTCCATTCGACTCCCGAAATGATGCCCCCCTCAAGGAGGCGAGTTTCCACGATACTCGGCCAGCTTGCGGTCCGGCAAGGTCTGGATGGAACCCGCTGCGGGTGAGGCCAGCCCTCCCGAATTTCGCTTTGAGACAACCGACTACCGTAAGAGCCGCCTCCGTGAAATACACAAAAACAAGTCTACGCTTTTGTTTTACTGGCGCGGTGCTGTAAAATCTCGGGTTCCCGATGCAATAGGTTTCGTCTACACCCAGGTTTCTAAACCTTTGCTTCCAGGCTTCTGTGCAGCATTCGGGAGTCGATACATCTTGGAGGAATTTTCATGAAAGTCAGCAGCATTGAACGTCGGATGCGCCCGTTTCTGACCGGTATCTCAGCCCTGATCGCGATCGTCGCGATTTCTACCCCCGCAGTTGCCCAAAGCGATTCCACTCCCAAGTGGGACGTGTTCGCGGGCTATCAGTACACAGATCCAGGAGGCACGGTTCCGCTGGGCCCCGATCCCAATAATCCAACGCCATTCAAGCTTCCGGGAATGGCGAAGGGAATTGGTGGTGCATTCACATACAACTTCGATTCACATTGGGGCCTGGAGACCGATGCCGGCTACAGCCGGGATACGGGCTCGGCCTCATCGGAGTGGACAATCGGGGCGGGTCCACGCTTCATCTGGCGCACCGAGGACGTCGCATTTTTCCTGCATGGTCTGGCCACATTCAATCGCGTAACCTATAACGCCGGATTTAATACGAGCAACGGCGTCGGCGCCATAGCAGGCGGCGGCATGGATATTCCTTTCGGGAAAATGTTTTCCTGGCGCGTGTTCGGAGCGGACTATGTTTTTGCGGCGCACAACTTTTCCGGTTTCGCCTCCCCGGCATTTCCCAACCTCCGCCATCCTAATTTCGAAGGCGTAAGACTACGCACCGGTGTGGTCCTCAGTTGGGGCGGCGCAGCGCCTCCAGTTCCAGCGGCCGCCTGCACGGTCCAGCCTGCCGAAGTGATGGTAGGGGAACCCATCAGCGCCACTGTGACCGCCAGCAACTTCAATCCCAAGCACACGGTTACTTACAGTTGGAGCGGAACTGGTGGCGCCGTGACGGGAAAAGACACTGCCGCCACCATCGACACGAACAACGCGACTCCGGGCAGCTACGTGCTTACCGCGCATGTGACCGACCCGAAAGCCAACAAGAACAATGAAGCCAGTTGCACGGCAAACTATACGATCAAGCCCTTGCCGCCGAAGAATCCTCCTACCATGTCGCTCTCGGCCAGCCCGACGGATTTGGTCCCTGGGGGAAGCGTGAATCTGACGGCTACCTGCACCAGCCCTGACGGTGCTCAAGTTTCGGTAGCCAACTGGACATCCAGCGCCGGGAACGTCTCCGGTAGCGGCAACTCGACGACTCTGAGCACTGCCGGACTTCCCGCCGGCGCGGTGACAGTCACTGCTACTTGCACCGATGCGCGCGGTTTGACGGCACAGGCTTCGACTCAGATCACCTTGGAGAATCCGCCGCCGCCTCCGGTCGACAAGGCGCTGGAAGCCAGGTTGGCTCTGCACAGTGTTTACTTCCCGACAGCAATGCCGCCGGCGAAGGATCCCAGTGCCGGCCTTCTTCCCTCACAACGCAAAATCCTCGACGCCTTGGCGGTGGACTACAAGAAATATCTGGAGAACAAGCCGGACACACATCTCGTCCTCGAGGGTCACGCGGATATCCGTGGGACCGCGGCCTTTAACCAGGCCCTGTCGGAACGCCGCGTGGCTCGCGTAAAGAGCTATCTGGTGGAACAGGGCATTCCCGATGCCGATATCGAAACCAAGGCGTTCGGCTTCCAGAAAAACCTGACTCTAGAGGAAGTGAAAACTTCTATCGAGAGCCGCTCGGACCTGACAACCGAAGAGCGCAAGCGGGCATTAGCTCGAATTCAGGTCATCAAGTTGGCCAGCAATCGCCGGGTCGACATTACTCTCAATACCCCAGGCCAGTCGGAAACATCGGTCAAGCAATTTCCATTCAATGCGGCAGATGCGTTGAGCTTGATTGGAGGTCGCGAGAGTGAGAAAGCGGCTAAGCCTGCCCCGAAGAAAAAACCGATGAAAAAGCGATAAGCGGGTAGCAGAAAAGTATTAACGAATCCTGATGCGGAGGGCCGAAACTGGCCCTCCGGCTTTTTTAGACGCGGTTTCTGACTCGTGAAATGTCCGATCTCCGGCAGCTTTGCCCTATCTGCCTCGCAGAATCTACACGGCCTACCCGAAAGTGCTATCGCCAAGTTATTGATTTGATGAGAGCGTGAGTGGTATTCGGGTTGCCACTTACTGGTTGAAGAAATGCGGGCGAGGATGATTCTAATGAGCCGGTTCCGCAGGCACCCAGGTCTGACAATCTGGGCACGCCTGACAGTTTGTCAGCGCCTGGCGATTGGGCCCACGCTGTTAATGCTCCTGGTGATATTCCCGCTGCTGGTGTCGGGCACGGGTTGTGCCCGACCGGCGGGGGTGCAGGATGCCGGTGCCGCTTCCGCTGAGCCACATCAGGTTCCCTTTCGTGACGGTGAAGGCACGCCAGATTCCCCTAAAGGCGACGCGTCCGAGACCTCGGACAATAGCCTGGGCGCTGAGACTGGCCTTCCGTTTCACGATCCACAAAGTCTGCCCGCCGGTACGCTGCTATCTGTTCGCTTGAAATCCCCTATCACGATTCGGACCCCGGGGATTAGCGGAACCTTCGAGGCGATCGTCGATGCTCCGGTAGCCATCGAAGGAAACAAGCTAGTCCCTCGCGGCGCGACTGTAGTCGGCCGAGTGGAGTCGGCTCGGACCTCCAATCTCAACCGCAACCGTGGTTATATGCGATTGGTCCTGGATTCCATCCATTTCGAAGGGGCGAGCCTGCCGATTCAAACCTCCAGCCTATTCGTGCGCGGAATTGAGGTTCATCCCGAAGCTCTACGCGAAGGTTTAAACAACGAAACTCCGCCTGGGGATGTCTCGCAAGGCCAGCGTGTTCGGCAAAGCCAGGCCGCCGGAGCCCGAATTCGCCTCGAAAAAGGCCGTCGGCTCACGTTCCGGCTCACCGAATCGGTGTTTGTGGCCGCCAGCCAACGTTCCAAAGTCGATCGTTAAGCCTTTCGGAAAGTTTTCCACAGAAAGATTTCCCGTTTTAGTGACATCTGCCCTTCGCAGGGGGAGACCCACTTCTCTATAGTGGCCTCGAAACGAATTTGGTCGGAGGCAGAACCCAACCCCAATCCCATTTTGGGAAAACCAAGGTCTCAGGCGAGGGGTTCGAGGGTTCCTCCGGGGTATGATCCCGCGCAAAGTAGATATATGAGTGCTGCCGCTGAAATCCCGTGGACGCCGCCGGACCCGAAAACGGAACTGCTTCCTGTTTTCCAGAATGCTCCTTTCGCGTTAGCCCACTGCCAGCGCCAGGGCAAAGTCACCGCGCTGAATCCCGCTTTGGCACAGGTTATCGGCGGCGAGATCGGAATGGCCCTTCCGCTGTGCTTCTTAGATCTGATTCATCCACAAGACCGGCCCGAGGCCGAACGGCTTTTTGCAGAGCTATTTGGGCGGCAACGTGACACCTTCCAATTGGACTCCCTCACCATGCGTGGAAATAGCCAGCATGTCCGCTGGACGGTATGGCGAGTGGAGGGAATCTACGGCGATGCGGACTACGCTCTCATAGCGGCAGAACAAGCATTGCGGGGCCACAAGATTGAGCAGCGGCTTCGCCAGGCCGAGCGCCTGGAAGCGGTCGGTCGATTGGCCGGAGGAGTGGCGCACGACTTCAACAATCTTCTGACAGGGGTGCTGTTGTATTGCGACCTGCTGCTGGCCAATCTCGAGCCGCACCACCGGGTCCGGAAATATGCGGAAGAGATTCGAAACGCGGGAATACAGGCCAATGGTCTGGTGCGGCAGTTGTTGACGGTGTCCCGCCCCCCGACCTCCGAGCCACGCCTCTTGTCGCTGAATGAAATCGCTGAAGGCATGCGCAACTTGCTGGGTCGCCTGATCGGAGAAAACATCGACTTGAGATTCCAACTCGATCCTGATCTGGGGATGGTCAAGATCGACTCGACCGAAGCGCAGCAGATTCTGCTCAATCTGGTGCTTAACGCACGGGACGCTTTGCCCCGCGGGGGACGGATCACGGTCGAGACCGCCAATTGCAAGATGCAGTTGTTGACCGAACCGCCATCGACCGCTCCCAGCTCGGCCTTGCTTCCCTGCGCACTGTTCGTGGTAGAAGACAACGGCAACGGCATGGATGCCGACACTCGAACCCATCTATTCGAAGCTTTTTTTACCACGAAGGCGGGGAAAGGAACCGGGCTGGGCCTGGCGACTGTCCACGACATTGTGACCAGGAACGGCGGATTGATCCATGTAGAAAGCGCCCCTGAGCGGGGCACTCGGGTGAGTGTGCTTCTGCCCCTGATTCCGGAAACAGTGTTGAACTCTCAGAACCGTCTCGATGAAAAGCCTCAAGACGAGCATCACCACGATTTCTTGCCAGAAACGAGCCCGAAAATATCACCTCCGAGAAATGAAGAAGGGAAATAAACACCATGACGTCAGCAGGTCTAAGTCCCATGATTGCCACACCGCAGTTTGAAGCCGCAAATTTTCTCAATCTCCTGATCGTGGATGACGAACGCTCGATCCGGGAGGCCTGCCGCGAAGTAGCGCAGTCGCTGGGCTATACGGCGTATGTGGCCGACTCCGCCGAACATGCCTATCGCTATCTTGAAACGCAGGCTTTTGACGCCGTCCTGCTCGACCTGCGGCTCCCCGGCGCCGGCGGCCTGGAGGCGCTGCGCCGCATTAAGGAGCGGCGTCCGGAAGCGGTGGTCGTGGTTGTGACCGGGTACGGCACCGTTCAGTCGGCGGTGCAAGCCATGAAGAATGGCGCTTACGACTTTGTAACCAAGCCTTTCAGCGTTGACGAGTTGAAGATGCTGCTCGAGCGGGTCGCGATCCACTTGAAGCTGAAATCTGAAAATCGTTTATTGCGCGAGAAAGTGCGATCGAAACAGGGATTTGGAGGCATCGTCGGCCGCGCCCCGGAAATGGAGAAGCTCTACCGCATCATTGCCAAGGCCGCCAACAGCATTCATCCCGTGCTGATCCTCGGCGAAAGCGGGACCGGCAAAGAGATGGTCGCTCGCTCCATCCACTATTCCGGTCCATTCCGCGACAAGCCCTTCATCCCCGTCGACTGCGGATCGCTGGTGCCGACGCTCATTGAGAGCGAATTGTTCGGCTATGTGAAAGGGGCATTCACGGGTGCCAATCAAAACAAAGATGGACTCTTGACCATGGCCGAAGGAGGCACGATATTTCTCGACGAAGTAGGAGAGCTTCCGGTCGATCTGCAAGCCAAAATGCTGCGCGCGATTCAGGAGAAGGAAATTCGCCCGGTCGGCAGCACGCGGCGAGTGCCGATTAATGTGCGCATTCTGGCCGCGACCAACCGCGATCTGGAACTAGCCGTCACTCAGGGCGAATTCCGCCGCGACCTCTACTTTCGGCTGAATGTATTGAGCCTGCGCATTCCGGCGCTGCGCGAGCGACGGCAAGATATTCCCCTGTTGATCGGTCATTTTCTGGAGCGCATGACCCGGACCTCGGGAGTGGAGAAAATGCTCACGGACGACGCCCTGAAAGCGATGCTAGCCTATGACTGGCCGGGCAATGTTCGCGAACTGGAGAATTGTCTCGAACGCACGTACGCCTTCACCAGTGGTCCGCTGATCCACACCACGGACCTGCCTCGCGAGGTAGCCAATCTTCCACCGTCAGAGGTGTTACATGGAAATGGCGGGGCGAACGGGCACGGAAAGATCATTCCCATGGCCGAACTCGAGCGGCAAACGATTCTGAGTGCCATCACAGAACTTCGCGGCGACAAATTGCAGGCCGCCCGCCTGCTCGGCATTGGGAAGACGACCCTATACCGGAAACTCAAGGACTACGCCGCGCATGAATATCGACAATGATCTTCGAAGCTCTCGAAGCCCGTTCTTGAACTTGCCGCCAGGACGCGAGTGCCGCAACGGGAAGAATTGCCGCCACTGACAGCGCTAAGTGCCGTCCTTTCAGCGCCTGACACTCTGGCGGCAGACGTGCAACCGGTAAGGCATGATTCTTGTTATCACATCTTCCGCCAGCGGGCCGGACTGTGCGGCCGCACTGCACGCGGCCACAGGCCGGGAAACGCAATGGGCGCAATCTCTACAAGAGGCTGCCACGCGGCTGCGCGAACAAAGCTATTCCGCCGCCGTCATCGATCAGTTCCTGCTTGAAACCGAGCCCCAGGAAAGCGACCAGATGATGGAACACTTGGGTACGGCGTTCCCGGTCTACGTAAATTTTGCGGTCACCGGCATGGATCGTCTGGTCAGAGACGTACGGGCTGCGCTGCATCGCCGCACGCGCGAGGAAGGCGCCGCCCGCCGCGCCGTCGCAGCACAGATGCACAGCGAAATGCGGGAGACTCTCACTGCCATGCTTCTCTCCTGCGAACTCGCCATGTCGGTACCCGATGTTCCGACCCCGGCCGTAGAAAAAATTCGCGCCATCGATAATCTGGCCCGGGAGCTCCGCCTGCGCCTCCAGGCAAACTAAGTACTGGCAAACTGAATACGCGCGTCGCCCCCAGCGATACAGGTGCCTCGGCTGTCCCACGGCAGCTAAGCCCAAGCGGAATCGTAGCGCCAGCGTCCCGGTCGGCTGCCCGGCCGGGCGTCCGCGCCTGCCGTGTCGCGGTCAAAATAGGCGCTCAGAGTTCCGATCGGACTTCCTCGAATATATGAATCCGCAACACCCGCTCCTGTGAAATTCCTTCCCCTCGCCCCCCCACTCGCACTAGAATGGACGCGCCTGAAACTTGGAACCCCGTGTTCCACACGGCATTTCACGGGTTTCCCCGGAGGCTCTGTGCACGTCCTGGTTACCGCCGATTCGCTCTCGGGATCATGGGCCTACGCCCGTGAATTGGTGACCGGGCTCGTCACGCGCGGGGTGCGCGTCACCCTGGTCAGTTTCGGCGAGATTCCGCTTCCCGAGCAGACTACCTGGATGGACCACCTGCACGGCCTCGATTACCGGCCTACGGCTTTTCATCTGGAGTGGATGCAGGAGGCGGAAGAAGATCTTCCCGAATCCACGGAATTCCTGACCGCTCTGGTCCGGGAGCTGCGTCCAGACGTGCTGCATCTCAACCAGTTCTGCTATGGAAATCTGCCGGTCGATGTGCCGCGGGTCGTCATGGCACACGGCGACTTAATCACCTGGGCGCATGCCGTTCACAATCACTCTCTGCAGCCGGAGCGCTCGCCGAATTGGTATCACGACACCGTTCTGCGCGGGCTGCACGGAGCGGATGCAGTGGTCGCGCCTTCGGCCTGGATGCTCGATCGAATCAGTGCATATTATGGGCAGCCGCAGCGGGGAGAAGTAATTTACCCCGGTCGCAATCCCATTTTTTTCAATCCCTACGTCAGTAAAGACGACTGCGTGCTGGCCGTCGGCCGCATGGTGGACGCCGGCAAGCAGGTTTTTCTTCTGACCCAGCAGGTTCATTCTGTTCCGGTGTGCATCGTGGGCGCCGAACACACCGTGCCTGTGCCGCGAATTCCGATTCGCGCTGACGTGAAAGTTACAACCGAGCAGACCTCGGTGGCGATTCGCGGCCCGCAGACCGAGGCGCAATTGCGCGCCCTGTATAGTCGAGCATCGATCTACGCCGCCACGGCGCGCTACGAACCACTTGGCATGGGCGTACTAGAAGCCGCGTTTTCCCGCTGCGCCATCGTGGCCAATGACATTCCGAGCTTCCGCGAAATCTGGGGAGACGCGGCTCTTTATTTCCGTACCAACGATGCGGCCAGCCTCGCCGAAAATATTGAAAGGCTCAACGCCGACCGCGCCATGCGCCGCGCCTACGCCGAACTAGCCTACTCCCGCGCCCGCGAACGCTTTACCACCAAGCGCATGATTGACGAATACCTCCATCTGTATCGCAGTCTGGCGTCAGTGCGAACCGCGGCAGCGTAAAAGCCGCGACGCTCATACTGCTCATTCCGCTCACACAGCTCATGTGGCGACGGCCGCCTCGGCCGTCCAAGCGAAGGCGAAGCCGAGCGCCCAAGCGCCACAAACCTTGTCATTCCGCTCACCCCTCATGCACGATCCCCCACCGCCGTGATATCTTCGTATGCTTACTAGAAACCCGTAAGGTTGGAGGAATTCATGGCTCAAGTAAAGATCACTGTCAGACCGAATGGCCCGTACCGGGTAGAGGCTCCCGAAGGTTCCATCGAATTAGTGGACGCCAATGGCACCGCATACGATCTCACCGGCAAACCTGCATTCTCACTCTGCCGCTGCGGCGGCTCGGTTAACAAACCATTCTGCGACGGCACGCATAGCAAGATCGGCTTCCAGGGCGCGGAACTTGCCGTGAAGAAAGCCGAAGGCTCATCCTCTTAGCTCTGAGCCATGGATTTACGACTGGTATTGGTTCGCGATCCGTATCGATTCACGATTCGTATCAGGGTATGCCTTCAGGCATAGCGCGAATGGCCAACTAACCGATTCGCGCCTTCAAGGCGCTGCGTCGCGTCATAAAACTCTAGCGGAGGAGATATTGGACTCACGGGACCGGGAACTGGGAATGCATCGCAAGATTACGCGCCGCGATTTCCTCAACGGTGTGGCGATGACGGCAGGCGCCGCCATGATGCCGTGGGATATTGCCGCGGCCGGAATTGGGCCTGATCAAGCCGCGCCCGAAAAGTCGGCGAATTACTATCCCCCTGCGCTCACCGGCATGCGTGGCAGTCATCCTGGTTCGTTCGACGCGGCCCACAGTCTGCGCGATGGCACATTCTGGGATTCCGCGGGCAAGCCCGAAGATACCCGAGAAATCTATGACTTGATTGTTGTCGGCGGCGGCATCAGCGGCCTCGTGGCTGCGCACTTCTACCGCAAGGCGGTCGGTGGCAAAGCGCGCATCCTGATCATCGAGAACCATGATGACTTTGGCGGCCACGCCAAACGCAACGAATTTCGCGTGGGCAATGCCTTCCGCCTGGGTTTTGGGGGGACGTTTTCTATCGAGAGCCCCGCTCCGTACAGCGCAGTTGCCAAGGCCGTAATTGAAGAGCTCGGCATCGACGTGTCTTCATACCCCAAGTACTTCAACAAGAATCTGTATGCCTCACAGGGCCTGAGGCCCAGAATTTTCTTCGACAAAGAAACGTTTGGTGTCGATAGACTCGTCATCAATCCTCATCCTCGTGGGGGAGATGAGGCCGAAGACGCAGCCAGTCCATCCTCGGAATTGATGAAGCAATTTCTGAGCGATGCTCCCCTGGCCGATCAGGCCAAGAGCGATCTGGTTCGACTGCGTGCCGAAGCCAAAGACTATTTCCCCGGCCTGACCTCAACCGAGAAGAAGGCGAAGCTGGCGCGCATCAGTTATGCCAACTATCTGAAAGAAATCTGCGGAGTTCATCAAGACATCATCAAGATGTACCAGGCGATGCCGCACGGATTGTTCGGCGTGGGCATTGACGCGGTTGCGGCACAGGACGCCTGGGGATTTGATATGCCTGGTTTCGATGGCTTGAAGTTAGACCCAGCGCCGGGCAAGGGCATGAACCGCGATGCCATTCCCAACGCGGAGGCCGAGAAATATTTCTTTCACTTTCCTGACGGCAACGCCACCATCGCGCGCCTGCTGGTCCGCAAATTAATTCCAGATGCGATTCCCGGCAACTCCTGGTCGGACGTGATTCTTGCTAAAGCGAATTACGCGAAGCTCGACGATCCCAGTTCGCCAGTGCACATTCGTCTCAACAGTACCGCTGTTCGCGTAAAGCACGTTGGCGACGCCGCCAGCGCGAAAGAAGTGGAAGTCACTTACGCCCGCGGGGGCAAGATCTATACCGCGAGGGCGAAGAATTCGATTCTTGCATGCTGGCATGTGGTGATCCCCTACATTTGCGATGAACTTCCCGGCAGCCAGAAAGAAGCGCTGGCTTCGGCGCAGAAAGTGCCGTTGCTTTACACCAATGTCGCCCTGCGTAATTGGACCGCGTTCCAAAAGTTGGAGACGAATTCGGTGTACGCTCCGGGAATGTACCACACATCCGTGAACCTCGACCTGCCGGTGAGTATCGGTGGATACGAGTGCGCCCGCAAGCCGGAAGAACCGATCGTTGTGCACATGATGAAGGCGGCGTGCCATCCGGGACTTCCCGCGCGCCAGCAGCACAGCATGGGTCGCATGGAACTCTATACCACCACCTTCGAAACCATGGAGCGCAAAATTCGCGATCAACTGGCCCGCACCGCGGGACCGGGCGGATTCGATCCCGCGCGCGACATCGCCGCCATTACGGTCAATCGCTGGCCACACGGCTATGCCTACGAATACAACTCTCTGTTCGATTCGTTCTGGCTGGAGGGGGGCGTGACGCCCTGCGAAGTCGCGCGTAAGCCACATGGCCGAATTGCCATCGCCAACGCCGACGCCGGCGCCTACGCCTACACAGACGAGGCCATCAATCAGGCTTGGCGTGCGGTGGCAGAAATTACGAAGAGTTAGAGGTCAGAGCCCGGCGCCCCTGCTATTTAAAGAGTCGTCACAAAGCTACCGCGGCTGCGCAGTCGTGAACTGCGCCGCCAGATTTCGCGCCTCTTGTGCTTTTTGGGTCATGCCTTTGGCTTCGTAGGCATCGGCCAGCGCACTCTCCAGTTCGGCGTCATCGCCATTGGTTTCACGTTCTTTTAAAAAAGACGCGATGGCTTCATCATATTGTTTGAGATATGCCTGGGATACGCCCGTTCGATAGTAAGCGTCGCTGGCCTGTGGTTCTATCCTCAACGCGGCTTGATATTCAGTAATTGCTTTCTCATGATCGCCCTGGTCCGCCAAGGCCATTCCCAAACCAAAATGAGCTTTGGCGTTGTTCGGTTCCAGCGTCACCAGTTTTGTGAATTCCGCCTGCGCCTCCTTGGCTCGCTCTTCCCGCAGATAAGCGACGCCCAGATCCATCAGGGCCTGTGTATTCTGGGGTTGTAGTTCGAGGACGCGTTCCAATTCGCCCTCGCCCTTGGAGAACTGCCGGTTGCCGAAGTAAGCCTGGGCGAGTGCGTAATGCGCCGCCACATCTTGCGGATTCCGTTTGACCTTGCTTTGCAGCGAAGAGATGATCCGGTCGATATTGGCCTGTCGATCCTGCGCAGATACGGCCAATCCATAGCCGCGCCAGCGATGGACCGCCAGACCACTGCCACCCACGAGCAGGACCATGAAGAGCAGAACCCCGGCGCGCTGGAGCGGCTTGTCTTGCGCGGGAGCGGCGCGCGCGATCAGGGTGCCAAAAATCAGTCCACTAACCAGCCCACCAATATGCGCCGCGTTGTCGATTCCGTCGACTACACGTCCGAAAAACAGGCTGAAGGCGCAAAAGAAAAGCAGACTGCGCAGCGTACCCTTCATGTCGATCCCGGAAAGCGAAAATTCGCCCAGGGAGAAGGACGCGATCAGGGCGCCGGCCAAGCCGAAAATTGCTCCCGACGCGCCGACACTCATAACTCCCGTGTTCCATGCCAGGCTCGTCAATCCCGCCGCCACGCCGGTAATCAGGTACAGAGCTGCATAGGTCCAGCGTCCGTAGAGCGATTCGCAAAGTGCACCGAGATCCCATAAGCACCACATGTTGATGGCGATGTGAAAAATGCCGCCGTGCAGAAACATGTAAGTTACCAGCCGCCACCACTGACCGGACAAGGTATAGGGGCCGAAGTTAGCGCCGAAGTGCACCATCACCTGCCCAGTGAAGTCGAGCGAAGGCCCGCTGGCAATCACCATCGCGATGAAGACCATCACGTTGGCGCCAAGGATTATCTGAGTGAGATTGACGCTGGATTCGCGGCGAACCCAGGGAGCAGCCATTACGGGCTGCACCGCGTCTTCTTCCGCTTCGCCACGCTGCGCAGCCTCATGCTGCACGCACCATTGGCAGATTTTTTTGCCAAATGTCAGCGCAGGCAGCTGCCGCCCACATTGAATGCAGTTCGCCATGGGTTTGTAAAAAGATTATCAGCAGTTGGAGGTACGAAGCGAATCAGAGCGATTATTCTGGATTGTAGAAAACAAAAGCCCCATCAATGGGGCTCTTGCGGGCTCTCCGTGCCGCAAATTGGGCACGCCCGCCAGGCAACTTAAGCTTTTCGTCGGCGGGCAGACCAACGCGAAGAGGAAGGCAAGGGTCAGTGAATGGTCTTGGTCTTGCGCGACATGTAATCCATCAGCAGATACTGGCCGAGCGTATAAGGCGTGGTGAAGTAGGCTTTGCCGCGGCACATCTCCGTGACTTTCTGCACGAACTGCACCAACCCATAGTCGGATGCCAGCATGAACGTGTTGATGAGCACGCCCGCACGTTTGCACTTCGAAACCTCTTCCAGCGTCTGGCTCACCACGAGCGGATCGAGGCCGAACGCGTTTTTATAGATGCGTCCGTCTTCCAGCGTCAGAGCCGATGGCTTGCCGTCCGTGATCATCACGATCTGCTTCATGTCTTTTCTCTGGCGCTGGAGAATCCTCTGCGCCAGCCTCAGACCCTCACGTGTATTGGTGTAGTAAGGCCCTACTTTCACGCGCGCGAGCTGCGATAACGGAATTTCTTCCGCCGAATCGTGGAACAGTACCAGCGACAGCGAATCTCCGGGATACTGTGTGCGAATCAGATGCGACAGTGCCATCGCAACTTTTTTCGCCGGAGTAAACCGATCTTCGCCATAGAGAATCATGGAGTGCGAGCAATCGAGCATCAGCACCGTGGCGCATGACGACTGGTATTCGCACTGATGCACCTGTAAATCGGAATATTCAATATTGAGCGGCACCGTCAGGCCCTCGCGCCGAATTGCGCTCGACAGCGTGGCTGTGATGTCGAGATTGAGCGTATCGCCGAACTCGTAGGTTTTCGCCGATCCGCTGGTTTCGATGCCCGTAGCGAGATCGCGTGTGTCATGCCGCCCAAAGCTCGATTTGCCCAGCGACCCCAGCAAGTTGCGCAGCGACTTGAACCCGAGGAAGTCGAGACTCTTGTCGGTGATTTCAAACTTGGCTTGCTGCGCTTCCCCGGCCTTCCCGCCCACACTCGAACGGCGCGCGGGGTCATGTGGTTCATCGATCGAAATATAATCTTCCTGCTGCATGCGCTCGATGAGCTTCTCGATCAGTTCATCGAGTTGACCGTCGGCCTGCATCTGCTCGATCTCGTCGCGCAGGTTCTCGTCGAACATTTCGCCGTTCATCAGCGCCTGTTCGATGGCGCGCCTGAGATCATCGAGCGTCTGTTCGCCCTCGGGCAGTTCGTACCACATGGACTCCTGAAACCCGCTCTGTAGCAGGTAGTCCGAGAGCGCGCTGAGCAGATCCTCCATGCTCATTTCGCCGGCGGGGTCGGGGACGTATTTGGAATAGCGGATGCGTTTCATAAAACCGTCGTTGGTCGTCGGTCGTTGGTCGTTGGCAACCCACACGGCTTGCCGTCTCTGTTTTGGAGTATCGCGGGAATGCGTTTAACGGAAGTCATAAGCTGAAGACCAACGACCAACGACCGACGACTAACGACCGCTTTAGTTAAACTGCTTCCTCTGCCGATACGGCCGCTCTTCCGGATCGAACGCTTTTTCCCGCACCGGTTCCGGCTTCTTCTCTCCTGCTTTGAATATGCGCTCCTCGCTGCGGCCGATGCGCTTATGCGCATGGAGGCCCTCCAGGATGAACTCCGCCGCCGACACCTGCTGCTCCGGACTGTCTTTCTGCGAGACGTGGAGCGGCCCGAGCTTGTCGACGAGACCCTGAATTTCTCTCAGGTTCTCCAACGCTTCCACAGCCGGAACCGAATCCGAAAGCTGAATTTCGCCGCCCAGATCGAACCACTGCACAATCTGCTGCACATTGGCGCCGGTGTAGTATTCATCGTAGGTCTTGGCGATCGCGGCGCGAATCAGTTCTCGCCCGACGTGGTCGGCGCCCTTCATTTCGCCCTCGTATTCCAGTTCGAGCTTGCCAGTGATCGCTGGAAGCGCGGCATAGACGTCGCTGATCCGCGGCACGACAACTTTTTCGTCATTGCGAATCGCCCTGCGCTCCGCATTCGAGACTACGTTTTCCATCGCGCTGATCGGCAGCCGCTGGCTCACTCCCGAGCGCCTGTCGATCTTCTTATCCTCGCGGGCGGCAAAGGCAATGCGTTCAATCACTTCCTGTACATAATTCGGCAGGTGCAGGTTGAACTGGGTTCGGTCGTGGCCGTTGCGCTTGGTCCAGGCCTCCTGCGCGGTGATCGCGATTCCTTCCTCGACGGTTGCCGGATAGTGCGTCCGAATTTCCGAGCCAATGCGATCCTTCAACGGCGTAATGATCTTGCCGCGCGCCGTGTAGTCTTCCGGATTCGCACTGAACACCAGCGCCACATCCAGCGGCAGGCGAATGGGATAGCCTTTAATCTGCACATCGCCTTCCTGCATGATGTTGAACAATCCCACCTGAATCTTTCCCGCGAGATCGGGGAGTTCGTTGATCGCGAAGATGCCGCGATTGGCACGCGGCAGCAGGCCGTAATGCACGGTCATTTCACTCGACAGTTCGTGGCCTCCGCGCGCCGCCTTAATGGGATCGATGTCGCCAATCAGATCGGCAATGGTCACGTCGGGTGTGGCGAGTTTCTCTACGTAGCGATCGTCGGGCGTCAGGTAGGCGATCGGCGAATTATCTCCATGCCTCGCAACTTCCTCGCGGCAACGCCGGCAGATCGGCGTGTAGGGATTGTCGTGCACCTCGCATCCCGCAAGATATGGCATGTACGGATCGAGCAGAGTTGTCAAGGCGCGCAGGATGCGGCTTTTGGCCTGTCCGCGCAGCCCGAGCAGAATGAAATTATGGCGCGAAAGAATCGCGTTGACGATCTGCGGCACGACGGTATCGTCGTACCCCACGATGCCCGCAAAAATCGACGCGTCGGCAGCGGAGCGCAGTCGCGTGGTCAGATTCTCGCGCAGTTCGTCTTTGACTCGGCGGGTGCGCAAACGCTCTTCGGAGAAAATACTGTGGCGCAGTTCACCCAGCGTGCGCGGAAGACTCATGAAAGAAAACCCCCACAAACAACTTGATGAGATTATACGCGCCGCCGCGTTTGCACGTTTTCGTGCCACAGACCTGCACCCCTCGCCTAACCCGCATGCCCGTTGCCCCCGGCCTTTTGCCGCACCCGCGCAGCGCGGCGCAGGTTCGGCAGAATACCTTCGAGGTAGGCCGCAACCTCCTGGATGCGGTCATGTTCGGAGCGCATCCTCAATAGCTTCTGTTTGAAGTCAAGATCGAGCGGCAGCGAACCCGCAAGATAAAACGACAACTCCTTGTGATCTAGGTCTGAAAGATCCTGCACGCTTCCAGCCAGGGCGAGAATCTTCGAGTGAGCTTGAATGGCTCGCGCTTTACCCTCTGGACTCGCGACGCTGTTTTCGTCCACTATGAGCAACACGTCTGCCTGCAAAAACGACCGTTCTCGGTTCAGCCTGAGAACTTCGAAGCGCTTGCGCCCCTCTGCAACCAAATCCATACGACCGTCTGGATACTTTTTCGTCACTGTAATGATCTCGGCGGTGCATCCCACATCAGCAATTCGATCCTTCACGGCACGGATCACGCCAAAAGGTGCATCGGCGGCCAGGCACTCGCCAATCATCTCTTTGTATCGCGGCTCGAAAATGTGCAAGGGCAGGGGAGTGCCGGGGAGCAGCACGACTTCGAGCGGGAACAAGGGAAGCAGGGCCACCAAGTCTCCAGTGCCGGAGCCCTCAGGCCGAACGGGTTCGCTGATACGACACAGAATTGTACGACACAGAAATATACGCGACGGGTAGAAAGAAGCTCGTAACCAGGGTAGGGAGCTACCCGAGTTCCGCCAGCATCGCTTCCATCTCGGACTGCGCGTGCAGGTTGCCGGTATGCTGCGCCGAGGCGATGCCGTCCTGCAGCATCTTTTTCGCGTCTTCTACACGCTCGGCTCGCACCAGGGTTTGCGCCGCCATAAAATATCCCGCCGTATATTCGGGATGGCTCTCCAACAGAATCGCGAACTCGGCCAGTGCCCGATCGAAGTCGCCTTGCTTCGAGTACTCCATGGCGAGCCCGTAACGCGCGAAAGCGTCTTTGGGATTCTCCGTCAAAATTTCATTGAGCGTAGCAATACGGCCCATAAGCTGAGCGGCTTGTGACTAGCGACTAGTTGAGATTATTGCAGTTTAGCTTTCTAGACTAGGATTGTCATCCTGAGCGAAGCCGTTCTTCAGGCGGAGTGAAGGATCTCCCGCTTAACCGGTGCGGCGCGCAAGCCAAAGTTCTTCACGTCCGTCAGCATAGTTGAACTGGCCAGACTTCGCTCAACTGATTACAATTGCGAGTCCCGACAAATTCACATTTTTAAGAGATAAGAATTGGCCTGCCCCTATTTCATGCCGACGACGAGACTGGAAAACGGCTCGTGGCCGCATCCTGCGCGGCTGCCGCTCGGCGGCGGATGGTGTGGGCACTGCACTGCTCTCGGCCACGAAGGCGAAACTCCGGCGCAAGACGTTTTGGAGTCATTCTGCAATCTGGGTTACGCCAGCCGTTGCAGTTGGTCGCCCACGGAACGCGTGTGGGATGCGGTGCGCTTCGCCGTCTCCGCTCCGGCCGATTCGGGCGCGAACCGATTGCCGCCCGACGCTGGCACCGCCGGTCCGGCCCGTGTGCTGATTCTCCGCTACGTTTGCGAAAAAGATCATCGGCCGGTCGAAGACGGCGATCTGGAATTCGATTTGTCGCGCGCCTCCTGGGTCAGGCGACACTCCGACGGCCGCATCCAGAAAATGGCCGAATGCTTCCTGGAGTCATACCTCAAAAAGCGAGCTTGATCTCGGAGTCTGAAAATCGACACCGAGCGAAACACGTCCTCACTACGAAAGGCCGATTTACGAAAGGAAGACCAACATGACAGACCCGCTGGCGCCCCGGCCAGTCCGCGATTCGCAATCCGAGATGGCCGAAATCGTATTGCCGAATGACGCCAATCCTCTCGCCGCCCTGCTCGGCGGACGCCTCATGCACTGGATCGATCTGGCCGGAGCCATGGCCGCGCATCGGCACTCGCGCAACTACGTCGTCACGGCGTCCGTCGACCACATCGACTTTCTCGTTCCGGTGCGCGTGGGCGATCTTGTCATTCTGCGCAGCTCGGTCAACCGCGTCTTTCATAGTTCGATGGAAGTGGGCGTGAAAGTCTTTGTCGAAAACTACATCGCCGACACCGCCAGGCACGTCGCTTCCGCGTACCTGACTTTCGTAGCCGTCGATGGCGCTGGCAAGCACTTGAAGGTCGCCCCCGTGATTCCCGAAACCGAAGAGCAACAGCGCCGCTATGATGATGCCGGAAGGCGTCGCGAAATTCGGCGTTCTGAGTTGGAGCGGCGGCGCAAGAAGGGTTGACTTTCGCAGAAGCCCTGCCATCCGCATCGCGTTCCGCGCTAGATAAAAGTCGCCTTGAAAGAGCGCCGCTTCAGCGCCGCAAGGGGTTTTCGTGGAAGGGCACGGCTTCAGCCGTGCCGTAAATCAGCCGAGAAGTTAAACAGGGCTTTAGCGCCGGCTCGCCCTCCGGCGTGGAGGATTCTTCAATCCCGGCATGGTCCCACCTAGAGACGCCAACCGTCGCGCACTCTCGCGCTCGATGAGCGCCTTGAGCGCTTCCCGGATCAGGTCTGTATTGTCCGCGATGCCAGTGAACTCCTCCGCCATTTGTACGAGATCGTCGTCCAGTTCCACGGTGATTCGCATTCTAATAGTTCACGGTCGCCTGAGCGATATCCGTCACGATCTCCACCCGATGAAACGACTCAAAAGTAACGGTTACCCTTCTTGCCCCCGCGACTTCTACTCCCGAGAGGCGGTACTTGAATGTCGTTTCGTACTTCCGTTCGACAGCATAGGGATTTTCAAAGCGCCACGACTTCAGATTCTCCGCTGCCGCGCTCTTGAGCATCGGATGACCGGAAACTACCTCAACGTTTGTTGGCTCGGCTCCGTTAGGCGGCAAAGTGAAGGTTAAAGTCACGACTCCCTCGACTCGTCCTTGGCAAGCCAATGGAGGATACTTCGGCATGTTCACTGAAGTGAGCAGCGGCTCAGTCTGCGCCGCCACCGTTATCGCGGCGGCCGCCACAAAAAACAGAAAACAAAATCGCTTGATCATCATGAAGCTCCATCGAAGATTGTAGTCCCGCCGTCCACCGTTTGCGGAAGCCAAGACGCGATCAAGGCCCTTGCCGGAATGGCGGCCTGCGTCGACTCCCGACCTGCTTCCCAGGCCTGTATAATCGACATTTGGTCCTTATTTCCTCAATTCATCCCCGGAGCATACTCCTTTGAGCGCACATACCCCGCATCAGCACCCCCAAGGCCCGGCGGCCCAGGGCCCGCAACCGCTGCCGGGCGTGGACGCCATCATCGCCGTCGGTTCGGGCAAGGGCGGCGTCGGCAAGACCACGCTGGCGGTGAACCTGGCCGTGGCTCTGGTCAAGATGGGCCACAAAGTCGGCCTGCTCGATGCCGACGTCTACGGCCCCAACGTCCCGCTCATGCTGGGCGTCAACGACCAGCCGCGGATGGTGGGCGAGAACCGCATTGAGCCGCTGCAAGCCTTCGGCCTGAAAACGATTTCTGTCGGATTCCTCAATCCCGGCGACAAGCCCATCATCTGGCGCGGCCCCATGCTGCACCAGATCGTCCGCCAGTTCCTTGGCCTCGTCGAATGGGGACAGCTCGACTACCTCGTCGTCGATCTGCCGCCGGGCACCGGCGACATCGCGCTCTCGCTGGTGCAGACCGTGCCGCTCACGGGCGCGGTGGTGGTCTCGACTCCGTCGGACGTTTCGCTGCAAGACGCGCGCAAGGCCGTCGAAATGTTTCGGCAGATGAAAGTTGACATCGTCGGCGTGGTCGAGAACATGAGCTACTTCACCTGCCCGCACTGCCAGCACGAGGTGGACATCTTCTCCCGCGGCGGCGCAGAAAAAATGGCCGAGCGCTTCGGCGTCTCGTTCCTGGGCAACATCGCCCTCGACCCCGAAGTCCGCAAGTCCGGCGACGGAGGCACCCCCGTCGTCCTCGAAGGCGAGAACTCCCCCCATGCCAAGTCAATCTACGAATTCGCCCGGAACGTAGTAGCGCGGGTAACGGAAATCAGAGCCAACGCCCCCGCCAGCGTGATTCAGATTCAATAGAAAGCTCTGGGTGGCCCATTCTAACGTCGCGCCTTTTGCGACGTTAGAGTGGGGATTTTGACTACGGCACAAACGTGATAGCCATTCATCCTTTGTCATCCTGAGCCGCAGCTTTTGGCGGCGAAGGATCTATGCATTCGTCTACGGCGCCGATGCAGTCGGCAAATGCATAGGTCCTTCGCGGCCAAGAACGCCGCTCAGGATGACAACGCGGGTTTGGGTCTGAATCTCGCCAGCCGCCAAATCGCATCGGCCTCACGCTCTTTCAGCACCAACTCCGCCACCGTCTCCCCGAGAGCCGGCCCATGCTTAAACCCGTGCCCCGACCCTCCACCCACAATCCAAACATTCTCGCTCCGCGGATGCCGGTCGATGATGAAATGCCCATCCGGAGTCTCCTCATACTGGCAAACGCGCGTCTCCACCAGCGGCGCATCTTTCAGAGCAGGAAAGCGAAAGCCAAGATACTCGCGAACGCCTTTCAACGTCTCCTGCGAGACCACGCGCTCCCCCGAAGTTGGATCGAACGCCGGCCCTCGCGTATCGTCCGCGATTTTGAATCCGCGATCACCCCGGCCAGGAATGCCATAGAAAAAATGTCCACGATGATCTCCCCAGACAGGAAGATACTCGTCGCTGAATCGATCGTCCCCCGCAGGCGTGCCAATGAAAAACATGTCCTGCTTCGTAGCCTGCACGAGATTGCCAATCGCCTGCGCGAATAGCTTGCCCAGCCAAGGCCCGCAGGCAAACACATAGCGGTCGACCTTCAGCAGAGAACCGTCCGAAAGCGCCAGCCCAAGCGGCTTCCCATGCTCGACACCGCCCTCCAGCCCTTCCTTCAATACCGCGAGCTGCCGATACTTGCCGCCCGCCGCAACGAATGCCTCAACCACCGCCTGACAACTGGCCCGCGCGTCGAGATATCCGCACTCCGGCTCGAAGATGCCCCACGTAATCCCCTCAAAGTTAATCTGCGGCCAGCGCTTCCTCATCTGCGCCGATGACAGTTCCTGAAACTTGATCTTCGCCGCCCCCAGCGACTCAATCGATCCCCGCTCGAACCCGTCGTCATTCCCCGAAGCCATCCACAGCACGCCCGTGCGATGCAGAAACTGCCGCTTCCAGCGCCGCTCATACTTCGCCCACAGTTTGAGCGCCCGCGCCGCCATCTCGGTATAAGGCTGATCGGGCCCGTAAGTCCCGCGCATGATCCGCGTCTCCCCGCCCGAAGACGCCCGCGAATTCCCCGGCCCCCACGCGTCCAGCAGCGTAACCCGCGCCCCGCGCTCCAGCAGATGCAGCGCCGTCCACCCCCCGAAAGCTCCAGCGCCGATGACTGCGATGTGTGGTTTAGCTTTCATGGCTGTGCAGTTAGACCCAGTGAACATCTGACGATACGCTCACTCTCGATTTACGAGAAGGGGCGGAACCTTTGTCACTAATGCGCCTCGGGGCGTGGGAAGTCGGGGATCAACAACTGTCATTGCCTGTTCTGCATGTCAGCGCGCATCGGATCAGTAGACCCACAACCTGCAAGTTCTTTCACCCTCCCCGGCATCCTCCCCGAGATGTACAATCGCTTGCGCATCCGGGCGCGGAAGTCGCGCAGAAGAGGGGCATACCGTGAATCGAATCGTCCTGCGAAGCACTCCGTCGTTCTTAAGATCGGCGTGCCTCGCCGCTGCGTTCTGCACGGCACTCACCATTTCGTCGTCGGCACAATTCAAAACGCTCGCTAGTTTCAACGGGACGAACGGCTCCTATCCACAATACGTCTCTCTCGTACAGGGGACGGACGGCAATCTGTACGGAACCACAGTGACTGGAGGGTCGAGTCGCTTTGGCACGGTGTTCCGCATGAGCCTTGGCGGTGCGATAACGAGTCTTTACTCCTTCTGCGCTCAGGGGGACACTTGCCCCGATGGCGCTTATCCTTATGCGGGGCTGCTTCTGGGCACAGACGGAGTCTTCTATGGCACCACGTGGGGCTTCGGTCTCTGCAGCACGGACTGCGGAACGGTCTTCAAGATCACCATGGATGGGGTGCTGACGACGCTCCATGATTTTGCTCTCACTGATGGCGCGAATCCCGCCGGAGCCTTGACGCAAGGGACAAACGGCGACCTCTACGGCACGACAGAATACGGTGGCAGCGGGAACTGTACCAATCTGTATGTTCCGGGTTGCGGGACGATCTTCAAGATCAGTCCGAAGCAAGGGTTTACCACGCTGCACAGCTTTACTGGCGCGGACGGGTGGAATCCGAATGGCGGTGTAATTCAAGGCACGGATGGAAATCTCTACGGGACAACCGCTCAAGGCGGAGCTTACAGCGGCGGAACAATCTTCCGAATCACGCCCGCAGGAGAACTAACGACGCTTTATAATTTTTGCGCCCAGGCAAACTGCATCGATGGCCAAACGCCAGCGGCCGCCTTGATGCAAGCCACCGACGGGAACTTCTACGGAACAACGGAGAGTGGCGGGATCTACACCTGCTACTACGGAGAACGAACGGGCACAGCCTTCAAAATCACACCCACCGGTACTCTGACCACTATCTACAACTTCTGTGACGGGAAATTTCCAACCGCTCCTCTCATTGGGGCCACTGATGGGAATCTTTACGGAACAACTTGGGAAGGAGGCGCTGGCAGGTACTGCAGCGGCCTCTTTACACCTGGCTGCGGAACAGTTTTCAAGCTTGCCCCAATGGGGGTACTGACTATGCTGCATTATTTTTGTTCCGAGGTGGACTGTGCTGACGGAGGCGGTCTTTACGGCGGGCTAACCCAAGATACCAACGGAATGTTCTATGGCATTACGATCGGGGGTGGGACGGGCGAGGAGGGCGCGGTCTTCCGCCTAAATGGCGGGATCGGTCCGTTCATCGCCTTCGTGCAGCCGACTGCTAAGGTCGGGAAATCCGCACAGATTCTCGGACAAGGGCTCAGGGGCGCAACGGCTGTGACATTCAACGGCGTCGCAGCTGCGAGCTTCAAGGTCGTCTCTGATACGTACATGACAGCGATTGTTCCGAGCGGCGCAACGACTGGCCCGGTCGTCGTCACGACTCCCAGCGGCACGCTCACCAGCAGCAGCACTTTCCGCGTCACGCATTAGAGTCATCTGGGGTCGAAAGGTTGAAAGTCACCCCTCGTCCGGAATCCAAACGGCGCACCCTTGCTCCGAAACCCAACCTTCTGCATCTAAATATAGTTAGGTAGAATGAATCGTAGCGGTATCTCCCCCTCCGCCGCTGCGATTGATATAACTGACACAAGCGCCGTATGCCTGCTGACCCCAATATCGGAACGCGCGAACGCGAAATCCTGACCGCGCTGGTCGAGACGTTTATCTCGACCGGTGAGCCGGTCGGCTCGCGCACGCTTGCGCGCTCGAATCGCGAAGGCCTGAGCCCCGCGTCCATCCGCAACGTGATGGCCGACCTCTCCGACGCCGGATTCCTCGAGCAGCCGCACGCCTCCGCCGGCCGCATTCCGACCACCGAGGCCTATCGTTATTACGTCGAGCAGATCTCCGGCACCGCCCGCCTCGCGCCGCAGGAAGAGGCTATGATCTCCGACTCGCTGGCCGGCGTCACCGACGTGCAGGAATTCATGGAGCGCACTTCGCACGTGCTCTCGCTGATTTCGCGCAACGTCGGCGTGACTGTCGCGACCAGCGGTCCGAAGAACGCGCTTGAGCACGTATATTTCTCGCGCCTTGGCGATCAGAAAGTGCTGGCCGTGCTGGTCACGCGCTCCGGCCTGGTCCGCGACCGCGTGCTGCGGCTCGATCTGTCGCAGTCGGAACTCGACATGGCCGCCCGCTACATCAACGAAAACTTCCGCGGCTGGACCATGGAGTCGATGCGCGCCGAACTCGCCCGCCGCCTGGAGCAGGAACGCAGCGAATACGATCGCCTGATGCACTCGATCGAGCAACTCTATAAACAAGGCGCGCTGGCCCACGAGCAGGGCTCGCAAGTCGTTTTCATCGAGGGCGCATCGAACCTTGTTACAGGAGATCAAGACCGCCAGCGCCTTCAGGAAATGCTGAAGACGCTGGAAGAAAAGGAAAAAGTCGTCCAGTTGCTCGGCGCTTATCTCGATGTAAAGCAGGAAGCGGTGCGAGTCGTGATTGGCCTCGACCAGACTTTGCCGTCGATGCAGAATTTCGTTCTAATTGGTGCTCCCGCGCACTCCGGCAACCAAGTCATGGGTTCGCTGGCCGTAATCGGCCCCACGCGCATGGATTATCAGCACACGATGACCGCGGTTTCCTACATCGCGCGGCTGTTCGACAAGATCCTGAACGAATCGGAGTAATACGCAGGTAGTTATGAAGAAAGCAAACGGACAATCGGAAAGAGAAATGACGGAACTTCATTTAGATCACGAACTTCCTCCCGCCGATGGCGACGAGAATCCCAGGGAATCCGCTGGCGGCGGAACCACGGTCGGCCAGTTGGCAGGACCGGAAGCTGAGTTGCAAAAGCTGAAGGCCGAGCGCGATTCTCTACTCGACCGCCTGGCGCGCGCGCAAGCCGAATTCGAAAACGCCCGCCGCCGGGCGACGAAAGAGCAACAGGATTTTCGCGACTACGCCGCCGCCGACTCCATCCGGCCGCTGCTGCCGGTGCTCGACAGCTTCGAGCGAGCGTTACAGGTGAAGTCGGAACCGGGCGATTTTCGCAGCGGAGTCGAACTCATCTATAGGCAGTTGCAGGATGCGCTGACAAAACTGGGCGTCCGCGCGATTCCAGCCAAGGGCGAACAGTTCGATCCGCATGTGCACGAGGCCATCGAAATGGTGGAAACCACTGACGCTCCCGACCACGAGGTGCTGGAGGAATTGCAGCGCGGTTACAAGATTAAAGATCGCCTGCTGCGCCCCGCGATGGTGAAGGTCGCAAAGAATTCCTAAAGTAGATACGGCGCTGGATCGATATGGTGCTGAGATGATATGGCGCTGGAACGATTTGGCACGGGGTCGATATGGCGCTGGGAAGGGCACGACTTCAGTCGTGCCGTTAGGCTGAAAGCATGTCTCGGCTTTAGCCGCTGGGGAGTCCGGCACGACGAAGCGGGCATTGCCAGACGTTCAAGAAAGGTTTTTCATTCTGACCACGAACGCAAAACGCGACTACTACGAAGTCCTGGGCGTGACCCGCACGGTGACCGAAGTGGAACTGAAAGGCGCCTATCGCAAGCTGGCGCTTCAGTACCATCCCGACCGCAATCCCAATAATCCGGATGCGGAAGAAAGATTTAAAGAAGTCAGCGAGGCCTACGCCGTGCTCGCCGACACTGACAAACGCGCCGTATATGACCGCTATGGCCACGCCGGACTCGGCGGCGCGAGCCAAGGTGCAGGCTTCGATCCCACGGTCTTCCAGGACTTCAGCGATATCTTCGGAGAGTTTTTCGGCTTCGGAGACATGTTCGGCGGAGGTGGCGGACGAAAACGCAGCCGGGTTCAACGCGGCGCCGATCTGCGCGAAGATTTGACTCTGGAATTCGAAGAAGCATTCTTCGGTACAGAGTCGCGCGTTACGGTTCGCCGCCACGAAGCCTGCGAAGAGTGTCATGGCGCTGGCTCAGCGCCGGGCAAGGGACCTGCGACTTGCCGATCCTGCAACGGGCGCGGCCAAGTGCGCTACCAGCAGGGATTCTTCAGCATTGCTCGCACCTGTCCCACCTGCCAGGGTACCGGTAATGTCATCACCGATCCGTGCCCGAAGTGCAAGGGCGAAGGCCGCATTCTGCGCCAGCGCACGGTCGACGCCAAAGTTCCCGCGGGTGTTGAAGACGGAACGCGCATCCGCTTTGCGGGCGCAGGCGAAGTGGGCCAGTTCGGCGGGCCCGCCGGTGATTTATACGTCGTGCTGCATGTCAAAGAGCATCCTTTCTTTGCCCGCGAAGGCAACGATCTGCACTGCGTCGTGCCGATATCCGTCACACAAGCCGCTATGGGCGCGGAGATTCGAGTGCCGACGATGGAAGGCGAGCACGCTCTTAAAATTCCCGAAGGCACGCAGCCCAGCGCAACCTTCCGCATCCGCAACAAAGGCGTGCCCGTGCTGAACAGTCACGGGAAGGGCGATTTGTACGTTGAGTTCCGCGTGCAGGTTCCGACTAAGCTGAACAAGCGCCAAAAGGAATTGCTGCAGGAACTCGATGGGCTCGCGAAGGTCGATAATCAGCCGTTGTTGCGCTCGCTGCTCGGAAAAGTGAAAGACATGTTCGGATAGCATGTTCGGGTAGGGGTTTTTCGGACGTGTTCAATTACTAGGTGAATCAGATTCGCATCATGGCAGAATCAGATTCGTATCAGGGCATCGCTTCAGCGATGCCGTTCGCGCCGACAATTGAATCGCGCCTTTAGGCGCTGCCGTACGCCGTTGATGGCATGACCCGACGCCGATGGATCGCCGACGAATTCTCAGAGACGCACGCCGCCGTGACCGGTGAACACGCAGATCATCTGATTCGCGTTCTCCGCGCCCGCGTCGGCCAGGAATTTGACATCGCAACCGGCCCCGTCGTGCGCCTGGGACGCGTCGCACAAATTGAAGACAGCCGCGTCGCGTTCGAACTCGGGGAACAAATTGCCTCCGCTCTCGTCGCCGACCTCACCTTGCTGCTCGCTATCTTCAAATTTGATCGAATGGAATGGGCGATCGAGAAATGCACGGAGCTCGGCGTCGCGCAAATCGTTCCTGTGATCGCGCGCCGCACCGACGCGCACCTGGCCCAGGCCGCAGCCAAGCGAGCCGAGCGCTGGCGCAGGCTCGCCCTTCAGGCCGCCGAACAATCGCGCCGCGCCGTTCCACCCGAGATTGCGTCGCCAATCAAGCTGGCAGACGCGATTGGACTTGAGCCCAGCGCCTTGCGAATTGTCCTCGCCGAATCGGAACACCAAACGATGCTGCGCGATGTCCTGGACCGTTCTTCAAAGCAGATCGCTCTAGCCATCGGTCCCGAAGGCGGTTGGGCCCATGACGAGCTACAGCTCTTTCACAAAGACGGATGGATTTCGGCGTCACTCGGCCCGACAATCCTCCGCGCCGAGACCGCCGCCATCTCTGCCGTAGCGATCGCCCTTACATAGCGCCGCCGTCCCGACGGAGGTCCGGTCGAGCGTCCTGCCCGCCGCGACTATAGCGAGAAAATGTCGAGGCATCCCACCCGAATCTGTCGGTGCATCCAGTCCGCACCTTCTTTCCCGCGAATGGTATCCTGAGCGCAATGCCGCCAAAGTCTAACTCCCGCCCCGCCGCGTTTATTCCCGACGATCGTCAGCGCCAGGCCATCGAACACGTCCACGGACCCATGCTGGTGGTTGCCGGCGCAGGCACAGGAAAGACATCGGTGCTCGTCAACCGCATCGCCCGCCTGGTGAAAGAAGGTCACGCCCATCCCGAAGAAATCCTGGCCCTCACCTACACCGTCAATGCCGCCGATGAAATGCAGGAACGCGTGAGCAAGCTGCTGGGGAGTAAAGCGGTAAAGGCCCTGACCTTTCACGACTATTGCCTCAAGCTGCTGAAGCGGGTCCACCGGGATTTCGGCGTGCTCGACGAAAAAGATCTGTGGATCTATTTACGCCGTCGCATTCGCGACCTGCATCTCAAGCACTACATCCGCGCCGCCAATATCGGCCAGTTTCTCAATGATCTTCTGGAGTTCGTCAGCCGCTGTCACGACGAACTGGTGACCGCCGAGCGCTATGCGCAGTACGTCGATCAACTTGAACGCGGCGAAGTTCCCGTCCCACGCGTGATGAAATCGAAGAACGTTCTGGAGCGCGACGAAGTTCTCGGGCGCTGCCGCGAGATCTCCAGCATCTTCACCACCATGGAGCGCTGGCTCCTGGACGAAAATCTTGGCAGCTTCAGCCACATGATCACCCGCGCGCATGCGCTGCTGCACAACCATGAAGCCGTGCTTGCCGAGGCTCGCCGCGGCGCCCGTTTCATTCTCGCCGACGAGTTTCAAGACGCCAACTTCGCGCAGATCAAGATTCTTTCCCGTCTCGCCGGCCCCGATGGGAATCTGTTCGCCGTCGGCGATCCCGACCAATCCATCTATCGTTTTCGTGGAGCCTCCAGCGAAGCCTTCGAATTATTTCGTCGAACATTCCCTGCGGCCAGACTCGTAGTCCTCGACAAGAATCGGCGCTCCACCACGCCGATCCTCCGAACTGCGTTTGCGGTAATCGACGACAATCCGTCTGTGTTTACGAAACATCCCGACGCTGCTCTGGCCTATCAGCGCTCGCCCCTGCTGTCGGCTCGCGAAGAAGAAGCCGTCGCTGCCGGCACGCAACTTTTCAGCCCTCCGGTATCGGCGATCATTCTTGCCAGCAAGAAGGCCGAGGGGCCCGATCTGGTCAGTTTCATCCGCGACGCACAGAAGAAGTCGAAATGCAAATGGTCCGACTTCGGCGTCCTCTACCGCTCGCATAGTCACCGTGACGAGGTCGTCCAGGAGTTGGCTGAAGCCGAGATTCCGTTTGTCATCGAAAGCATGGACATCTCCGACACGCCGGAAGTACGCGACTTGTTCGCCTGCCTCAACGCCGTTGTCTCCACCGCCGACGACGTCAGCCTGTTTCGCGTCGCCGCCCTGCCCTGCTTCCACGTCGATCCCGAGCAACTGCGTCAGGTTCTGCGGGCGATCTCGCGCGATAACCGCGAAGGCAAAGCCGTGCCGCTCTCTTCAGTCCTCGACCGCGTCAATGGGGGCGCGGCCGTACTGTCCGCTATCGAGAGCTGCCGCCAGCAAATTCTGCAAAAGCAAGCGAAAGCGCGCCAGGCCCTCGACGTCATCGTGCAGCAATTTGTGCTCGACGCCGCCTCGCCCATTTTGCAATCCGCTCTGAACTTCGTGTCCGGATGGGAAGGCAAGGCGCTTAACCAGACCACCGAACTGGAAGAACTGGTCGACTATCTCGGATATTTTCGCGAGGCTGGTGGCCCGATTCCTCTTCAGCCGGTCGAGACCGAAAACGCGGTTCGACTGATGACAGTGCACGGAGCCAAGGGTCTGGAATTTCCCCACGTATTCATTCTCCGCGCCAACTCGGCCTCCTTCCCTACGTTTTTCAAGGAAACGCTGGTGGCTTTCCCGCGGGAGCTGCGAGATCCTGACTCCCAGACCGGCGCCGACGATAAGACGCTGCACGACGAGGAAGAACGCCGTCTCTTCTACGTCGCCATGACCCGCGCCCGCGATTCGCTGCACATCTACGCTAACGAAGGCAAAGGAAAGACCGATAAAACTCCCACCGGATATCTGCGCAAGTTGATGGCGAATCGTTCGCTTGACCGCTGGTTTCGAGCCACTCCGGCGGCGGGCGCGCAGGCTACGCTTGACATCACGGCTGGCACGTCCGTTATTTTTCCAGCCGAGTCGCAGACGAACGTCTGGTTCGAATTGCCGGTGCTCGAGGGACTACACAAACGCCTCAGCGCCTCGGCGGTCGACACCTATGAGCGCTGCGGACTTCGATTCAAGCTGGAGCGCGACTGGCGCATTCCCGCCAAGCCGGCCGCCGCTATGCAGTACGGCGCCGCAGTTCATCGCGTCCTCAAGACTTATTTCGATTCCATCCGCGCCGGACGCCCGAAGACCGACGAAGAGTTGCTGGACCTTTTCCGGCAGGATCTCGTCGATGCCAGGATCCAGGAATCCTACCAGCACGAACTCTACGAGCAGTTGGGCCTCACTCAGTTACGCGACTTCCTGGCTGCAGCGCGATCCATCCCCGCCGAACAGGTGCTGCATACCGAGGAGACTTTTGAGATCAAGATCGGCGAGACCACGGTCGCAGGCAGAATCGACCGCATCGACAGTCGCCCCGACGGCACGGTCGCTATCATCGACTACAAGACGGGAAAGGCGCGCGATCAGGAAATTGCCGATAAGAGTTTGCAGTTGTCGCTTTATGCGATCGCCGCTAAAGAAAAGTGGGGATACAAGGTCAGCGCTCTCATCTTTCACAACCTGGAAGAGAACGTCCCGGTGATCACGACTCGCGCGGAATCCGAATTAATGAATGCCCGCGAGCTCGTGGAAAAAGTGGCCGCGGGAATTGCCGATGGCCTCTTTCCCGCGAAGCCCGGAAATCACTGCAATTTTTGCGCCTACCGCAGTCTGTGTCCCGAGAAAGAGAAGCGGATTCCGCATAACGCGGAAATTGCGACGGTTCGCGCAACCTAGCGCGCACAAAAACTTAGGGGACGCTCTTGAGCGTCCCCTTTTTGCCTTTTACAAAACTTCTTAATGCTTCTTTTTCTTTTTTGCCTTTTTCTTGGTTGCCATGGTTCTATTCTCCCTTCCATTTTTCATGGAAAATGTTGCAGCGATGTTCTGTTGCAACTATTTGAAACATAGAGTTAATGAAAAATGAAGTCAAGAGAAAAATGACGATCGCTCTGCGCAAGTCGTGATACCAAAGTCACAGCGAGAGAGCGTCGACAACAAGACTCAAGAAGAAATTTTCGCGTGGCACCGCGTCGCCCGCGATTTCGTCAGTTGAGCACCCGCGCGATTCGCTCGACGGTTGCGATCTCACAGAAGATTCCTCCTCGCCTCGATCCCTCCACTCCGGCTCGGTCCTCGCTCTGTGTGCGACGCATTCCAGCGCCCCTACATCTATAATGAGTAGCGCGAGATCTTCGCGGGAGCGTGATTCATGGCCTCTTTTGACGATATAGTTATCATTTCCGGCTGCCGCACGCCGGTGGGAAAATTTCAGGGCAGCCTCTCCGATTTCAGCGCGCCGCAACTCGGCGCCCTCGTCGTGCGTGAGGCAGTCAAACGATCCGGTGTCGAGGTTGCAAAAATCGACGAATGCATTATGGGTAACGTCGTCACCGCTGGACTCGGCCAGAATCCCGCGCGGCAAGCTGCCATTTACGGCGGACTCTCTCCCGCGACAGGTGCCATGACAATAAACAAAGTATGCGGCTCGGGATTGAAATCTGTCGCGCTCGCCGCGCAAGCGGTGCAGACCGGAAACAGTTCCGTAGTCGTCGCCGGTGGAATGGAATCCATGACCAACGCCCCCTATCTCCTGCCGCAAGCGCGCAAGGGATATCGTCTGGGCAACGCGCAGATCGTCGACTCCATGGTTCACGACGGCTTGTGGGACATCTACAACGACTACCACATGGGCATCACCGGCGAGAACGTCGCCGAAAAATATGGCATCACCCGCGAAGAGCAGGACGAGTTCGCGCTGAACTCACATCGCAAGGCGCTCTCTGCAATCAAAGAATGCCGGTTTAAGTCACAAATTATTCCTGTCGAGATTCCTGCGAAGAAGAAAGGCGCGCCGCTCACCATCTTCGATAAAGACGAGGGCCCTCGCGAAGACACGACCATCGAAGTGCTGCGATCGCTGAAGCCTGCCTTCAAGAAAGACGGAACTGTTACCGCTGGCAACGCGCCTGGCGTCAACGACGGTGCTGCGGCCGTAGTCGTGACCAGTGCGAAGCGCGCACGGGAACTCGGCGCGAAGCCCATGGTCCGCATCGTGGCGCAAGCTACTAGCGGCGTCGAACCCAAGTGGGTGATGATGGCCCCCGTCGGCGCAGTTCGCACTATCTGGGAAAAAACAGGCTGGAAGAATGAAGACGTCGATCTCTACGAACTGAACGAAGCCTTCTCAGTACAGGCGCTGGGCGTGATGCGCGAACTTGGCCTGAATCCCGACAAAGTCAACGTTAATGGCGGAGCCGTTGCCATCGGACACCCCATCGGCGCAAGCGGTGCTCGCGTCCTGGTCACGCTGATTTACGAAATGATCCGCCGCGACGTCCACCGCGGCATCGCCGCCCTCTGTCTCGGCGGCGGTAACGCTGTAGCCATGGCCGTCGAGCGCTAAGTAAGAGCGCTAAGAATGTGTAGCCGCTGGCAATGCTCATGTGGCCAAGATGCGCGATCGCTGGCAAATGCCCAGGTGGCGACGGCCGCCTCGGCCGTTCGAGCGGGGCGAAGCCCGCGAGCCCCGTATCGAAATCCTGCGTCCCAAACCGTGATCCCATGAAGCATCTCGCTCTCCTCCTATCGCTAATCTCTGCCGCCCTGGCCCAAAGCCGTTTCGACGGAACGTGGGAAATGAAGATGGACACTCTGCAATTTGCCGGCGCACCCGAAGAATATGTCATCGACAAAGGCATGTACCACTGCCTGACTTGCGTCCCGAAAGTTGACGTAAAGGCGGACGGGACCGACCAGAAAGTCGCCGGTCACCCCTACTTCGACACAATTACCGTGCGCATCGTCGACGATCACGCGGTCAAGTTCACCATGAAAAAAGATGGGCTGCCCACATTCAGTTGCGTCGAAACCGTGTCTCAAGACGGTTTCACCATGGCTGAGGATTTCACAAACATCGGTGAAGCGGAAACCGTCACGGGCAAAGCGGGCTTTACACGCGTGGCCAAGGGTCCTGCCGGCACGCACGCGCTCTCGGGGAAATGGAGCATGCAGACGGTCGAGAACGCCACAGCAGCAGGAACGATCACGACCTACCAGAGCACCGCCGACGGAATGAAGATTTCCGATGGCAGCCAAAGTTACGAAGCGAAGTTTGACGGCAAAGATTATGCCATCGACAGAGATGGCCACGCCACGGTTTCGCTGCGGCCCATTGACGAATACACGATGGAGGAAACTGACAAGCAGGACGGAACAGTGATGACCGTTGCCCGCTTTACGGTCTCCAAAGACGGAAAGTCGATGCGAGTGGAATCCGCAGATAAGCAACGCGGCGGCACGATGACCTACACCGCCGAGAAGAAGCCTTAACTCAATGCCCCCACCGGCAACGTCACCGTAAACACCGCTCCTCCCTCGGGAGAATTTGCTGCCTCCACGCTGCCGTTATGCTCTTTCATCACCGACTTGCAAATGCTCAGGCCCAATCCTGTGCCGCGTCCCGGCCTCTTCGTGGTGTAGAACGGATCGAAAATGCTCGGCAAATTTTCCTTCGGGATGCCCGGCCCGTCGTCGTGAAAGCTCACCCACACCGTGCCTTCGCCCTTGCCCAATCGAATCCGCAGCGTCCCCTTGTCCCGCACATCGCGGATCGCCTGCTCCGCGTTCAGAATCAGATTCAGAAAAATCTGCATTAGCTGATGCGGATCCCCCAGCGCATAAGGCACCCCGGTTTCTTTTAGAAAATCGACTGTAATATTGTTCTTGCGCAGTGAGTAGGCGTGCAGATTCAACGTGCGCTCCACCACTTCCACCAGATTGATCTTGCTCTTGCCCGGCGCCGGTGGCCGCGAGAAATAGGTCAGGTTCTGCACAATCTCCGCGGCGCGCCGCGCCTGCTGCTGCAACATCGCCAGTTGCTTGCGAGAGGTTTCGTTCGTCTCGGTGTCCTGCAGGAGTTCGCTCACGCCCATGATGCTGGTCAAGGGGTTGTTCAATTCATGCGCGACACCCCCAATCATCGCTCCCATTGCCGCCAGTCGCTCGCTCTGCACGACCTGCTGTTCCAGCTTTCGTTCGACCGTAATATCGCGCACCGAAACAATTACGCCGCTGATCTTCGAGTCGGCGTCCACGAGTTGGCTGCCCGAGGCGCGCATGGTCCGCCAGCTTCCATCGCGGTGCCTCGCTCCATATTCTGCCGATGCGAAAACTTGCTGGCCCGAAACCACGTCGTGGTAAAGAGAAGCCAGCTCCGGCGAATGATCGTCCAGTTCCGATATCTTCTTTCCCAGCATATCCTGCGGCTCGTAGCCCAGAAGATCACGCGCCCTCGAACTGACAAAGGTATAGCGCTCCTCGAGATCTACCACCAAAATCAGATCCGGAAAACTTTCCAGCAGCCGGCCGCGAAACTCCTCTTGCTGCGCCAGTTGCCGTTCCATCCGCCGCCTTTCTGTGATGTCCACCAGCGTTCCCTGGTAACGAATAATGTTTCCCGACGTGTCCCACACCGCCCGCGACGAATCCAGAAAGACCGCCGCCTTTCCATCCTTGCGCCGCAGTTTGACCTCGCGCGTGCGCACGCCGCCACGATCGTCAACCGCGCGCCCCAGCACGGCCTGGCCCGCGTCGAAATTCAATGCCGCTGCCTCGGCCGTCAGCAGTTCACTCTTCTCCGCATATCCCAACATGTTCACCAGCGCGGGATTGGCGTCCAGCAATTCACCTTCGGGCGAGCTGAAGTACACGCCCTCCTGCAAGGTTTCGAATAATTCGGTGAAACGCAATTCCTTTTCGCGCAGTTCGGTTACATCGCGGCCCAGAATGCTTGCGCCCACCACCTCGTCGCCTTTGACAATCGCATTCACCACGGATTCAAAGTAAAGCGGCCGCGCACTTCTCTTCAGCCGCAAGCGCACCGTTCCCGCCCAGCGTTTCTTCTCCAGAAATCGTCCCAGGCCGTGTTCCACTTCTTCCTGGGATGGCTCTTCAATCAAGTCGTAGACCTTCCGCCCTACCAGTTCGGTATAAGTCAATCCTGTCAATTCGGTGATGCGCTTGTTCACGGTCCGCAAGGAGCCATCGAGCGACACCGCGCATGCCGGGTCATCGAAGGAGTCGATCAACTCCTTGAAGTTGCGTTGCGACCGCATGATCACCTGGCTGAGCTGATCCAGTTGTTCTTCAGATGGCGCTGCGCCAACGTGCTCCTGCAAACCGCGCAGCAAGACTTTGAGTTCGCCGACTTCCCGCCGTCGCCCGTAGGCATACACGGCAAACAGCACGGAAAGGACCAGCACGCCGATCGGAATTGCACGCAGCGAGTAAGGAATGTTTTCCAGGCGTTCCCACAGCAGCGCGGTCAGAGCGACCGAAAGAAATATCAGGAACCCCAGCACCCATCGCCATAGCTGAGATTCTTCTCGTTCCAGCTTTCCGGGAGGGCGTGGCGTAGGCGGGGTGTTCACTGGGTTGAGGGTCATTCCCGAAAGGCCATCCTTTACTGAGGTCACCTAATTCTATACGTACGGAGAAGTACAAACGTCTTTGGAAGCTTGGGGGGGAACCAGAAATCTACTCGTCAGTATCCCGGCGCGGGACCTCAAAGGCGCGGCTTTTTCCACAGCCCTTAGTGACATCCGTCACAGCCAGCGCCGCTCCTGCACCCGTAATGTATCTACCTGGCCCTCAATGCGAGGCTAAGCCCTAGTGTGCCCGGGTGCCCCATTTCTCGCGTTCTCTGGGATCTGGATCCGCGAACTGCCCATGCTCTACAAGACTCTCAGCGCCGCCGTCTACGGTATCGACGCCAACATTATTCAGGTGGAGGTCGACTGCTCCGGCATCAAGTGCGATCAGGACCATTTCCACACCGTGGGCCTGCCCGACGCCGCCGTGCGAGAGAGCCGCGACCGCGTCCGCGCCGCCCTCAAGAACTGCGGCTACGACATTCCGCCCACCCACATCACCATCAACCTTGCCCCCGCCGACATCAAGAAAGAAGGTTCCGGCTTCGACCTGCCCATGGCCCTCGGCATCGTCGGCGCGTATGGGGGCTTAACCAAAAAAGATATTGGCGACTGCCTCTTCGTCGGCGAACTCTCGCTCGACGGCGGCGTCCGCGGCGTTCGTGGAGCCCTCCCCATTGCCATCGAAGCCCGCGGAAAAAAGATCGCTCGCATGGTCGTCCCCGAGGCCAACGCCAAAGAAGCGGCGATGGTCTCGGGTCTCGATGTCTATCCCGTGCGCTCGCTGCTCGACGTGATTCACTTCGTCAACTCGGGCAACGGCATCGTCCCAATCAAGTCCGACGGTGACTCGCTCCTGCGCGAATCTCAACAATTCTTCGTGGACTTCAAAGATGTCCGCGGCCAGCAGACCGCCAAGCGCGCCATCGAAATCGCCTGCGCTGGAGGCCACAACATCCTCATGATCGGGCCGCCCGGCTCCGGCAAAACCATGCTGGCCAAGCGCATGCCGACGATTCTGCCTCCGTTCACTTTCGAAGAAGCCCTCGAAACCACCAAGATTCACAGCGTCGCCGGCGTGCTCGACCAGGGCAGTGGACTAGTCGGAACCCGCCCCTACCGCTCGCCCCACCACACCATCTCCGACGCCGGTCTCATCGGCGGCGGCGTGATCCCGCGTCCCGGCGAAGTTTCCCTCGCCCACAACGGCCTGCTCTTTCTCGACGAGCTTCCCGAATTCCCCCGCAACGTCCTCGAAGTCCTCCGCCAGCCGCTCGAAGATGGCACGGTCAGCATCGCCCGCGCATCGATGTCGCTGACCTTCCCCGCGCGTTTCATGCTCGCCGCCGCCATGAACCCCTGCCCCTGCGGGTTCCACAACGACCGCACCCGCGACTGCCAGTGCACCACGCCCATGATCCAGCGCTACGTCTCAAAAATCTCCGGCCCGCTCATGGACCGCATCGACATCCACATCGACGTCCCCGCTGTAAACTATAAAGAGATGCGCTCCACCCACGAACCCGAAAACTCCGCCACCATCCGTGAACGCGTAATCCGCGCCCGCCACAAGCAACTGACGCGCTTCTCCGCATCCCGCGAAAAACTTTACTGCAACGCGCAAATGTCCTCCCGCCATATCCGCACTCACTGCGAACTCTCCACCGACTGCGAACGCCTGCTCGAACGCGCCATGACCCAGCAAGGCCTGAGCGCCCGCGCCCACGACCGCATCTTGAAAGTCGCCCGCACCGTCGCCGACCTCGAAGCCGCGACCAATCTCGAACCCAAACACATCGCCGAAGCCATCCAATACCGCAGCCTCGACCGCACCTACTGGGCGTGAAGCCGCATCCGAGAAACGAGTGACGGGACCGACTCCCGGAGGGACGGGGATAGGTTCTCCAAGGTGGTAATGAATGGTCATACCCACTGTGCAATTACCGTCACGGAGCGGAAAGACTCTATCCAGCCCAAAAGACGCATACTAAAATTCGCTTCTCGCGGAGGTATCTCCCATGAAGCGCATTCCATCGCTCCTTCTTTGTTCTGTGGCTGCATTTCTCCTCGCCGCTCCCGCATCAGCGCAAACCTTCAAAATCCTCCTGCGCTTCCCAAATCAGCCAGGCGGCGGCAATCCTTCTGCCTTGCTTGATGTGAACGGCAACCTCTACGGCACCACGCAAATCGGCGGTCCCTCGAAGCTCGGAAATATTTTCGAGCTTACCAGTCAGGGCAACGAGAGCACCCTGTACAGCTTCACGAACACGACCCCAGACGGCAGAACTCCCACCATCGGTCCTTTGATTCAGGATGCGGCGGGCAATTTCTACGGCACCACGCAGAATGGCGGCGATTACAATTGCTTCGTTTTCTTCGTGAGAGGTTGTGGAACGGTGTTCAAGCTGAGTCCGACAGGGCAGGAGACGATCCTGCACAGCTTTTCCGGCGGAGCCGATGGCGCGCAGCCGCTAGCTGGTCTGGCCGCGGATGCAGCAGGCAACCTCTACGGTACGACTTATCAGGGTGGTACCGGATGCTCGGGCGGCTGCGGCACCGTCTACAAAGTTACTCCCACCGGCGTTGAGAGCGTTCTCTACAGCTTTACCGGTGGGGCAGACGGTTCCCTTCCATACTCTGTCGTTCCAGTTACTGACGCCGAGGGAAATCTTTACGGCACCACCTTAAAAAGCGGCGATCTTAGTTGCGGTCGAGGCGAGGGCTGCGGAACCGTTTTCAAAGTTGACCCCAGCGGCTATGAGACAGTTCTGTACTCCTTTACTGACGGTGCCGACGGCGCGTTCCCGGATGCCGGCTTGGCCCGCGACTCTCAAGGCAACCTCTATGGCACAACCTCCGCAGGAGGTAACCTGAATTGCGATCCTGGACACACCGGTTGCGGTACGGTCTTCAAAGTCAACCCGTCTGGTAGTTTGACTGTGCTCTACAACTTCGCCTATGTCGATACTGGTTATGGTCCGATCTCGACCTTGGTTTTGGATCCGGCGGGTAATCTCTACGGCACGACGCTCTACGGCGGAGCTGCTCAGTGGGGTGGTGTTTTTAAAGTGAGCAGCCACGGTGTCTATAGCTTGCTTCACAGCTTCAACACTGGGAATGAATTCATCGATGGAATTTGGCCCATGGCGGGCTTGACCCGCGACAGCGCCGGCAATCTCTTCGGTACAACCTCGGCTGGGGGCAAGGGCAGTTGCGCCAACTATTACGGTTGCGGAGTGGTGTTTGAGCTCACTCCGTAATCTGTTGGTTTCGTTCTTAAGAGAAGACATAAAGAGTGTTTGGACATAGGTAAGAATGTGGGGACAGCCGCGCCCCGGCTGTCCTTCGAGCGCAGCTCGCGGCGTTTCTTAACCCCACAACCCAACTCGCCCCTGAACTCTAGTTACTTGTCGCGGCTCCCGATTCGCGGTGCAATTGTCTCCGGGAGAGACCTATGGGCCGCATGTTTGGTTTTCTTGGCGTAGTCATGGCGATGGCGATCGGCATGTACATCTATTCCAGGCAGATGCAGAGTTCTTCGGCCGAAGCTGGTGCCAATAACCCAAAGGCCGCCATCAACATTACCGGCGTCCGCAGCGATCTAATCAGCATCGCCCAGGCCGAGCGACGCCACTTCGCCGCCGAAGGCAAATACGTCTCCCTCGATGAACTGATCTCGAATAATGACATCAGCGTCGCCCGCCAGCGCCCTCCATACTCCTACGAAATCGAAACCAGCGCCGGCAGTTTCAAAGTAATCGCAACCCGCAACGGCGACGACGGTTCAGGCACCCCCGCCCAGCTCTCCGTCGACGAAAACATGGAATTCGAAACCACGCAATAAAATTTGGAACGCTATCGAACCGGTTGGCCTATTTCTCGCCGTTCTTCGCGAGAACTGGGATTTGGTCTGCTGGTGGAAAAGCACCCTAGAATCCCTTCGCCTTCAACATCACATCCAGATCCTCCGGATGCAGCGCCCGCACCATCGCCTCTTCGCGTCCCAGATCGTTCTGAGTGACCAGCAGCGCCAGCGACTCCTCCAGCGTGAACGACCCTTGTTTCCGCGTAATCGTGATCTCCTGCTGCAAATGCTGTAACGCATTCTTGCGGATATGCTGCCGCGCCCCATACCCCACCATCAGCAACTCCGCAGCCGGCACGCGCCCGCCATTCTTCCGTGGAATCAGCGTCTGGGTCATCATGGCCGCCAACGCCATCGCCATCTCAGCGCGGACGGTGTGTTGCCGCTCCTGCGGAAACGAATCCGCAATACGCGAGACCGTCGACGCCGCGTCGGTCGTATGCAAAGTAGTAAATACCAGGTGCCCAGTCTCCGCCGCCGAGAGCGCAATCCTCGCCGTCTCCGGATCCCGCATCTCGCCGACCACGATCACATCCGGCGCCTGCCGCATGGCCGCTCGCAGCGCGGTAGGGAAGTCCGGCGCATCAATCCCGATTTCCACCTGCTCGATCACGCTCAAGTTATGCGCATGCTCGTACTCGATCGGATCTTCGATCGTGACAATGTGCCGCGCATCGTGCTGATTCATTTCGTTCACCAGTGCAGCCAGCGTCGTGGTTTTACCCGACCCAGTCGCTCCTCCAATTATCACCAGCCCGCGCTGCAACCTGGCCAGAGCCCCCACCCCCGACGGCAACTTAAGCTCGTCGAGCCCCGGCACTTTCGACGGCAGCGCTCGCACCGTCGCCGCCGCAAGTCCGCGCTCGCGATGCAGATTAATGCGGAACCTTCCCAACCCTTCGGCTCGATACGACGAATCCGCAATCTTGTTGCGCTCATACTCTTCCCGCGCATGTTCCGCCAGCGCCGGCAGCACCGCAGCCTCAATTTCATCCCCCGTCAACGGGCTATCGCCGACGGCAACCAGTGCACCCTCCACGCGAACCGCCGCCGCCGCATGCGAAACCAGCAGCAGATCGCTGCCCTTCCGAGCCACTAGTTGCTCCAGCCACCAATGAAGCTGCCTCGAGTTATGAACTGCGGTTTCCGGATCAATCACTTGAACGCGCGCGCGATTTCCCTCAGCTGTCATATTTAGCATTGGATGCATCCGGACTTGTAACAGAACGATTGGGCTCGCTGAATCTTTGCAGCCTACGCCCTGGGAAATATCGTCGACAGCACGCTAGTTGCGCGTAAAGGAGTGGAGCGTTGCAGGGCAGTAGGGGCGAAGGGCGGACGCAGCTTCCCATGAGTCAGGTCGAATGATCCGCCCCGCGAGTGTACAGCAGTTGGCTTCCGGCGATTCTCAGTTCTGCCGCAGCGCCGGCATCGGAACTGGAACGTTGAAAGCCGTCATAGCTCCGCCCATTCCTAGCTGACATGTGTTAGGCGGGAACGTGCAGCCCGTACCGTTGCCTTGGCACCCCGCCGCCCAGAACATGTATCCCAGCATCCCCTCGCTCGTCCCCGCGCCCGCAGGCGCTAGAGTTTCCACAAAACTCGCAGCTGTATTCTGGTCCGAATTGCTGAAGTTATCGCAATTCGGTTGGCCGCCGACCAACCACAAGCTTCCTGTTAGCTTTGCCGGCGCCATCGGCCCAACCGCTGTCCCGTCGCCATCCACATGCTGCTGCCATCCCGATTCCAGAGTCGAAACGCTCGTCTTCTGCGTCGCCACCATGGCATTGGCGTAATCCAGCACCGGCGCGCTGGTCTGCAACCAATTGGTCACCGCATAACCGGCCAGCTTGGTCAGATACGTATCGCCATCTCCGAGGTCGATGGTCAGGCGCGCGGCATAGTTCGCCCCGGTTGCGTCATAAGGAATCTGTGAGCGATATGCGCTGACGAACTGTTGCAGTCCGCTCAAGTTCGGACTGCTGCTGTTTTCGTAATCGATTTCCATCCCCACGTTGAATTGCTTGGCCGCATTCGCAGCGTTAATGCCGAGCTGAGTCGGATTGCTGCCGAGCGCCTTGTCCCAATTTTTCCGGTAACTGGCTCCCCCAATCGACATCATCACCCGCACGCCGCGGCTCTGAAAATAGTTGATCACCGCCGTATTCATGCCGACGGGAATGCCGTTGACGTCGCCCGAATCGGTCGTGAGATTCATCAGCTTGTCGGGATCCACAAAACTCAGAATCACCAGGTTGACCGACGGCGAATATGTGTTGTTCAGATCGCGATCGATCATCCAGTGATTGTCGGTATCGAAGGTGGTCATGTTCGGAACCGAGGCCCAGCTGCAACCGTCCGTATAGCAATGCCAGGCGCCATAGATTTGCATCTGCGTTTGTGCGTTCGCGATTGGGGCCATGCCTGGCAGTCCCGACAAAAACAGAATCGCCATGCCGGCACAGAGCTGCACCGCTATCTTTCGTGTCATGAGTCTCTCCTTGAATTTTCCACAGCAAGGCTGAGCCGCCGCCTTTACGGTAGCGGGGTTAGGACAAACACAGAAGGAAACAAGGAGCGCGGTGGCTGATACCACGGCGCCCCCTTCGAAGTTGAATTACGGAGTGCCCGACGGAGCTCCCGCAATCTCCCAGGCGAAGCCAAGAAAAGATGAGGCTGTGAGATCGATGGCTGGTTCTACGGTCGAGTAAGACTGCACATTGTCCTGATACACCGCGCCGTTCCCGTTGAAGACCGCGAATTGGTCGACCCCATTCGGCGGGCACGCTACCATGCCCGAGAGCGTTCCCTTGGCTGCGGCCGAGTTCGGACCCTCCACCCCAGCGCCCAGCAGGAACGGCGGTCCGTTGGGCGGTACATCTACAATGTTCGTGACTTGATGCTGCATGCAGAGCGGAAAAGTGTCGCCATCGCCGACCAGCAACGACGTTCCCCAGGCATTCGCTCCCAGCACGTTAGCTTGCCAGCGGGTTCCGTAGGCCGCGTAGGTGGTCGAACCGGTCAGGTTGTCGTACTCGTTCGCCATTACCACCAGGCCGCCGCCGTGCGAGGTAGTGTCGTAGGTGTTCCACGGAAATCCGAAACCGAAAGGATCTTTGCCGGCTTGCGTGACACCTTTGTCCAGTTGCTTCTTCAAGTCCGCCAGCAGCGCGGCTTCCGAGGTCGCCAGCCCCGTCGGATTTCCGGCCAGCACAAAGGCACGGTACAACTCGAAATGCGCGAGGCCGCTTACATCGTAAAGATTCAACGTATCGGCCGCATCATTCGGACCGGTGATATAAGCATTGGCCCAGGTTGCGGCCAGCGGCAGATAATACGTTGCGCTCGTATGCGGCAGTCCGGCCGGCAGGTTGGTTGCGCCTTCCAGCGCGAAGTACAACTCCGTCGCCCCCAGTTCCAGATCGTCGCGCCACTCGACTTCCGGATAAAAATCAAACGGTCCTGCGGTGAGCAGATTTCCGCTCGGTGAAGTATTCGCCAAATCGAAAATATGTTCTGCCGAGAGCAGGCACTGATTCGCATAGGTGACGTTGCTGGCGGCAAATACTTTGTAGCAGAGCGCAAAATCGGCGGCCAGCCGTCCCGCCAGGTTGGGGCTGATCGATGCTCCCGCGCCTCCCGCCGTGTTCTGAAATACCGGCCGGTGACAGATGTACTCATACGGCGACACGCAACTCTGATAGTCGTCATCGGCCTGCGGCAGCCGCCAAATGTCGTGATCGCCCACATAGCTGTGGCCGCCCGACGCCACCGCCACCTGGTAGTAGAGTGTCTTCGAGCTGTCGACCCACATCTTTTGCAGCCAGTCCAGCCCGAATTGCGCTTCCGCGGTAAAGTTCGACGTCGATGATCCCGACCCCATTTGCGCCGGAAAATCGCGAACCCCGATCAACATCATCGCAACCGTGTAACTGTGCGTTTCTACGAACTTCATGTAGTCGCCCGCGTCCCACCAGCCGCCGGATGCGTCCAACACCGCGCCGGTCGGCGTCAGCGGGCCGGCATTGTCCTTCTTGTTGAAAGTGGGCGTGAAGTAGGCCGTCGCACTCTCATCATTCAGGTGCCCCGGTGAGCTGCGCAGCGCATTCGCAATGTAGTTCGGCCCGTCTCGCTCCGATTCATAAAAGAAGAGCGAATTGGCCAGCGGCGTGTCGTATAGGTTCGCGGCCGTGTCGATCTTGAAAGCCGGCGATGTCGCCGCGATCGGCGAAGCCACCGAAATCGTGTAGGTTCCGGCGGTCGATACTGAGTCGAAATCGAGCGCATAAACGTCCGCGTAAGTTCCCCAGGCTCCCACACTCGTTCCCACCGAAGCTGAATAAACCGTGGTTCCGCTCGAGTTTTTGATCGCGAAGGTTGCTCCGGTCTCTGCCGCGCTGGCCATCAGATAAGCGCGCTTAGTGGAGCCTTCAACATAGCCGACTTGATTAACCCGAATGTAAGCGCTGGCCGCCTGCGCCAGATTGGCTACAACCAAAGGGCAAGCAACCAGAAAGGTGTGACACAGAAGGCGAGAGGAGGCAGGAAACCCGATTCGGCCTGTCATGGGGGCACCCCGTACTGAAAGGTTTTAATAAAACGCATGAATATTGATCTTGTCCTGCAATTCTGTCAATAGGGAAATCCTGTAGTCGGATATACTGTCGACCCGGTATCACAAAACTCCCGCAGCACAGAGGAATCCTGAGTACGCTTAAGGGAGCGCCTCGCGGATTACAAAACATTCGTCTGCTTTTCACTGCTGTTGCCGATCTTTACCAATTTTTACGCCCGCTCTTAAATAATTACTTGACCTCTCTCCCGCATACAGCTAAATTAAGCAGTTCTAGGACATCCGGGAGCTTCCAGGTTGTTTTACTCTTTCTGCGCCTGTCAAGCGAAGCCCAGAAAATCGAGCATCTTCGGCGTCCTGTCAAGCATCTATTCAAAAGTGAGTTTTTACGCTAACTCCTTTACAACTTACTGGGAATCAGTGACTTAGGCCCTTCTGTCCGGTCCAGGTCGCCCTCCTCGCAAAGGACGAATGCGGAAGGCCACCAAATCATAAAGTAAGGAGAATCAAGGCACATGCGCTCTGATCGTGTGTTTGACGCTTTACAGACTTTGCGGAATCGTTATATGCTCTGTCAGCTTGCCTCCAAGGCCACGCGGAAGTTCCATCGGCCCAGTACCAGAATCCAGGAAACGATGAACGGCGTACTCGACCGCATCGCTGACTCGGAGCGGCAAGAAGTTTTGTCGGAACCAGAGAATTTTGCTGAGGCACAACGGCGGGCTGCTTAACCCAGCCCCGCCTTCCTGCCTCGTGGTATTTGCGTCTTCCCTGCGTCCCCTCCTTTTGAAAATCTCCCGCCGACACTACCGAATAGGTTCTAGTGCGCGGGTTCAGGTGAATCATGACCATTGCTGAACTGAAAGAAAAGAACATCACCGAGCTGACCAAGATCGCAAGGACCTTGGATCTGCCCGGTGCCAGCGGTATGCGCAAGCAGGACTTGATCTTCAAAATCCTCCAGGCGCAGAGCGAAAAAGAAGGCCACATCTTTGCCGAAGGCGTCCTCGAAATCCTGCCTGACGGCTACGGCTTTCTCCGCTCGCCCGACTACAACTACCTTCCCGGGCCGGACGACATCTACGTCTCGCCCTCACAAATCCGCAAATTCGACCTCAAGACCGGCGACACCATCAGCGGACAGGTGCGCCCGCCCCACGAAGGCGAAAAATATTTCGCTCTCGTCAAGATTGAAGCCGTCAACTTCGAATCGCCCGATGAAGCCCGCAACAAGATTCTCTTCGACAACCTGACGCCGCTGTATCCGCAGGAGCGCCTCAAGCTTGAGACCACCCGCGAGAACGCCAGCGCCCGCGTCATGGATCTGCTCACGCCTCTCGGCAAAGGCCAGCGCGGCCTCATCGTTTCTCCCCCGCGCGCCGGTAAGACCATGCTCCTACAGAACGTCGCCAACTCGATCACCGCCAATCATCCTGAAGTCGTCTTGATGGTCCTGCTGATCGACGAGCGTCCGGAAGAAGTCACCGACATGCAGCGCTCAGTCAAGGGCGAAGTCATCTCCTCCACCTTCGACGAGCCCGCCGCCCGCCACGTCCAGGTCGCCGAAATGGTGATCGAAAAAGCTAAGAGATTAGTCGAGCATAAGCGCGATGTCGTGATCCTGCTCGACTCCATCACCCGTCTCGCCCGCGCCTATAACACGATTGTCCCGCCGAGCGGCAAAGTCCTCTCCGGCGGCGTCGATTCCAATGCCCTTCAGCGTCCGAAGCGTTTCTTCGGCTCCGCCCGCAACATCGAAGAAGGCGGCTCACTCACCATCATCGCCACCGCCTTGATCGACACCGGCTCCCGCATGGACGACGTGATCTTCGAAGAGTTCAAAGGCACCGGCAACAGCGAAATCATCCTCGAGCGCAAACTCGTCGACAAACGCGTTTTCCCGGCCATCGACATTCAACGCTCCGGCACCCGTAAAGAAGAACTGCTCATCCCTAAAGAAGACCTGCAACGCATCTGGGTCCTGCGCAAAGTTCTGAATCCGCTCTCCCCGGTTGAAGCGATGGAACTTCTCGTCGAACGTATGGGCAAAACAAAATCGAACGGAGAGTTCTTAGCCAACATGAGCGCCCTGTAACCGCGACCGCTGCGATCCAATCCATCGGTTTATCAATCCATCCCGACTGCCATTGATTTGTCATCCCGACCGAAGCTTCCCCTTCCCGCAAGGAAGGGGAAGCGCAGTGGAGGGACCTGCTTTTTCCGCGCCCGCTCCACGGCCATTCTCGTATCCGCCGAAGTATAATTTTCTTGAGAACACTGTCCATTGACTCTCTGTGAGGTTTCCATGCGACACCATCTCGTATGGGCGATATTCCTATTGGTCTTCGCCTTTCCCGGCTTTGCGCAGATGACGCGCCAGTCGTCTCCGCCGCAACCCACCCACGACGTCAACCCGCCCGGTACCGATGATGATGAAGCTCGCGATCGCATTTCCAGCGATATGCTCAAGAAAGCCGCCAAAGAGCGCGCCGCCGCCCTTAAGCACGATACCGACAAATTGCTGAAGTTGTCCGTCGAACTCAAACAATCCGTCGACAAGTCCGACGAAAATGTCCTCTCCCTCGACGTAATCAAGAAAGCCGAAGAAATCGAAAAGCTCGCCCACAGCGTGAAAGAAAAGATGAAAGGCCCGAACTAGAAAAGTTCGTGGAGGGGCGGACGCCCCGTCCGCCCTGCCCCCGCCAAAGCGGGGGCATTCGTCACCAGCCCGCAGCTCACCAAACCGCAGACCGCAACTCCTCCCCACTCCCGGTGTTTAACTCTGTAGCCGCGAATTGCGGTCGGAGGAAAACATATGAAACGCGCGATAGCTGGGATTCTTCTTTTAGTCGGAATGGGCGTAGCCCCGGCGCTGGCCTGGGATGGCGACCGAGGTCTGAACCGCGATATCCGCCACGACGATCGCAATATCGCACATGATCGCCGCGAACTGCGCCGCGACCTTTACTACGGCAACTATCGCGCTGCCCGCCACGAGCGCCGCGAACTCCGCCGCGAATACCGCGACGTAAATCGCGACCGCCGCGAGCGAGATTGGCGCTAGAAAATTGTCCGAATCGTAAACACGGTTCCACGGGGAAGGGCACGAACGGGAACGAATGAAAACGGGAAGGTACGACTTCAGTCGTGCCGTAAGCCGCAGAACCGATGCCGGCTTTAGCCGCTGAGGTCCGCGAACTCTCTCCGCCAAATAAAAACGCCATCCGAATTTTCGGATGGCGTTGATCTTTCTTGGCCGTCTTCTACTCCGATTTGATCCGCATTCCGTAAAACGACCGGTACACGAACGTGAATGAAACCAGAAAGAACGCCACCGCCAGGCCAATCGTCAGTGCAGACGCATTCCCCCCCGGCTTCAGGCTCTCAGCCAACTCCACCGCCAGTAGCCCGAACAACGTCGTGAACTTGATCACTGGGTTCAACGCCACAGACGAAGTATCCTTAAACGGATCGCCCACGGTATCGCCAACGACTGTAGCGTCGTGCAGCGGTGTCCCCTTCTGCTTCATCTCGACTTCCACAATCTTCTTGGCATTGTCCCAAGCCGCGCCGGCATTGGCCATAAAAATCGCCTGATACAAGCCGAAGATCGCAATCGAGATCAAATAACCCACGAAGAAAAATGGATCCACAAACGCAAACGCCAGCGTCCCAAAGAACACCGCAATGAAGATGTTCAACATGCCCTTCTGCGCGTACTTCGTGCAGATGGCCACCACTTTCTTGCTGTCCTCCACCGAAGCCTTCTCCACGCCTTCGAGTTTAATATTCGCCTTGATGAACTCAACCGCGCGATAAGCTCCCGTAGTTACAGCCTGAGTCGAAGCGCCGGTGAACCAGTAAATCATCGCGCCGCCAGTGATCAGTCCCAGAAAAAACGGCGCATAGAGAAGAGAAAGCTTCGCCACGTCGAGCGTAAGCCCGTGCGTCAAACTCATGATGATCGAAAAAATCATCGTCGTCGCGCCCACCACGGCCGTTCCGATCAGCACCGGCTTCGCCGTCGCTTTAAACGTATTTCCCGCGCCGTCATTCGCTTCCAGCAAATGCTTCGCCCGCTCGAAATCGACGCTGACGTTGAAATCTTTCTGCACCTCGGCCACCACGTTCGGCACCGCCTCGATCAGCGAAAGTTCATACACCGACTGTGCATTGTCCGTCACGGGACCGTAAGAATCCACCGCAATCGTAACCGGACCCATGCCCAGAAATCCAAACGCCACCAACCCGAACGCAAAAACCGCCGGAGCCAGCATGCCCGCCGCCACCGCCAGTCCCATCGTGCTCATGTAATACGCAAGCGCCATCAGCATCATCATCGCTAAGCCGAGATAGTAGCCGGAGAAATTTCCCGCCACGAACCCCGACAGAATTCCCAGCGACGCGCCGCCTTCTTCCGCCGACCTCACCACTTCTTTTACATGCCGCGATTCCGTCGAAGTGAATACTTTCACCAGTTCCGGAATCACCGCGCCCGCCAGCGTACCGCAAGAAATAATCGTCGCCAGCTTCCACCACTGCGTGCCATCGCTGCCCAGTTCCGGAATGATGTAATAAGAAATTCCGTAAGTCATTGCGATCGAAATGATCGAAGTCAGCCACACCAGCGAAGTCAGCGGCGCTTCAAAGTTCATCTCGTTCGCCGACCCATACTTCGCCTTGGCAATGGCTCCGTTCAGGAAGTACGACACCGCACTCGACACCAGCATCATTACGCGCATCACAAAAATCCATACCAGCAACTGCACCTGCACGTTGGAATCTCTCACGCCCAGCAGGATGAACGTGATCAGCGCCACGCCCGTCACGCCATAAGTTTCAAACCCGTCCGCCGACGGCCCCACCGAGTCGCCTGCATTATCGCCCGTGCAATCGGCAATCACTCCCGGATTCCGCGCGTCATCTTCCTTAATTTTGAAAACAATCTTCATCAGATCTGACCCGATGTCGGCGATCTTCGTGAAAATTCCCCCCGCAATTCGCAGCGCCGCGGCGCCCAGCGACTCTCCAATCGCGAATCCAATGAAGCATGGCCCCGCATAGTCCCCAGGAATAAACAACAGAATGAACAGCATGATCAGCAACTCCACGCTGATCAGCATCATTCCGATGCTCATGCCCGCCTCCAGCGGAATCTGATACACGGGATACGGCCTGCCCGGCAGGGAAGCGAACGCCGTCCGCGAATTCGCAAACGTATTCACGCGAATGCCGAACCACGCCACGCCATAGCTGCCAGCAATTCCGACCAGACTGAATCCCAAAATAATCGGCAGCGTCAGCGCCACCGATTTCCCCGGCACCGGCGCCAGCCACCCAAAGTAAGCCGCAATAATCACCGCAATAAATGCCCACAGCAGCAGTATGAACTTGCCCTGCGTCACCAGATAAGTCTTGCACGTCTCATAGATCAATTCCGAAATCTCGCGCATCGACCGGTGCACCGGCAGATTCTTCAACCGCATGAAGATCGCCATGCCAAAGCCCAGTCCGAACAGGCAGAACAAAATTCCAATCAGCAGCAGCTTGTGGCCATCAATCGCGCCATTGAAAAAGCTGACCGAAGAAAGGTCGGGTAGTTTGAGCGAAGCTTCGCCGCCGACGGCTGCGCCCTCCGGTTGAGCCAGGGCCGTAGATGCGCCGACGGTGAGCAGCGCAGTAACTGCGAAAAGTCTTGTAGCCACGCGGCGCGTGACCAACGCGGCGGTGGCAAGCCAGGTGCGCATAAATGAGTCCTCCGAAATAAAACGGTTCCTAGGTATATACGAACGTGTTGAGGCATCGCCTTCCAGATCAGCATCCACGCTCGCGGATCACAGTTCACACTTCAACCATGAGGACGCCCAATCGAGCCTGGGAAATTCTGTTTCTGGAATTCCGAACACGCTTCCACCGCAAGACTTATAAGGAGTGTTGGAGCTTGGCCGCGTCGGATTTCGTGCTGGAAATAACGCAAGCAGCTATGCCGCAAAACCGAACTGGAGAATAGGCCTCCAGTCCCGGCATACCAGCGCAAAACGGCCATTTATAACACGTTGGCTACCACCGGTCAAACCTATTCAGACCGCGGTAGGGCGGCAGTCTCTGTTTTTAGAGCAGCGATGTCATCCCGAGCGGAGCCGTTTTTCAGGCGAAGCGAAGGATCTCCCGCACCACCGGCCCGCGCGTAAAACCAAATTAACCAAGGCCCAAACCACCACCCAACTCACGCGCCGTCCCCTGATCTTGGACTCACTTCCCGGCCACCGACGCCCCATACATCGCGTCCAGCAAGTCCTGCGAGTGCCCATCATAGTCCGCGTCGAGCGACCACATGAACGTCCCACCCAGCCCGCGTTGCCAATCCGAATACCAGACGCGGTAGTAGGTCGAGAAAGCGTCATCATAAGTAATGTAACCGTTGCTGCCATCTTCCCGGAGCAGATAGGGAACCAGTGCAATCGGATCGTAGGTTCGGTACCATCCATTCCGGTTGATCATCGGCTTGATCGAGGTCCCGTAATTTCCGCTCTTCACCGTGTTATCGCATTCCTGGTCGTCGGTGAATGCCGCATTCGGGCACAGTCCAAAAAGATGATGGATGTTGGCGTAGTAATACCCGTAGAAAGGAGTCCCCATCGTGAGCTGCGCGCCCGAGACCTCTCCCAGAAAATACGTGGCAGTCTCGTCCACGCTTCCTCCCGGCTGACACTCGTAAGGCGCGGGATTATGCGGATCCCAAAAGATCGGCGAATTGAGCTGCCCGTGCGCCGTCCACGGCCCCGCGCAGTCGTACATCATAATATTGAAGTAGTCGAGAGAAAGTTTTAGTTGCAGCAGATCGTATCCATACCCGCCCCACGGCGCGGCGTCGATCGATAAAACATAATCCGGATTCGACTGCCGCAGTCCCGCCATCAGTTCCACCAAGAACTGACGGTCTCCGCTACTCTCCGGATACTCCCAGTCCATGTCAACCCCATCGTAGCCATACTGCTTTTCAACGGATGCAATGTTGTCGACCAGCATCTGCTTGGTGCCGCTGCTCTCCACTCCCACGAAGTCTCCGCCCAGCAGCAGCAGCACTTTCACGCCCGCGGCGTGTGCCATGTCATTCAGTTCCGGCTCAATGAATCCCGACGGAATCGACAGCGTACCCGTCGCGTCGAACGATACTCCGGCATGATTGATGTGCGTCAGCTTCTGGTAGGGAATCTGCGCCGCGCCGTATGGCGGAGTCTGATACTTGCTCCAATATCCGTAGTCGCCTACGACGCGTTTCGAAAGATGGTTGGGCAGGTTGGACCGTGTTTGTTGCGCAAACGCGAACGGCATCAGAACGCCTGCCATAGAACAACAGATCAAGAAGGATATCGCGCGCAGAAATGACAGGGAGCGGGAGAACATCGACAGCCTCCGGGAGAGAGGTTTCAGGCCGGCACAGAAGGCACAAACCCGCGCCAGCCTTGAGGTTCGAGGATTTTATCATGCTGCGCGGAGCCGTAGAGCTTCCCCCTTAGAGTGGGGTGAATTTTGCAAACTTGACCTGACTCCCATTCGCGCAGAAGCTATTAGAACTATGCCGAAGCTCGCTGCAATCCCCACCACCATCGCTCCCTGGCTCTCAGTCCGCGACAGCGCCCACGCCGTTGACTACTACAAGTCCGCCTTCGGAGCCGTCGAAGTTTTTCGCCTCGACGCCGGCGGCAGCGTCATCGCAAGGCTCTCCGTCGAAGGCGCAGAGTTTTGGGTGGGTGACGAGTCTCCCGAACATTTCAACTTCAGCCCGCAAACCCTGGGCGGCTGTTCCGTCCGCATCATCCTGACTGTAGCCGATCCCGATGCATTCTTCGCTCGCGCTCTCGCAGCCGGCGCCTCGCAAGTCTATGCCGTCGTCGAGGAACACGGCTGGCGCATCGGCCGCGTCGTCGATCCCTTCGGACATCACTGGGAGATCGGCCGTCCAATAGAAGACTCGTCGTCGTAGAGTTCCATTGGCTTGTGGTTGGGCCACGCGGCAAGCGGTGATTTCGCCAATTTCTCTTTGCGCTTCAGCATCTTTTCGTGATGGCGCTCGCAGGACGCGCTCAACCCCGGATCGCAACGTGCATGGAATACATGTGTCCCAATCGCGACCCCCAGCGCCGCTCCCACCCACATGTCCGAAGCCCAGTGGTCGCGCGCCAAAAAGCGCGTGGTCGTCACCGTCAGCGCCGCCGTGTAATTCAGCACCTGTATCCATGGCTTCGGATATTCCTGCGCAACCACCGTGGCCATGGCCCACGTGAACATGGCGTGTCCGCCGGGGAAAGATGTATTAATCGCCGAGTGGCGCAAGAAGTCGCCGTGCCCATTGCCTTCTCCCGGACGCTGCCGTGCTGCGATGAATTGCATGGGCGTATAGATCAGGAACGTGTTCACCAGAGTCTCCAGTTCAATCTCTCCGGTTTCCTTCGCATGCGGATGATCGGTCTTGATCCCATAGAGCCACACCCCCGCCAGCGTACTCCCCAGCGCCGCAATCGCTACGTCGGAAGAGTCCTGATAGAACGTGTAGTGTCCACCCGGCAAACTGTTTTCGATGCGATGGTCCGTCACAAAAAAAACTGCAGCCCCCGCCAGCACTGGCAGATCCCACCTGAAATTCGAGGGCTTTAAGGGCGCCAGGTAAATATCCCTCTGGTCTTCGAGGGTTCGCTTCACCGATCGCTTGACCAGTCCTTCATCTTGTCGTGATGGCTGTTTCGTGACTGACGACGCTGGATCCTGGTCTGTATCTCGATCGAAAGTACCCTCCTCCAACGCATCTCGATCAAACGTACCCGTGGGCAGAGAAGATACGTCGAAGCTTGGCATGGCGGTATAGGGGCTGGGCGCATCCGGAAGCAGCGCTTCCGGCCCGAATATTGCTGTCTGGCTAAGACTAGTTGCGGAGAACATAGCTGCCGCAAATGGCGGTAGCAGCATGCTGCAGATTCTTGTCGAACAATATTTCAATCCGAGGCTCCCAAGCGCGCCGCTTCACACCAGGCGCCTCGTTTTGATGCAATCTCTAAGAAAGAGTGAACGGGATTATTCGTCTCAGGTTGTTCGTGGTTAGTGAATGGTGGCTAGTTAATCTATGCTGGGGCTTTGTAGTTCAAAGTAGCTCGCGCCGCCTGCGTCTGGCCGTCAGGTTTTGGTCGCCGATGGATGATGCGAATGTAGTAGATCGCCCTCCAAAAAACCTTACTCGGCCGTCGGATATACGGCGGCGGCTGATTTCGACAACCTACGCATTTCCCCGCCGCATCTCAGTTTCGCGATCCGATTCTCCGCCGTCCGGCCGTACCCTGGGGCCGGTACCTTTCGGCTCGCGGTGAGGCGGTGCAGACTTGTCCGTTTGGTGGAGTCCCTGTATATTTCCCCGTCCCCAGCACTATTCATGCCATCTTCCCGCAATCCGGCGATTTCACACCCCAATCACCTGCCACCAGCCGCGCCGCCATATTCACCGTCGGCAGTGGCGAGTGAAAGTCTTTTTTCATAAACATTGGCCGGAATGAGGAGTCCGGTAAACGGATGTGTCAGGCTACTGTCTTCGCGCCTTCCTTCAGCAGGCCCAGCCGCACCAAACTTTCCGCCGTGGCCACAATCGCCTCTTCGTTCGATCGTGGCGCCCAGGCCAGCACACGCCTGGCCTTTTCATTGCTCGCGTTCTTTACCTTCCCAAGTTCGGGCACGATCACCCTCACCGCCGGATCGCGCAGCGCAGCCAGTCGTATCATCCAGTTCGGGAGTTGCCGCGTCGGCACTCGTTTGGCCGCAACACCCATGCCGGACTTCAGCATCTTCGCCATGTCGAGCACCGATATAAAATCGCCAGCGACCGCGAGAAAGCGCTCGCCCTTCGCCGCCGGATGAGTCATGGCTCGCAAATGCAAATCGGCGACATCGCGCACGTCCACAGCGCCGAAATAATAGCGAGGTACTCCGGGGACGGCGCCGTCCATCAATCGCTGCACGAACAGAATCGATGTCGAATAATCGGGCCCTAGGACCGGCCCAAATACGCCCACCGGATTCACCACTGACAATTCCAGCGCGCCGCCCTTTGCGTTGGACTCGGCGATGAAATCCCAAGCCGCCCGCTCCGCCAGGGTTTTCGATTTCGCATACGCAGTCACGTCGTCGCCATTCGGGTCAGTCCAGTCCTTCTCGGTGAAAGGAGCGCTCTGCGCCGGATGCCCATAGCCAATCGCCGCAAACGACGATGTCAGCACCACGCGCTTCGCTCCGGCTCCAGCCGCGGCACGCAAAACCCGCAGCGCCCCTTCGCGCGCCGGCACAATCAACTCATCCTCATGCTTGGGAACACCCGGCGGAAACGGCGACGCCACATGCAGCACATACTCACAGCCCGCCACGGCCTCTGGCCACCCCGCATCCTTTTCAAGATCAGCCGCGACCAACGACAGGCGATCGCCCGCCTCGACTCCGCCAACCTTCAGCATGGCGCGCACATCACCCTCGCGCTTCAGGCTCCGCACCGTGGTGCGCACGAGATAGCCCGTATTAAGGAGTTGCAGTATGCAATGGCAACCGATGAATCCCGATCCGCCAGTGACGAGAACTGTGCTGGAAGAAGACATGTGCTTGGTTCGCTCGAACTTCATTTCACAGGATTCATCCAACGACTGTCAAAGTGCAGTCGAGCTTCGCGAATATTCCTGCGGGAACACTGTGGGAAAGGCACGAAATGGCCAGCGTCAAATAATTGATACATATAGGCGTGATTTTCGCGATGATGTGGTTTGTTGAGCTTAGGCTGTGGAAGAAACGTCCACTTTCGTGGACGGCGAATGCCTACGAAAATGGACTTGACAGAGGAATCCGGGTCAAAACATCTGAGCGCTGGTTCGCTGACCAAATGTTCTTGACGTGATTATTAAGCGCGTCCATATTTACATTGTGTAAATACATATTATGCGCTACACTTGGAATGAAGAAAAGAATGCCCGCCACGTCCGATTGCACGGCATCGCCTTCGAGGATGCGGTGAGAATCTTCGAAGGCCCAACAGTCGAAACTCCGGACGACCGTTTCGACTATGGCGAGGATCGGATTTACGCTATCGGATTAGTCAACGGGCTGGGAGATTACGCTCATTTATGCCGACGCAAAAGACAAGTTTAGTGAGGAAGCCCGGCGCATCATCTCGGCGTGGCGCTCCGAGCCGCACGAACGCCGCCGCTATTGGCAAACGGTCGAAAGATAACGGATCGGCCCGCAAAAGCGCGACCGGCACCGACTGGAACCGCCTGCGCCGCCAGACTCCTGCCGAGATACGCCGCGCCATCCTCGCCGACCCCGACGCCCGCCCTACCGATGCTGCCTTCTGGAAGCACGCCAAGGTCGTCATGCCCACCCCAAAAGAAATCGTGACCATGCGCCTCGATGCCGACCTGCTCCGCTGGTTCCGCCAACACCCCGGCTACCAGACCCGCATCAACGCCATCCTGCGCGCGTACATGCACGCCCACGAAACGGCTTAACGCTTCCCACGGGTTGAACGGTGGTTGAACGGCGAATGAATGACGAATGACGAGTGGCGGGCTGTTAACCCGCCACTCGTCTAACGAGCTATCGTACTTTCCGTTCCCCCGGCGTCGGCGCCGGAGTGCAGTCATTTTGCGGCGGCTGCGCCGAACCCACGGCAGTGTTCAGCGAAGGCGAATGGTCGAAGTCGAACATCCCTTCCAGATCGTTGGCGTACTGGTCACGCTTGGTGAGGTGCACAGTCGTGGTCGACGACAGGAAGCGCTTCTCGATCAACGCCAGCAGCGACGTATGATCTCCCACCGTGTGCGAAACATACGACGGTTTCGAGAACGGCGATACCGCGATCAGCGGCACCCGCACTCCGAGCTGATCGAACGCGGCGCAGCTCGCGGGAAATGGCCCGGTCGGATCGCTGGTCAGCTCAGGACACAAAGCCTCCGCATCCAGTAGCGTGGTGTCGGTCGTGCTGACGAAATTCCACGAACATTCCGCTCCCCCGCCGGGCTGCTCGCTGAAAGGCGGAAACGAAAGATCCTCGCACTGTCCGGGAAAAATTCCGTCCGGCGTGCGCGCGCCATTCTGCGGCGCCCGCGGAGGCTTGGCATGATCGTAAAACCCGCCATGCTCGTCGTATAAAACAAAAATGATCGAGTCTTTCCAGAATGGCCCATTGCGCACCGCGTTGATCACATTCGACACGTGATACTGCCCGCGCTGAATGTCGGTGGGCGGGTGCTCGTCATCCTCCAGCGCGTTGCCGAGGGTTCCGAAGTTCGGGTCCACGAACGATACTTGCGGCAACGTCCCAATTCCCGCCGCCTGTAGAAAAAAAGTGGCCAGCGGCAGATTATGCGCCAGATCGAACGGCCGGAAGCTGTCGTCTTGCGTGACGTCCTCAAAATAATCGGCCCAGGAAATGCCGTGACTGTCGAGCTTATCGAAGATCGTGCCCGTAATCGGTTTATACCCAACGATCGGCGGAATGGTGTCGTCGGTCGTCAGATGCCCGAACGACGTGGCCGTCATCAGATAAGACCGGTTCGGAAAGGTCGGCCCCAGAACCGCTGCGAACTGACGATCGCTGATCGCAAAATTCTGCGCCAGCCCGTAATAAAACGGCAGATCATCCTGGTTGTAAAACGAAATAGTCTGGTCGTCGGTGGGATTCTCTCCGTTGTCAATCTGCTCGGTGAGATCGTTCTGCCGCACGAAGCCGTCGCTCAACGGATTCGTCAGCGTCTTGTTTGGGCTCTCGAAATTCATCTCGTTGTGCGTTCCCAACCACGAATGATCCAGGTCGGGTATCACGCAGCGACTGGTTGCTTTAAAGGCGTTGACGGTTGAACCGTCGTCGTCGAGATTGGAGTTCGTGCAATTCCATGTGGTGCCGTTCAGCGTGCAGGTCAGGCCATCGACGCAAGTGTGGTCGCTGCTCGCGCACGACCCATTGCCATTGTGATACGGACTCCCTGGCGCATACGCCAGCGCTCCAAAATAATTGTCGAACGAATGGTTTTCCTGCATCACGATAATAATGTGGTTGACCTTTTTCACATTACCGTCGGCCAACGCGATTGAAACCTGCAAACAAACCAAGGTTGTGAGGGCAATAAATAAGGTGGGCAACTTGCGAAGTATTTTTCGATGCGTTTTTCCAAACATGGGGGATTCTCCTGAGCGGAGAATGAATTTTCCCCATCAAACCACAAATTCGTTTCCCCGAAGATAAAAAATCCGTGAAAAATAATGGGAGTCCACAAAGCGCGCGCGGCCTTCCTTCAGCATGGCACGAAATCGACTGCCCCACGCTTCGCGCATTTCGAAGCGTGGGCACGACGACCGTTCACGCTCAGGTTCCAACCCACGGTCGGCGGAGTTGAGGGTAGCATGCCTTTTCGCAAACGACGCGAAAGACGGCACTCGCTAAGCGAACGACGAAAATGACGAAACGGGATGCCCTACCCGTCAAAGAACAACGGTTGGGGCATCCTTTTTCGTCTGCAACTGTGCCATCCCGCGCCTTCAGTTCTGCCGCAACGCCGGCATCGGAATTGGAATGCTATAGGTCTTAGCTCCGGTACCGACCCCGCTTTCGCAGGTATTGGGCGGAGTTGTGCAGACCGTGCGCGTTCCCTGGCACTCGGCTGCCCAGAACATGTAGCCCAGCATGCCGTCGGTGGCGCCGGCGCCATTCGGCGCGACCGTTTGTACATAAGTCCCGGTGCTGTTCTCGAGCGAAGCGCTAAAGTTGTTACACTCGGGCGCGGGCCTGGTTCCGGTAACGAGGTAGACGCTGCCCGTAAATTTGGCGGGAGCCAGCGGCCCAATCGGCGGACTGTACTGCGGCTTGCCGTCGATATGTTCCTGCCAGTTCGACTCGGCGGCCGAAGTGCCGGGCTGCTTGTTCGGCACCATGGCATTGGCATAGTCCAATACCGGATTAGAGGTTTGCAGCCAATTGGCGGTGGCATACTGTGCCAGGCCAATCAGATACCGATCCCCCGCCGCCAGGTCAATCGTCAATCGCGCCGCGGGATTGGCTCCGGTCGAATCATAGGGAAGTTGCGAGCGGTATGCGTTAATGAACGCTTGCAGTCCGATGATGTTCGGGCTTGAGCTGTTCTCGTAGTCAATTTCAATACCCACTCCCAGGCTCTTGGCGAGCGCGGCCGCATTCAATCCCAACTGCGTGGCGTTCTGCGAGAGTGCCTGGTCCCAATACGTGGTGTAGGTTATGCCCCCGATGGAGAGCATCACGCGGATATTGTGGCTGGTGAAGTAACTGACCACCGCCGCATTCATTCCCACGGGCACGCCGTTCGTGTCGCCAGAGTCGGTCGTCTTATCGAGCAGTTTGAGAGGCTGCACAAAACTAAGCACCACCAGATTCACCGACGGCAATCCCGAGCCATCCCCGCGGTCAATCATCCAGTGATTGGCGGTATCGAAATCGGTCATGTCGCGCACCGAGGCCCAAGTGCAATAGTCACTGCCACAGTGCCACGATCCGTAGATTTGAATGGGTGTTTGAGCATTGGCGGCAAGAGGAACAGCGACAGAGACGCTGACTGCCGCAAGGGTAAGCAGCAACAAGATTCTGTGAGACATGTGAGCCTCATTTCTGAAAGAGGATTGAACTCAGATGCCACAAGCCGAATCTGGGAAATGTTTTTTTTCGTGGTTCGCAAATTGAGTTCGTGAAATTCGGATTACTCCTTATCTTTGCCCGAAATTGAGACTGGAAATTGATCCCAGGGCCCCAGTAACTTACGGGCAGAGTCCTGCGCCGCAAGGAGTTACCGCACGACGGGCCGCTGGTAAGTGTGGAGCGGGCACTCTTGCCCGCTGCTTTTGACTTTGCATTTTCGAACCCAGCATTTCCGAACCCAGGAAGCGGCGACAGAAGCCGGTCCCCCGCGACTTACGGCATGTACTGGAAGCTTTGAATGATCACTGACTGGTTGGTAGCAGGCACGGTTTTGTAGGCCCAGAGATTCATGCCCACCGGGATCGGCTGCTGCGGAATGTTCGCCGTGTTCGTGGATGTATAAGTGGCGGTTTTCAGAACATTGGCCGTGGTTCCGATGGGCTGATTTCCACTCATCAGAGTAAAGACAACGCTGGTGGAACTCCACTGCATACGCGCGGTCGTGAGAGTCGTTCCGTTGCTGACGGTGAAATTAAGGTTGTAACTCGACTTACTATGGTGATGACCGGTCGAGGGATAGACGGTGAAGTCGGCGTTGCAGGAACAGGTGTTATCCCACTGCGAAAATTCAATGTCGATTTCGTTAGTTCCATCAACTCCGATTCCGTTGGCCGGTCCGTAGGGGAACAGGCCGAGCACCGTGACCGGATCCATGCTCCAGACATTTCCCTGGACCACCCACTGGTAGGTTCCGAAGCCGAGATTATCTACCATAAAAAGTTCGCCGGCGGTCCATTTCCCTGCATTGTTGGTGATGTTCAGATGAAGGTATCCGTTCGAGTCAATGGTGACATTGCTGGGACTGCCGGGAGCCACGCCGGCCATGGGGCCGTTGGTGACATTCCAGGTGTGGCCCTGCCAGACAATTTGAGTTTGCGCAGCGGAGTAGCCGGACAGGACCAGCGTGAAAGTCAGCACGAGGAGCGCAGCGGGTTTCTGCGGATGCTTCATAAAACCTCCTAAAGTTCTTACCGTGAGAGCGTACACCCAGACAGAAAGGGATGCCACTCGCCAACTGGGAAACATCCCACTCGTTCCCGGATTTTCCTCGTCGCGGTTGTCATCCTGAGCGTAGCCGTTTTTCAGGCGAAGCGAAGGATCTCTCACTCATCGGGCGCGGCGCGCAAGCCAAAATGAACCACTATCCTAAAATCGGGTGCAGAGAGACTGCACCCGCTCGTTTCAGAAGCCAACCGTCCGCTACCCCAACACCTGCCACGCCTCGCGCCACTTCTCCCACATCGGCCTCCGGCTCTCGATATCCGGATAAAACCGCAAGCTCTTCGCCCGCCCCACCGCCTCAATCGGGATCACATACCACACATCCAGCGGCTGTACATGCCCGACCAGCACATCGATATCTTTCTTCGTATACCGCTTCTTCCCCCACCCCCGCGTCGAATGCACCGGCTGCACCTCATATCCCCGCAGACGCAGCCTCCCCGTCCCCTTCACCTGCACCCGCAACATTCTCTGCCCTGTTTTCGCCCACACCACAAAGTCATAGCGCTCGCTGTCTCCCCAAGGCACCGCCACGCTGAACCCCAACGTCCGCGCCTTCAGCAAAAACGCCGCCTGCGAAACTTCCCCCAACCGCTTCGGATCCCCCCGCAACTTCCTCCACCACTTCTCCCCCGGATCCGCCACCGCCATCAACCAAGGCAAAATCAAACTGTGATCCCCACTCTTCCCCGACTTCGAATCCTCACCCATCACTGTTCCTCCCCAATCCCACGTCCGCGCCAACCACGCACGCATCCTCCCAGTATTGAGACCAGAATTTTCTCAGTCAAGGTCAACTGACCATCCAACATCTGTGGAAACCAACTTGACAAAATGAAGCTGCGGACCCCCCCGTCCGCCCGCGCAGCGCCCTACTCCATAATCTCTGTCATTCCGACGAAGGAGGAACCTGCTTTTCGCCTTCGAACACCGCGAAAGGTGGGGCAGCCTCGGGTTTCGTAGCGGACGGGCGGAAGAGCCCGTAAATACCGCTATTACAAGTCGCGCGGGTGCGTTACAGTGATGTCTTCGTATCGCTTGAAGTCGGCGACATTAAAGGTGAGAATGTGTTTCACACCGTGGACATGCATCGCCGCGATAAGGCGCGCATCGTGAACGCGAACACCGGTGACGGCATGCCGCACGATGATCCTTCGCCACTCGCGGTAAATCGCCTCGCTATCTGACAGCAGACTCATCCCAGCCTCGATCACCCGTACTTCGCGCTCTGCTTCGGCGACGGTTAATCCAAAGCCATTTTTGTCGGCGGGCCGCGTCATCGCGTTCCACAGTTCAGCAATATTCTGGGAAGTGTAGTGAAGAATTGTGGCGTCTAGAACGAGCTTGGCGAGAGCAACGTTAACCACTTCATATTGCGGATCGGAACGTCTGGCGGCGCGGAGCAGGATATTCGTGTCGACCAAACACGAGGCAATGGGCATTTAGTCGTGATCCTGGTAAATCCATTCTCGAGAGATAGTTTCGGGCAGAGGGGGGATTTTGTCGGAAAATTGCGCCAACGCTTCGAGCCATGCGCGAACCTGTTCTGGTGTTCGCGGCGTTTTAGCATCTACGAGCAGTCGAGGTTTTTTCGGGACGAGAGGCTCTTCCGGGCTTGTCTCATCCGAGAAGGCGACCGTCTGAGCCAACAGTTCTTCGACGTAGGTTTCCACCGGCACGCCGCGCTCCCGCGCCTGCGTTGCCAACTCCTCGGGAACGTTGACTCGGATCTCCATGAGCAAACTTTAGCACGAAGTGCCGCGCAGAGGCAGTTCTTACTTACAGAGAAATGAGTTGCAGCAGACTCTTTCCACGCTCCACGTCTTTCAAATAATTTTCGTAAGCCAGCCGGTCGGACGCCGACTCGCCTTGGTAGGGCAGACGCTCAACAGATTTACCTACACCAACCTCCGATTCGAGCGCCACAATTATCGGGCAAAGAGGCTGGCCTGTCACCTCTATCCTAATTTCTCAACCCGAATCGTACTTGTCATTCCGAATCCTACTTCTCATTCCGAATCCTACTTGTCATTCCGACGAAGGAGGAATCTGCTTTTCGTTCTTGACCTTGCCCGTGTAGAGCGGACACTCCTGTCCGCTGCCTTTGACTTTGTTCCTGATGTTGTTCTTGTTGTTGTCATTGACGTGGCGTTTCGAGGTTGTCATTGCCGTGATGTTTGACGTCCCGGATTCGATTTCCAGACCTATCTGCCGGGTGCCCCATTTCTCGCGTCCTTTGCGAGAAGTGGGGATTCTTGTGCGAGAAGTATGACTTGTTGCCTAACGCTCATGTGGCCGCGGCCGCCTCGGCCGCACGCCTTTGACCTGGCCACTGTAGAGCGGACACTCCTGTCCGCTGCCGTTGACGATGCAAAAAGCAAAACAGCCCCGATAGGCGGGGTGGCCCGTCCTCCAGTTTGAAACGTTAGGAAGAGACTAAACTGTGGGTGCCCCATCCTTTTCGCGTTCTTTGCAAAAGGGTGGGAACCACGAACCTCGATTAACCGATTTTCCCCGGGGTTCCGCCCGGCCGAAATCAAGCGTAAAATCCGTCAAATGAACTACAAGATGGGATGGATTGGATCGGCTTCGTTCCAGGTCCTTGACGGTGCACGAGAGTTAGTCTTCGACTTGGCTGAGGGATTGAGCGTGCCTTCTGAATTCAAAGAGGGTGACGACATCGACATCATTCTTCACCCCGATCACCCGGCGAATATCTCAATGGGCATGAACAGCGGGTACTACGAGATCGTTCATCTCAAGTCGGGCGTAAAGTTTGAAGTGCCCCATAAGACCAGCGAGTGGAGATTCAAGTGACGATCCGATGACTCCGGCGGGTGGCGCCGTCCTTCAAAATGTTGGAAGGGAGAATACAGTGGCTGCCCCATCCTTTCGCGTTCTTCGCGAAAGGGTGGGAACCACGGACCTCGATGCACCGTGAACTTTCTGTGATCCCGCTCAAATAGAGATGGCCCGGCTGCCCCTCCTTGGCATCGTCAGCGCCGCAACCCACCCGTCAGAGAACAAAGCGGGAATACTCTTTCGTACTGATGTGCGGGGGCCAGCTTAGGCGGCCATAGGGGGCTTCTTCTTGTCGGCCACTTTGTTGGCTGCCTTGTCGGCGCGTCCCGCTCCAGCGTTCCTCTGCTGCTTGGACGATCCCCCCGGAGCGTCGTCCGCAAGAAACGAGCCACCGTTCCCGCACCACGAGTCACATAAGACCTCTATCTCCGCTGCCAGATCGGCTGAATTGAATCCCATGCGAACAAGGGCGTCATCTTCGTCAGCGCGTTGTACCAAAAGTCTGGCGAATGACTCGAACCTCTCTAGCACTTTAGGATCGTGCAAGTCCAGACGCCAGTTATGTGCCGCTCGGACACGCGTCTGGAGTTGAGTTAAAGCGTAGTTGCTTTCGCAAACAGAGGCCATGTAGCCCCAAAGTTCCTCGAGGCTTCCTGCGTGACCGAGGAACCCTAGGCACTGTGAGATCAGCAAGTTCAAACCGGACAAGTGCTTCCCGCGCAGAATCGCCTCCGGGCTCCACTTCTCCCTAACGTAGCGCTGGAATTTGCCGGAAGAGGAATAAGCAAGACACATCGTTAAGTCGCCCGTTCGGAAGCAGCGTCCCACTTCGTGAAAAAGCATCAAGACCAAGCTGGAGTCGAACAGTTGAGGATTGACCTGAAGGGGATGCCCCATAAATGGGATCCCCTCGGTTCCGATGTGCTTCGAGAGAATTTCGGCTTCCCCTCGAAAAAGTTTTGACACCTTTACCCGTTCCAGATACTTCATTGAACCGAGAAGCCTGTCGCGGTGTTTCTCGAACAGTTCCCGCACGTCAGACTGCCGGAAAATCTCCAGTTCCGCCCCGAGCTGCAGCCACATCATGGCCTCAACGTCCACCATTGCGTCGAATCGGCGAGGTGCGATTGCGATCTGATAGGTCCGCTTACGAGGGCCGATAAAACCCTCCTCAAACCTGCTCAGCTCACGACGCGACAGCGAGTGTGTAATCATCGTCCCTCACAAATGTCAAAGGCTTTAGGTACTTTCTGTTCGGCTTACAAATACTTGAATGCGTCTGGTTCTTCTCATAGTCGGCTGGTGGATCCGTCTCCAGAGCCTCTGCACCAACAATCTTGTCGTCATCAGGAAACAAGCTCCTAGCTCGGAACGCTCTAACATCCGGGTACTTCTTGGCCAACGAAACGGTGCGGTCACGGATGTCCTTCAGTACGGGAGATCTATCTGCGAGTTGTTTATAGGCTGCTGACTTGTGGAGACGAGACTCAACCAAGCTTCCGAGTACCGGGGTTCGAAGCAAAAGGCCGGCGTAACCAGATATGACGGTTCCCCAAAATGCTGGAGCGAAGAGTCTCAAGTTTGCGTTGAGTATACCGTCACCTTCAATCCGGCGAGCCCCCGGCGGCCCATGCTGGAGCGATTGAACGCGGCGCAAAATTGCACTCCGGATTAGGACGCCTCCTTCGGAGTGTCCCACCAGCATGAGTAACTTATACTTTCGAGTGGCCAGGTCGGCGTCCGCTCCAATTTCGCGCCACTGTGGCGAGGGATATACGCTGCCGATGAAGCTTAGGAGAGACGCCGCATTCGGCCCGATCTGACTCTCGCTTTTGTATGCGTAGAAGTAGGCATCGTAAGATCCCCACCAAGGAACCGTCTGCTGCGAAGTGTCCATTAGGGTTTGGAATTGAATCCAGGTTTTTTCCGGACATCCCCAAAACCCGTGTACGAAGATAACTGCCGTTGTTACAAAAGCTCGGTCGGTAAGTGAGACATAGGATCGTCCCTTGAGATCAAGACGTTCGCGCATGCACGCCTCCGTATATTAACTAAGTCGATTAGGCCTCCAGTGGGAACCGAAGACAAGAAAAAACCTGAGTCCGAAAGGAAACTATTACATCTTGACTTGGAAGTCAAAATAAATATTGTACGTTGCGAGGGGATCCCATCCTCTTGCTCCGCTTGCGGAAGAGCCTTATCCGAGCCTGTCGAAAGGGGGGAACCACGGACCTCGACGAGCCTATTTTCCTGTGCTTCGACTGCTCCGTCGGCGGAAACGGCCAACGACTAACGACCACCGACCAACGACGCCTCCCTCACCCCCAACTGCCAAAACAAAAACGAATAAACATCCGTATACTCCTCAATCTGCTTCGTCACCGGCTTCCCCGCCCCATGCCCCGCCTTACTCTCAATCCGTAACAAAATCGGCCGCGTCTTACTCGTCCCATTCTTTGCCTCAGCCTGCATCTCCGCCGCCATCTTCTTCGCGTGCATCGGATCGACGCGCGTATCGGTATCCGCCGTCATAAATAACACTGCGGGATACTCCGTGCCCGCCTTCACGTGGTGGTACGGCGAGTAGGCGTAGAGCCACTTGAACTGCTCGGCATTTTCCGACGTCCCATATTCCGGGATCCACAATTTCGCGATCTGGAAATCTTGATAGTGCAGCATGTCGAGCAGCGGCACCTGGCAGACCACGGCGCGAAACAGGTCAGGCCGCTGCGTGATCATCGCGCCCATCAGCAAGCCGCCATTCGATCCGCCTTGAATCGCCAGATGATTCTTGTCGGTATATTTTTCGGCGATCAGGTGCTCGGCGGCGGCGATCATGTCATCGAACACGTTCTGTTTTTTCTCGAGCATGCCCGCGCGATGCCAGTCCTCGCCGAACTCGGCGCCGCCGCGCAGGTTGGCCACGGCGTAGATGCCGCCGTGCTCCATCCAGAGATAGGCGGTGCGGCTGAAGCTGGGCGTGAGACTTACGTTGAAGCCTCCGTAGGCTGTGAGGAGCGTAGGATTCTTCCCGTTCTTCGGTAGACCGTTTTTGTGCACAACGAACATCGGCACGCGCGTCCCGTCCTTCGAGTTGAACCACTCCTGCTTCACGCTGTAGCCATCGGGACGAATTGACGGCGCGTCGACTTTAGTCCAGAGCAAAGTCATGCCGACAGCGGAGGCAGAAGGCTCGGCTGGCTTCGTCTCGATATGTATCGGCGCGAGCTCCACGCGATAGATGCTGGGCGGCACAGTGAACGACGTGAATCCGAAGAAAGCCTCGTCCCGATCCCATCGGCCAGTCGTGCCGAAGACCGTGCCGATAGCCGGAAGCGCGATATCGCTGATCTTTTTTCCGTCGAGATCGAAAAGCTTCAACTGCGAAGTTGCGTTCTGCTCGTACTGGGCAAAGAGTTTTCCACCGTAAACTCCGGCCCCTTGCAGCACAGCATCGGACTGCGGAATGATTTCCTTCCAGTGTTCGCGCTCATAATCACCCGCATCGGCCACGAAGACACGGTAACGCGGCGCGTCTTCATTAGTAGTGATGTAGAGCTTCCCGTCGTAAACGTCGGCGCCGTAAAGAAAATTCTTACCGGTCGTAATGCGCGTGGGCGGCGTGCCTTTCTTCAAGTCCATCAGATAAAGTTCAGACTTCGTCCACCCCTCGGAAACATTGATCAGCAGCCATTTGCCATCGTTCGAGAGTTGCACGCTGGGCCAGTCTTCGGCATCGCGGCCTTCGCCAAAAATCGGCTGATCGTCATTAACAGGATCGTCGCCGAGTTCGTGATAAAAAACGTGGCGGTTGTACATCTCCTGGCCGGCGGGAACATCGCCCGGTTTCGGATAACGCGTGTAATAAAAGCCGGAATTGTCATGCTTCCACGCGATCGACGCTGCGCGCGTGCGTTCAATCGTATCGGGCAGCAGCGTGCCGGTCTTGGTTTCGATGATGCGCAGCGTGCTCATCTCCGACCCGCTCGGCGAAGTGCCGTAGGCAACATATTTTCCGTTGTCGCTGGGCTGATACCAGTCAAGCGCAATCGTCCCATCGGCGGCGAGTTCGTTGGCGTCGACCAGAACGCGATCCGCGCCGTTGAGTCCATCGCGTACATAAAGAATCGGCTGGTTCTGCATCCCCTCGCGCTTGGTATAAAAATAATGTCGTCCCGCAATCACGGGCGGCGTGACGCTGCCGATCTGCAACAATTCCGTCAGCCGCCGGTGAATAGCGTCTCGCCGGGGCAGGCGATCAAGTATGGCCCGCGTGTAGGCGTTTTCTTCTTCCACCCACTTCTGTGTCTCAGGACTGTTGCCGTTCTCCAGCCAGCGATAATTGTCGAGCACCTTGGTGCCGTGAAACATATCGATCACAGGCTTCACCGGAGTTTGAGGAAGGTGCGGGGACGACGAAGAAGATGATGCCGAAGAGGACGGCGACTGGGAATCATCCCCGGCCAATACCGCAGCAGCGACTAAGAAGAAAGAAGAAAGAGCGAGGAACAAACGCAACCCTCCTGCCATGAGAGCTCCTGTGGAACCCGTCCAATCGTGGGCAATGAAACGACTAGAAAGCTAGAGTACCAGAACGGAAGTTACGCGCCGCGCCGACGTTACCGGCGAGCCCTTTTGGAACTTCAACTTTCAGACTTGCAGCCGGAATGCTATGATAAGGCGTCGGTCCGAGATCGCGGCACACGCCCGGTCTCCACACTCCTCAGTAGCTCAATGGCAGAGCATTCGGCTGTTAACCGAAGGGTTGTAGGTTCGAATCCTACCTGAGGAGCCATTTCTTTTTGCTTCTCGCTAATCGACCGTTTCTAATCGAGCCACTTCAGATGCCGGCGTACCAGGCGTATCCGGCTTCTGCGTTCGCGCCTCCGAGCCCTTTGCCGAAGCGCTTCTGGGAGTCGGTGACGGTCAGATGCGTGATGAACTTCACGCTCTTGTAGCCGAGTTGGCGAGGTACGCGCAGGCGCAGCGGGCCGCCGAAGCCGATGGGAAGATCTCCGTCGTTCATCGCGTAGGTGAGAAGAGTCTGCGGATGCAGGGCGTCGGCCATGTCGATGCTCTCCCACCAGTCGCCGGGATCGACAGAGAAATAAACTACGTAGCGCGCCTGGGGCAGCGCGCCGGCGGCGTTCAGAACATTGATGAGCGGCGTGCCGATCCACTCGGCGATGTAGGACCAGCCTTCTTCGCACACAACTTCGGTGATCTGGCTGCTGCGTGGAAGACTTTTGATGTCGGACAGCGAAAACGATGTGGGATGCGCGACCATGCCATCGACGTCGAGGCGCCAATGGGCGAATCCCGTGGCCTGGTGGCGTTTGAAGGCATCGTTGAAGGGCGCGAGTTCGTTGGCGAAAGGAGTCTTCGAAATCATGCTGCGCGGGAACTCGCGCGCCAGCGAGTGCTTCGTGATGAGCCGCTGCGCGGCGTAGGTGAGCGTTTCGCCGGGACCGTAGATGCCGCCGCCATCGGGCGGGATGAGTCCATAGCGGCGCGCCACGGCGGCAGCCGCGGCCACGCCAGAAATGCCGGCCGCGGTGGCGAGACCGGCGGTGAGGAATTTGCGCCGGGATAGTTTGTTCATGAGAGTTCCTCTACTTCTGCCACCGAGGGCGAGGACGCCCGCGGGACAGCCGGCAAGATGCCGGCGCTACTTTTAGCCGTCATTTCTGCAATCGCCAATACTTCGGGGGAACCATCGTTCCTCTATTTATGTTTCCAGTGATCATCGCCCGCATGCGACTGGTGAATCCGGCCAAAAATATCATGGCGACGTGGACGATGACGAACAGCACAAGCAATATCGTGATGAAAAAATGAAGCGTGCGCGCGGACTGGCGGCCTCCGAGCAGATTGACGCCTGCGGGAAACGCGGAGTTAAACCCGGGCGACAGCGCGAGTCCGGTCCAGATCACGAGCGGAAACAGAACGAAGATCACGGTGAGATATGTTGCGCGCTGCACAACGTTATAAGAAGATGCTTCGGATTCGTCCGGGCGCTTGAAACGTAGATGATTCGCGATCACGCGCGAGAAAGAATTCCACGTTCTCTCGCCCGGCGCAGGAAACAGATTGCTGCGAAAGTGGCCGGTCCACAATCCCCAGACGGCATACAGCAGGCCGACCAGCACCACGGCCCACGCCGCCTGAAAGTGCAGATAGCGGCTCCATCCATTCGCGTCGGGCAGCGTGTAGCCGTAGCCGGTGGGAACCAAATTCCTGGACGCGGGAATCGGAATCTTGAACAGCGGAGTCGTGAGATCGTTGCCGGTTTCTCCCCAATAGAAACGCGGGTGCGAGATGACGATCTCGCCTCCGGTAATGAGCAGAGCGAAGAAGCAGACGGTCGTGATCCAATGCGTGACGCGGACGAAGGCGGCGTGCCGGGGCGTTGCGGGATTCGCGGCGGGGGTGGACACGTCGGAAGGATAGCATGAGGTTGGGGGACACTCGATGACCGGGGAGTAAAACATTGGTGAACGTCCCGTCTGTCCCCGCGTTCGCCCCGCGTTCGCCCCCGCGTTCGCGCCCCCGCGTTCGCCCCCATTGCCCAGTTGGTCTTCAACAGTCAAGGAGCTGGATGCCCCACCCGTCGTTTTCTGACGGGTGGGTATTCGTGCCGATGATATTTGGGCGGGATTTGGTGAATGCCTTGCTTGTCACGCGTCAACGAAGGGAGGTCTGAAAGGATTCGAATTTAAGGTCTGTAGTACCCACCCGTCACAGAACGACGGGTGGGGCAGCCTCGTTCGTGCTGATGGGTGAGCGAGCCAGCCTTCGGCGATTTCGCCGAAACCATGTTCACTCGTCACATCCAAAATTTCGTGTTTGTGCTACACCGTCAGAAATGCCTGCAAATCTTCACCGCTACTATGGTGCGGGATACCTCCACTTCATCACCACGAGTTGCTACCAGCGGCGTCCCCTGCTCGGCACCGCCCAGGCCCGCGATCTTTTCCTTGAAGTCATGGAGCAGGTCCGCCAGCGGCATCAATTTGTCGTGGTGGGTTACGTGGTTATGCCGGAGCATGTCCATCTTCTATTCGGCGAACCACAGCGCGGTAATCTCTCCCTAGTGCTAGCAGCTCTGAAACAAACTTTCGCCCGCCGACTCCTGCAGAATCTTCGCCGCAGGGTCGATCCGCAAGACGGGGCGCTCTGGCGCACGCCCTTGGCGGAGGGACACGTTTGGCAGCACCGCTTTTACGACTTCGTCGTGTTCACCGATAAGAAGCGCATCGAAAAGCTGCGCTACATGCATCGCAATCCTGTGGTGCGCGGGCTCGTTCCCGAACCAGAGCTGTGGCCGTGGAGCAGCTTTCGCCACTACGCCTACGACGAAGCAGGTCCGGTGCTGGTAAACGAAACCCGCAGGGCCGAACTCACCATCCGGAAAATCTCTTGACACCAGCAGCGCGGCAACCCACCCGTGAAAGTGCCACGGGTGGGGCATCCCATTTCGTGGCGGCCACGAAACGAAATCTCGGCGGAGCCAGCCCAACTTCAAAGGCGGCGGACAGGAGTGTCCGCCCCACACTGGCATTAGCCCTGGTGGCGGATGTACCAGGGCGCGCTTACGGTGAAGATGCGTTCGTTGCCGCGGGCGAGCAGGACCCATTCGAGCAGGCGTCCGCGCTGGTTGTGGAGGAAGTATTCATACCAGCGGTCTTCGACCAGTTCGGGGATGACGACGACGATGTTGCGGCCGGGATTTTTCTTCGACAGGTCGAGCACGAACTGAACGACGGGGATGATGACGAAGCGGTAGGGCGACGGCAGCAGATGTAATTGCGGCGGATTTTTGCCGGCCAGGCGGAAGGGACGGTCGACGTATTCTGCCCAGTCATCCTCGAGCAATTCGGAATGTTCGTTGGGCTCGACGTGCAGGGCGATGACTTCGGACGAAAGGCGGGCGGCGAATTCAATGCCCTGGCGGCTGATGTTGCTCCAGCGGTCGATGGCGATGACGGCGATGGGCTGCTGGGCAAGGCCTTCGGCGTCGACCGGAACTTTGCAGGTGGTCAGTTGCTTCACGTAATGATAATGGCGGCGGACCAGAGCGAAGAGAACGATCGTCAGGGGAATAAATAATAGAGTGATCCACGCGCCTTCGGCGAATTTTGCGACCAGCACGACGACTGTCGTGATGCCGGTGACGGTCGCGCCGAGTCCGTTGACGAATGCACTCTTTACCCAATGCGGGCCGCGTTTCTTGTGCCAGTGGATGACCATGCCGGCTTGCGAGAGGGTGAAGGCGAGAAAAGCGCCAACTGCGTAGAGGGGAATAAGCCGGTCGGTGACGCCGCCGAAAAGAATCAGCACGCCACCGCACAGGACCGCGAGAACGACGATGCCGTAGGTATAGACGAGGCGGCGTCCGCGATAGCCGAAGACGTGCGGCAGATAATTGTTCTGGGCGATGGCGCGGCACAGGCGTGGGAAATCGGCGAAGGCAGTGTTGGCCGAGAGCGAGAGCACGACAAGGATCGCGCCCATGGTCAGATAATAGAAAATTCCTTTCCCGAACACCGCAGCGGTCAGCATGGAAAGCACGCTCTGGTAGCCGGGCGCGCCGGGATCGGTAGCAGAGATGCCATAAGTTTTGACGAGATAAGAAATTCCCGCCAGCAATACAGCCAAAAGAAAAATGATTACGGTGAGTGTGCGCTGGGCATTTTTGACCGTCGGTTCGCGGAAGGCCTTAACGCCGTTGCTGACGGCTTCTACGCCGGTGAGGGCGGTGCATCCGCTGGCGAATACTTTCAACAGCAGCCAGTAGGTGACGGCTTCAGTCATGCGCGGCGGGGCCGGGAGATTGACCACTGGCGTGGGATGGCCTCCGCTGACGAGAACTTTGATGACTCCGGCGACGATGGTGATGAGCAGAGTGCCGACGAAAAGATAGGTGGGGACGGCGAAGGCCGTTCCGGCTTCCCGCAAGCCTCGCAGATTAAGAATTGTGATGACGATGAGAATACCGATGCAGAGGCCAACCATGTGCGGCAGCAACGAGGGAACCGCAGAGACTAATGCGCCAACTCCGGCGGAGATGCCGACGGCGGCGGTGAGAATGTAGTCCGCGAGAAGCGCGGCGGCGGCGAGCAGGCCTGCGGGCGCGCCGAGGTTGAAGCGCGCAACGGTATAAGAGCCTCCGCCGGAAGGATAGGCTTCGATGGTCTGGCGATAAGAAAAATAAACGATGATGAGCAGCGTGATGATGGCGGCGCTGACAGGAACGATATAGCGAACGCCAAGCAGTCCGAGCGGAATCAGCAGGCTGAGTGCGGCCTCCGGGCCGTAGGCGGCGGAACTGAGGCCGTCGAGTCCGAAGATCGGGATGCCTTGCACCGGGCCGATCTGCTCGGCGCGTTCGTCGCTGGTTCTGATCGGCTTTCCGACTACGAGATCAAGGATGTTCATGGGATGGTCTTCGCCGCTGGGAGGAACTATTTAACCACAGAGATCGCGCTGGAACACAGGGTTACCCTCTGTGCTCTCAGTGTCCTCTGTGGTTAAGATTTTGTTCGGCTTGACACTTGCGGCACCGAACTGCAACACTTCTTTCCCGTGCGAAACTGCCGCAAGAGCCTTGCGGGGCGCGGCTTTCAGCAATTTCTGAGGAGGTTCTCCCGTGTGCCAAAACAAATCTGCTAATTTCCTGCTTTGTTCTGCGATGCCGGTTTCTGCAATCAGGTGCTTGGTCGTGGCTTTCCTGGCGTTTGCGCCCTCGGCTTTCGCCTCTGGGCCGTACGTGATTGGATTATCGAATACGGTAACGGCCGATCCCAACATCACACGTCCGTCAACCACGCCCTGCATCGTGCAACTCATGAGCGATGCGGAGTTCGATAACTTCAACCCCGTGTCGTTCAACTATGCGCCGCCGGCGGATTGTCCGGGGCCGTGGGCGAAGGTGGTTTTCACCGCCGATATCAATGTGACGGCGGGAGTACAGTACGACCGCACGGCGAATTTCTGGCTGGGGCCGACGAACATTTACTTCGGGACCACGGCCGAACCGTCGTCAACACTCGGGCCATCGTGGCACGTGGAAAGTGACCTCACCGACTACAGTCCGATTTTCCAGACCTCGCAGCAGGGCACGGCGGACATCGGCAACCTTGTGAACAGCACCTATACGGGGATCATTTTTGCCAGTTCCACGTTGGAGTTTTATCCCCTGGCAAAGGGGCAGACGGCGCCGGTGACCGCTAACGAAGTATTCGCCCTCTCGGCCGGATCGACTGGAGGGACGGTCGGGCTGACTTCAACCACGAGCACGTTGTCGGGCACATTCACGCTGCCGACGAACATTGAGAACGCGTATCTCGACGTTTATGCGCAGAGCCAGAACGACGACGAGTTCTGGTATACCTGCGTGCCCAACGATGTTTCCGGCGAACTGTTCAGCTGCGGGAACACGGGCTTCCGCGAAACTGAAATTACGGTCGACGGATCGCCGGCGGGCGTAGCGCCGATCTTTCCGTGGATTTTTACAGGCGGCATCGATCCCTGGTTGTGGTTCCCCATTCCGGGGGTGCAGACGCTGAACTTTACGCCGTATCGGGTGAACCTCACGCCCTTCGCTGCGATTCTGAGCAACGGCCAGCCGCACACCATTTCGCTCAGCGTCTACAACTCAGACAACTATTTTTCGGCGACCGCCTCGCTGCTGGTTTATCTGGATGCTGGCTCGACTTCGGTCAGCGGAGCGCTGACCAGGAACACGCTGACGGCGGCTCCATCGCCGGTCGTGACCGAGAATCTGAAGGTTGGCAACACGATTACCGGAACCGTGGGCGTGAAGTCCAACCGCAACTTCACGATCAGCGGATACGTGAATACTTCGCACGGGAAGGTCACAACAACTATTAACCAGGGCGTGAACTTCTCGAATAATCAGAGCTTCGACATCACCAACACCGAGTATGTGCAGGACATCAATCAGAGCAGCAGCGTGAATACCACGACGACTGTGGCGACCACGGGGCAGCCGACGGTGACCTACACGCACAACCTGCAGTTTCCGCTGACTATGGATATTTCGCAGATCACGCAATCCAACGGCGACATCAACCAGACGACCAAGGCGTGGCAAACCTACGATGTGCAGAACACTACAAAACAGGGCGGCGTGATCACCTACCTGAGTCTGCTGACGAACGCCGGGCAGCATCAGGACACGTTAGAGTTCGACTCCAGCTTTAACCTGCTGGGAAACTCGAACCAGTCGGCGTCGCAACTCTATAACGACACCGATTCTACCGGTGTGAATCTGTACTGCACGCTGTCGGCGGCGAATAATGTGCTGACCGCGTTCAGTCCGACTTGTTCGCAATAGAAGCGAAATCGAATAAAGACCTTGGCTTCTTGCATTTGCGTGTCCCACTCTAGCCGCAAAGAGCGCGGCTGGAATGGGGCAACCCTCGTCCTCTCTCTTTAATATTTTCTTTTCTCCTCTTTTCTCCTCATCCTCATCTTGGGTTGGCAACGGTTCGGTGTGCATTTTCTTTCATCATTCTCGGGCGGGCGGAATTCTCATAGAATACCTTTCAACTTGGACGGTATAAAAAAGGTCACTATGAGAGCGAAATTGGGTGTACGCGCGCTGCTACTGGGAATCGTGGGTTGGATGATGATGGGATTGCTGCCACTCCGGGCTCAGGAGGCGAATCCGGTGATTTTTCCAACCGGATTGGATTTTGGTTATGTCCCGGTGGAAGGGAACTCGGTACAAACGATCAGCGTTTACAACGTGAGCGGAAGCAAGAGCATTACCCTGAACTCAATTACCGCGAGTATCAAGCAGCTCAAAGTGATCACGGGAACAGTGCCGATTACGCTTGGGCCCGGACAGCGCGAGGATTATGGAGTCCAATTCACTCCGACTGCGACTGGAGCATATGCGGGGCACTTCACCTTTGCCATCGCCGGAGAGGCGAGCCAGGCCGTCAACACGAACGGAGTCGGCGCCAGCACGACTGCGATACCGACGCTGAGCACGACGTCGATGAGTTTTCTGAACCAGGCGCTGGGATCTTCGAGCAAGCCGCAGACGCTCACTATCACCAACACCGGGACGACCTCGTTTCAGGTGACCAACGTGGTGGTGACGTATCCATTCGCAATGACCGGGTGGACGGCGGCGACTTCGATTGCGCCGGGCAAGTCGCTGAAGCTGACGATCGGGTATGTGCCTACTGCCATTGGAAGCCAGACCGGCCTGATTTCGCTGACTTACGATATTGCGGCTCCGAACGGAGTCAGCTTGTGGGGCAGCGGGACGAATGCGACGGTGCTGGGGATTAATACGTTTCCGACGCTGCCCGCCGGGACCCCGAAATATCCGTATCAGGACAATCTTTTTGCCGTCGGGGGCAAGGCGCCTTACACCTGGACACTGGCGACGGGGTCGACGTTGCCGACGGGATTGTCGCTGTCGACTTCCGGACTCATCACCGGGTCGCTCGCGTCCACGGTAAGTGCAGGCAATTATATGTTTACCGCGCGGGTCACGGATTCTTCCAGCGTGCAGCAGAAGGCAAGCAAGGTGTTTACGTTGCCGGTAGCCGCGTATTCGGGATACAAGAACTGTAACAACATCAGCGTGAATGCCGGTGATGGCTCGGGGCCGCTGGTGCCGATCAACGATCTGGGAACGAATTACTATCTGGGAGCGGAAGAGGGCGGACTTTACGCGAACGGCAGCAATGTGGACGATCCGGGCCATGACTCGTATGGGCAGAGCGCGGCGTCTGCGATTGTGCCGTTGGATGGGAACGGCAATTACAGTCCCACGGGGAAGTACGTATTCATTTCGGTGGGATTGTCGGTGGCGCAACAGCCGTGGTTTGAGTTCGTGGACCTGGTGAACACCGATCCGTCGAAGAATCCGAACCTGGTTGTAGTCAACGGCGCGACCGGAGGTGCTACGGCCTCGCTGCTGGCTTCGCCGACCAATAATTTCTGGAATGCCATCACCTATGATTACCTGCCCAACGCTGGAGTGACGCCGCTGCAAGTGGTGGGGGCGTGGATTCTGGATGTAGACGGCGGCCCGGCAGGAACATTTCCTCACGATATGGTCAACCTGCAATCGCAGTTACAAGAGATTGCACAGAACCTTCAGAGCAAGTTTCCCAATATCAAGCTGGCGTATTACTCGAGCATGAACTACACGGGATATTCGGATGGTGCGGCCACGCTCAATCCAGAGCCGTATGCGTATGAATCCGGCTTTGCGGTGAAGAATGCGATCCAGGATCAGATCAGCGGAGACCCGGCGATGAATTTTAATCCCGCGCTGGGTACGGTCTACGCGCCGTGGCTGGCGTGGGGCCCGTATTACTGGGCCAACGGAATGATTCCGCGCAGCGATCAACTGACGTGGAGCTGCCAGGATCTTTACATCGACGGAACGCATCCCTCGGATCCGTCGGGACGGATTAAAGTCTCGACGGAGTTGTTGAACTTCTTGAAGACGGACGACACGGCGTCGAAGTGGTTCCTGGCGCACTAAGCGCGCGATTAGACCGAAGCGATCGACGAAGTGCCGCTCCTGTAGAATCCTCTACGCCCGCGCTGAAAAATTTGCGGCCGCCTGGTGGCTAGTGGCTGAAGATCAAGACGGCGCCTTGGTTTTGTTGGCTGTTTATGGTGGCGAACGGATTTCCTGCCATCACCGCACCACCGCTGACACCCACGGTGTAGCCCAGAGAGTCGCCTTGGCCCGCCGGAGGAAGCAGCTCGGAAGTGGCTTGTGACGTGGTATGCCATCCGCTTGCGGGCTTTACGTAGGTGTAGATTGCGCCGCCCGGCGTCGTGAAATGGTTATAGGCTGCGACGGCAATAGTGTTGCCGGCAATGGAAACGGCGCTGCCGAATTCATCATTGGGCTGGCCGAGGGGCCGGGTGAGCTCGGCGGTTTGGGTCATGCTCTTCCAGCCCTGCGTCGGTTTGACGAACACATAGGCTGCTCCGACTTGGTTGTGGTGGTAGTAGGCGCCGACGACGACGGTGTCGCCGCTCATGGAAAGGGCGCTTCCGTAGAAATCGTCAGCGGTTTCGTCCGATCCCATGAGTGCGGCGTTGGGAATGTTCTTAGTGACCCATCCGGTGGAGGGTTTGACGAAGACGTCGGCTTCGCCGGGATAATTCTGTCCTTCATTGCAGCAGCCACCGGCTACGACGATGATGGTGTTTCCGCTGACGGCCACTGGACTGCCGCTCCCGTAAGCGGCCGGGTTGCTCAATTGGGCAACCTCGGTCATGTCGACCCATCCGCTAGAAGGCTTCTCGTAGACGTATCCCGCATATGCGCTGCCGGCGACGATGGTGTTGCCGCTAATGGCGACCGAGAGGCCGAGACCGAACGACGAGGTGCCTGCGAGTTGCGCGGTTTCGGTCATGTCGGCCCATCCGCCAGCGGGCTCGACGTAGACAAAGACGACGCCCTGGTCGCTGTTGGCGAAGGACGCGCCAACAACGATAGTGTTTCCGCTGATGGCGACGGAGCCGCCGAAATCACCGGTGTTGGAGATGGAAGGGGTGAGCTTGGCGACCTGGGTCGAATTCTGCCAGCCATCCGCCGATTTCACGAAAACGTATACGGCGCCCGCCCCGATGTCACCCACTACAACCGTGTCGCCGCTGATGGCGCTGGGGTTACCGAACTGGCTGTCGGCAGTAGAATCGCTGCCGGTGAGCGTGGCCACTTGATATGATCCGCCAGTTGACTTCTGAGCGAAGGCGGACGCGGCGAAGGCCAAAATGACGATTAGGTGAGCGATGTATAGTCGGCGCATTCGAATTCTCCTCTGGTCGAAATGTGGAGATCCCTGGGTCGAAGACGGGTAGACGTCTTCAAAGGAAATCAACTCCATAGACTGAGAGTTTCTTCGAGTGCCGGTTTCAATCAGGCTACGGCTTCACGACAAAATTCTTTCTGCTCTGCAAGACCGCGCCGGCAGTCGTGACTTCGATCGGGCCTGTGCTGGCGCCGGCGGGAATGATTGCGGACAGATGAGTGTCGGAGAGCACTTTGAAATTCGCGGCCGCGCCGTTGAAGGTGACTTTGGTCGCCCCCTTCAGATGAGTGCCCAGAAGAGTGACGGTGGCGCCCGCCTTGCCGCTGAATAGCGCTGTATTCACGAACGGCGCCAATCCCATATCGAGGCTGTAAACCGTGCCGTCGTTGGAGGTCCCGCCGAATTCGGTGACGCCGTAGAAATTGCCGTCGGTGTATTGGACCGGAGGTGACAACGGGTCGGTCTGCGTGAGATTGGCGGTGTTGTTGAAGCTGTAGAGGCTGGCGTAGGTCCCGCTGGTGCTGGTGTTGAACAGAGTACCGTCACCCTCGGAGCCGCCGTCAGAGGTAGAACCGTAGTAGTTGCCGTCGGTGCCGAGCAGCATGCCGGCGCTGGGGAAGGTGCCGTCGCCAAAAGTTGCGCCGAAGCTGTGGAGCACGGTGACTCCGAGGCTCGGAGTCACCTGATAAATCACGCCTTCGCCGTTGGTGCCGCCGTCTTGAGTGGTGCTATAGAAATTTCCATTCGAAGCCTGAACCAGAGGACCGATGGGGAACGATCCGCCCGCGCCGCAGGGGAAATCGTAAGTTGCGCCGATGACTCCGGCGGTGGACATCTTCAGAATCGTTCCACAATAAAACGTGCCGCCCTCGGCGACCGGGATGTAGAGATTTCCGTCGCTGCCCTGGGTGGGTGGGGCGATGGGGCCGAAGCCGTGCGTGTCGGTTACGTCAAATTTGTAGATGGTGGTGAGGGTGCCGGAACTGGTGATCTTGTAAACGATGCCGCGGCCGTTTTCGCCGCCGCCGCTGGTGGTGCCGTAGAAATTCCCGTCGGACGCGAGAGTGGGCGGGTTCCACGGAAAAGCTCCATCGATGAAGGTGTTGAAGTTGTGCAAGATGGTCACAGCGCCGGCAGGGGTCATCTTGAAAACGGTGCCCATGCTTTCGGTGCCGCCCTGCTGCGTGGTGCCATAGAAATTGCCGTCGGTACCAAGGGTAAGGCCGCCGGTGGGATTGGCGCCGTCGCTGGTGCCGCCCTTAAAGCTGTAGACGACTTTTTGCTGTCCGGCAGTATTCACGGAAAAGATGGTGCCGACGTTGTTCGCTCCACCGTTGTAGGTAGTGCCGTAGAGGTTGCCGTTGGTGCCCTGTACCAGGGTCACGTAAAAGGGATTGGCTCCGCTGATGCGATTGCCGGCGAAACTATAAAGCGTGGTGACCGTCTGGGCTGAGCCGAGAGTGGCGGCCGACAATATGGCCGCGAGCATGGCGCTTCTGAAAATAATCATAGAAAGGCCGGTCAAACGGTGATGAGAGCCAAAAAAATCCGCAGTGTTTTTTGAGCGCATAAAAAGCCTCCAGGTTCGGAACCACGCGATAGCAATGCGCAGAGGGAGGGGCGCACCTTGCCTTGGAACGCTACCTTACTTTTCGGTGAGCCCGCAAGATGAAGGAAATTGCACAGTTCTGGCGGGCGGGAACGGCGTTATTTCAACGGGGATTATTTCAATCGTCGCGCTTCGGCTTCCGTCAGCCAGCCCCGGCGCAGTTTTTCCATGGGAATGCTCGACAGGTAAGGCTTGAGGTCGAGAATTGGCGTGCCGTCGAGCATGTCGACGCCGCGAACGTGCAGCGAATTGGCCTCGCGACGGAGCAGCTCGACGACAGTCAGTCCGAGAGGGTTGGGACGGCGCGGGGAGCGGGTGGCGAAGACGCCATGCGGGCGATCGTCAATGGGCGGCGTGCCGACCAGGTCGAATCCTTCCGAGCGATCGAACACCCACAGAACGAAGAGGTGAGAGAAGCCTTCGATGTCAGCGAGGCCGGGTTCGAATTGCGGCAGAATTTCGAGCATACCTTCGGCCTCGTGTTGAGCGTTGAAGCCTTTGGGAATTTGTTTGGTGTTTTGGTAGGGAGATTTTATGACGCCGATTGGTTGAGGCGAAAACATGGATTACCGATCCGCTTTCAAGCGCCGATGATTCGGCGCGGGTTGCTATACAGGAAAGTTTCTCACGCTTTCCGCCGCTGCGCTACGTCGAGAAATCCGGTTACACAATCTTGAAAATCTTTACGCCCGATTGACAAAACTCTATTTGTCGAAATGCAACGGCTTCGGCGAGCGCGAGCATCACAGAAACAAAAAAAGTTAGAGCCGTGTCGCCCGCTATCGGTACGAACGGGCGAAGCACTCGAGTGGGATCGGTCCGCTGTACCAGGAAAAAATAATTAGAAGGAGAGATCCGTTTATGCGACGAGCCTTTGTGCGGGAAGTCGATTTGCGGCGATGGGCAATGCGGCGAGCAATTCTATTCCTGGGAGGTTTGCTTTGTCTGGCCACACTCTCGGTCGGGGCGCAGGAGAACCGGTCGGAGATCAGTGTGCAAGGGACGGGCTTTTTCACCAATGGCGTGCAGGGGAATGGCACGGCCTACAGCGCAACCGAGACGGGAGGTTTTCTGGCGACCTATCGATACCACATGAATCGCTGGGTTTCGCTGGAGGGAGCCTATGGGTATGAGGTCAACTCGCAGAAATACGGGTTATCGTCGGGAGGATTCAGAATTCAGTCGGGGATCAATCAGTTGACTGGAAGCCTGGTGCTGAATCTTCCCAACCGCGGCCACTCCCGATTCAATCCTTATATTCTGGCGGGAGGCGGGGCGTTAATATTCGAGCCGACGGGGAACCAGTTCGATACATTTTCCGGAGCGCAGGGGCAGGCGAAAGGCGTGTTCACTTATGGAGTGGGAGTGAATTATGCGCTTTCTAAGCGAATCTCGATGCGGGCTGAATACCGCGGGCTGGTCTACGACCCGCCCGATTTCGGATTTGGCATATTAGTGACAAATAGTGTCACGCAAACGATGGTTCCGTCGGTGGGATTCACGTATCGGTTCTAGGCGGAGGTGTAAAGGTAGGTGTAAAGGTAACGAAGCGGCATACAGTGCAAGCTGTATTGTTAAGGCCGGGGAAGCCCCGTTAGCCTGATAGGGCGCTGGCTGATCGTCTACTTTCAGGCGCGCAAATGCTTCGTATGGAAGATAAGATTCGCAAACTCTGTGCCGAGCTTCTGGCCACGACAGAGGATGAGGAAGTCCGACCGATCCTCGTCGAACTTCGGGACGCATTGCACGAGCACGTCGAACGTCTGCGCGAACGCTTTGCCTCCTATCCCTTCTTCGTCGAGCGGCGCACGGGAGATCACATCCCGCGGACGAATGAACGACCGTACAATGAACGCCCGTACGAAGACAGTGCAGAGCAAGCGCACGGCCCGCGTGATCAGGCCACTGACCGACTTAAGTTAGGATCGTTGTGACGGGGTGGCATGGGCAGGTCCGGTGCCCTGTGCAGTCGTTCGTGATTCTCGTCCAACACGCGAAGCAACTCTTGAATTGTGGCTAAGAATCTGTCAGGGTCTTGCTCCGCAATAGCTCGTTCGCACAACTCTTTCCAGCGTTCTTTGGGTTCGCCTCTCACGCGTGTCACCTCCAAACTGGGCACTTGGCTTGTTTTCACAATTGGCACGAATTGGTGCCCGTTGTGGGAACCTCCGGCCCCTTGATGGAACAACACTTAGAAGGACTTCCGTAGGGAAGCAATTGTGCCGCCAAATGACTTCCCGGCAAGGAATCGCCATATTAAGAGGCACTTAGCCGTGCTGCATTGGATTTTCCGATGAGGAATGGAGCGTAAAATTTGCTGCCTGATCATCGGAGCGCCTCGAACGATCATGATTCAGCGAACGTGACTTAACGATCCTGGGCTCAACCATCCTGGCTCAGGTTGCGGACTTTGGTCCGCTACTGGATTCCCTGTATTCCCTTGCGGTCAAAGTCGTAAATAATAGATGCCCAGTGTGCCACTGCCTTTTCCCCCAATCGCAGTGGTTGTCGCAGGTATCTCTGGCCGTGGATGAAAAGATCAATATTCTGATGGTTGATGACCAACCGGGCAAGCTGCTCACCTATGAAGCTATGCTTGGTGAACTGGGCGAGAACCTAATCAAGGCTCATTCCGGGATGGAGGCCTTGGAGCACCTGCTGAAAACCGATATTGCCCTTGTCCTGATGGACGTGAGCATGCCTGGGATGGATGGTTTCGAAACGGCGCAGATGATTCATGATCACCCGCGCTTTCAAAACACGCCGATTGTTTTCATCTCCGGCATTCTTGTCACCGATCTGGACCGCCTCAAAGGATATCAACACGGAGCCGTAGATTACGTTTCCGTTCCGGTTGTCCCGGAGCTGCTTCGGGCAAAGGTAAAGGTGTTTGCGGAGCTGCATCGCAAAACGCAGCAACTCGAAGCGCTTAACGCGCGCATGACCATGTTGCAGGACGAAGAGCGCAGGCGGATCGCGCGGGAGTTGCACGACAGTGTCGGACAACTGCTCGCTGCGATCAGCATGAACAGCGCTTCGGTAGAAGCGGAATCTCATAAGCTAAGCCCGAATGTAGCCAGACGCGTTGCCGAAAACGCTGCCATGGTTCAGGAGGCCAGCAAGCAGATCCGAATCATTTCTCACTTGCTGCATCCTCCGCTGCTGGATGAAACAGGTCTGGCATCCGCCCTCAGGTGGTATGTCGAAGGATTCTCGGAGCGCAGTAAAATCGACACGAAACTGGACATCCCTCAAGCCTTTGAGGATCTGTCGAAGGAGATGGAACTTTCCATCTTTCGGGTGGTGCAGGAGTGCCTCACTAATATTCATCGTCACGCTGGAAGCCCCACGGCCGGAATTCGCATTACCCAAGACAAGGCTTGCGTAAGGATCGAAATCGAAGACGCGGGCAAAGGGATTGCATTCGAAAAACAGCTCGCGCTCCAGTCGTCCGCCCACACCGGAGTCGGCGTTCGCGGAATGCGTGAGCGCTTACGCAGGTTAGGCGGGACTCTGCAAATTTACTCCAAAGGCCAGGGAACGCGGGTGACGGCCGTTCTTCCCGTTGCGCATGCCTCGATTGTGCCTTCCGCTGCTCCGGTCACAACTCCTATCGCGACTGCTCCGGCAACCCAAGAAGTCGGCAGTAGATCGGTCCAGAGCGAGGGAGCGTCTGTGGCAAACCAATTAACTTAAGTGCACAATCGTCGCAACGGGCCTGCTTCTTCATCCTTCCTTCGTTGATTACTCATCTTTTTTCGACGGCTCTTTGGGCAGCGCCGGTTCAATCGGTTTGCGAGGGAGCATCTGTTCGCGCATGGCGGCGTCGTAGACGAAGCTGGCGACGATGACCGAGATTTGTTTTAAGTCTTCGGGTTGCAGCCGGTCGTAGACGTCCATGTTGGAGTGGTGGGTGCGGGTTTCGTAATCGAGAGGATCCTGAATGAACTGAAATCCGGGGATGCCGGCGGCGTCGAAGGATTGATGATCGGTGCCGCCGGTATTGCGCATCGTGATGGTGGTCATGCCCAGGTCTTTGAAGGGCTTCATCCAGGCTTCGAAGATGGGTTCGACGGCGGCGTTTTCCTGAAGGTAGATGCCGCGAATTTTGCCGCTGCCGTTATCCACGTTGAAGTAGGCGGAAACTTTAGCCTGCTCCGGCTTCGGAGTAAAGGGGCCGGCTTCGCGACGCATGAGCGTCGGCATGTCTTTCATGTTGGGATCGTCCAGCGGCGGGCGCGAGCCGAAGTGATGTTCGACGTAGCCTTGCGAGCCGAGCAGTCCTTCTTCTTCTCCGCTCCACAGGCCGATGCGGATGGTGCGGCGCGGCTTAAGGTCGAGAGCCTTGATGATGCGCATGGCTTCCATCATCACGATGGTTCCCGCGCCGTTGTCGGTGGCCCCGGTGCCGGCGTGCCACGAATCGAGGTGCGCGCCCAGCATGACGACTTCATCTTTCTTGTCGGTGCCGGGAATTTCCGCGATGGTGTCGTACTGCATGGGGTCATCGTCGTAGAAAGTGTTGGCGACGTTCAGTTCGAGCGTGACATCCTGTTTGTGCTGAAGCAGGCGGACGATGCGCGTCCAGTGCTCCGATGCCATGGTGAGCTGAGGCACGGTCGTGGTTTCGCCGGTCTTGTAAGAGCCGCCGGATTGCACGAAGATAGTGCCACCGCCGGCGGTGCCGCGGCTGTGGTCGATGACGGCTAGAACTTTTTCTTCGGCGAAGAACTGGTTCATATCTTTGTTGAGCTGGCGGCGCCGGGCGAATTCGGCGGCGCGGCCTGCCGGGCGCTCACCGGGGATTTCGTATTCCGCTTCCTTGGCGAGGTCCTCGTCACTCAGGCGCTTGAAAGGCGCTTCGGTGATGGGCTTGATCACGTCGGTGTCGGAGCCCAGGATCACGATCATGCCCGCGAGCTTGCCACGATATTTGTCGAAATCTTTCTTGTCTTCAATGTTGACGCGCACGCACTTTCCGGTCACAACGCCGTTGGTACCGGGTGTCCAGGCTTTGGAGTAGACGATGAGAGGCGCGATGTCGGGCGACGTCATGCGGGCATTGGTGTATTGATTGGCCCATCCGCGGCCGAACGGCCCCCAGGGTTCGAGGTGAGCGTTGCTCAGGCCCATGGCGGTGAGTTGATCGCGCGTCCATTCGTTGGCGCGCTTCATGTTGGGCGACCCGGTGAGGCGCTCACCGATCGTATCCATAAGTCCGTAGGCGTATTCCATGACTTTGGAATTGCGGAAGCCTTCGTTGCGGATGCGGGCAACGGTTTCGAGATCGACCTTTTCCTGTTTGTCTTTTTCTTGTGACCACGCGGCGGGGACGAAGCACGAGCAGACAATCAAATAACAAACGAGTCGCGGAAAACTCTTCATGGGCAAGCGCTCCTGAGCGGGAATCAACCGGGGATTATACAGCCGGTGGCGCCATGCGAGGCAAAGGACGAATTGTAAAGTTATTTCAAACATTTAGTGCTCGCAGGCGGTCGAATGCAGATGTACAATCGGTCAACTTCCCCCCTATTTCAAGTTGAAGCGGAGCCGCAAAGCGCGCGCCCGAAATATCTTCAACAACTAACGAAGTAGGAGTGTGGTATGGCGCCCAATGTAAAGAAGCCGCGCACTTTGCGCTCTCCGTGGCCTCCCACAGAAGATCTGTTAAAGGTCCAGCCCGTTCTAGGCTGGGATAATTGGTGGAGTTTGCAGACCCAGTCTAAGCGCTGCGACGTGTGGGACATCATCTATTACAATTTCGCAACCTATAATCCCGAGGAAGTGAACTGGTATTTGCGTGAATGGATTGGATGTCACGACGTCAGTCTCGACGGGAAGAACTATTGCTTCGGGGCCCTTCCCAACGGGCAGCCGATGCAAATCTATATTCCCAAGGACGAATGGTTGCCGCCGGGACCGCAGCAGGCCGCCGCAAAGAGGACCGCGCTTGATATTCTGCACGATCACTTCGCCGCCACGTTGACGTTTAAGGCTGGCGCGCTAGAACTTGGGCGCGGCGATCTTCTGGGAGTGGCAAGTGCAATCGAAAGTGGGAAAATCACGGTGATTCATCGGCCCTGCATGGGAGCGAATGCGCAATACAACACGGGAACCAATCAGCTATTAATCCCGTTCGCGGAGATGCCGCATGTTGGCAGGCGGGCGCTGATGGTGCATGAAGCCGTTCACGCGGCGATGGACATCGATAAAACACCGCTAACGATGCAGCAGTCCGAGGCGCTCGCCTACATCGCGCAAGCGCTCTACTTGCACAGACGAGGATTGGATCTTGGGGCAACGTTCGTATCGCCCTCCTTTGCGAGCGATCCTCGCAACTTCGTCGCCTGGACAGGAATATTCAAATTCGCTGCTCGCATCGCGGAAGACATCGACCGTGGAACGGCGCCGAGTGATCTCGATCTGGCCGGGCTCTTCGTTGCAATCTCCGCTGCTCCCATGTATGAACACGAAGCGGCCCCGCTCAATAACGGAGTGTAAACGATCTCCATCGCGTTCGAGTGCGACGTGTTTTAGGTTGGCGGCCGTTGACTCTTCTAAGAGGGTTTCGCTTCTAAGAGGGTTTCGCTTCCGGTGCAGGCCTGGCCACTGGCTCTTTGCGCTTTTCCTCAGTGTCGACGGAGTAGAGCATGTAGTGATCGAAGCTATGGCGCCGGTAGTAGCGGTGTTTGCGGAAGTCGAAATAAATCTCGGCGCTCTTGGGCAGCCACAGCGAGGTGTTCTTTTTCGGAAAGGGGACGGGGCCGTACTCGACGACCTGGTGCTCGGTGAGCAGTTCGATTTCCGGCATCGGGTTGACCAGATCGGCTTCCATGCGGACGATCTGGAATTTGTCGGCCGTGATCCAGGCCCTTCCTTTGAGAGCGACCGGATGAGTCACGCTTCCCACGTTATAGCTGTGCATGTGGTTGGGACGGTCGGCGCGCTGGCGAAAGTGAACCAGCCAGCTGGCTTGGCCGTGCCAATCTCCGAGGCCTTCGCAGGACATTTCGAAGTCGCCGCGCATGTAGGGATGAAAAACCAGCGCGAATGTCGCAAAGCCGGTGCTGGAAATCTGGTCCGGATATCCCGCCAGAGCGAGCTTGTCGGCGCGAAATTCGTCGACCGAAAGAGATCCGGGCTGAGGTTCAGTGATGGCAGCCACGTAATTATATTTTCGGGTTTCGGTCCGAATGGGGATGCCGAAGGGGTCGAGCGACTGGTGGAATAAATCTTCGACGGCAGCGAAACGAGCTACGTCCGCTACCAGTTCCTGCACGCGCTTGCCGGATTCTTCGATGACCTGATCGTATGGACAGGCTACGCCGGCTGCTACCGCGGGCTTGATTTCGTCGATGCTGGGAGGCTTCCAATTGACCGAAGGGCCCGGATCGGAGAGTGCTGCCATGGGATCGACGCCAAGGAGGCCGGAGTGGTGCTGCTCAATCTCGGCGATCAGAGAGCGCACGTGAAAGCCAATCGGGGTTGCAGGCGATTGCTCGAGAAAAGTATGGAGCGCTTGAATTGCTTCTTGATCGCGGCCCAGGCTCACTAAGGCCTGACCGAGAATGAGTTGTGCCGGGCTGGCGGCGCTCTGGCCTTTGGAAATGGCAATTTTCGCTTCGTCGCGCGCCTTGTCGTAGTTTTGCTGGTGAAGGTAGGCGTCGGCGAGCAAGTCGTGCGGCAGCCAGTTTTCGGCATCTGCCGTGATCGCCTGCTCAAGAGCGGAGCGGGCGGCGGGGTAGTCCTGGCGTTCCAGGCCGGCTCTGCCAAGAAGAGTCAGGGCTTGCACGTTGCGCGGGTTCAGGTTCACGGCGGCGACCAGAAAAGTTTCTGCCCGAGCAAAATCTTTCTTTTGAAAATACAAATAGCCGAGCAAGAAGTTGAGATCGGGATTCGACGGAGAGGACTTATAGGCTTGGTCCAGCTCTTTCTCAGCCGACTTTAGGTTTTCGGACTTGAGGGCGGAAACGGCGCGTCGGATTTGCTTGCGCGTCTGCGGCGACAGCGCTGCGCCAGCCACGTCGAGCTTGATTGCCTCGGGATCGGGATGCAGAACGACGTCGATCTGCGACGGGCGCAGCGAACTCATTACTTGCAGTTGTTGGTGCGTGCTGAGAAAGCCGACGGCACTGACTTCCACGTCGTAGCTTCCGTAAGGGATGTTGGTGAAAACGCCTTGCGAGTTATCTTCGGTCGTCTGCCAGGTTGCAGACTGAGGGTTGGAAATGTTCACCAGCTTCAACAGTGCCTGTCGATCGAGATGCCGGCTGGTACGCTCGGCGTAAACCGTAAAGATGAGGACGCCAGTGCCGGGTGCTGTCTGATAAGTGGTGTACACCTCCTGCAAAGGTCTGGGATCGTTAAGGCCGCCACGTTGAGCGTTCGCAGCGAGTACGGATGCAAGCAGGAATAAGGCGCGCAGAAGCCGCTCGAAATAGCGCGGGAGAATGGAGCGGCGGCGGGGCATAAAGCAAATCCCAGAGCAGTGTGGCATAGTCGCGGGTAGCGGTCAAACCGGCGAGAACTATGGTTTCGCGGCAGGTTTCGTCCCGGCGGCCGAGGGCTTGTCGCCGGCGGTATTTTTTTTGCTGTCGGCGCCGTTCTCGGCGGAAGCCTTCACGGCATCCTCGGCGTCGCGGTCCTGCATGATGTATTGCACGATCAGCGAGATGCGGCGGTTGGCGGGATCGAGCGGAGCATCAGGCTTGCGCAGACGCTGATCGGCAAATCCGCGGACCTGTGTAACCTGGTTGGGCCCGATTCCATTGGCCTGCATCACGCGGCGGGCGGCGTTGGCGCGATCCGACGAGAGTGCCCAATTGTCGTAGCTGGAGGAAGTGTACGGCTTGGAATCGGTGTGGCCTTCGATGGAGAGTTTGTTGGGTAGTTTGCCGAGTTCCTGAGCGAGTGTGATGAGCAGTTCGGTGCCATCGCCCTTGAGTTTGGCACTGCCGCTGTCAAAAAAGGTGCCGCTGGCCGATTCGGAGAGTTCGATACGCAGGCCTTCGGAAGTTATCGTCATCTCGATGTGGCTCTTCAGTTTTTCGAAATCGTTCATCTGCTTCATGGCCTGCTGCAACTGGTCTTTCAATTTCGGCATGTTGTCGCGAGTGAGAGTGAAATTGTCTCCGCTGCCGACCATGTTGGAGCCGACTTTTTTCGAAGTGCCGGTAGGATCTTTGAAGTATCCACCGACGGCGACCTGTACCTCTTTGCTGGCATTGAGCAGCCAGAGCACGATGAACAGGGCCATCATCGCCGTGACGAAATCGGCGTAGGCTACCTTCCATGCGCCGCCGTGGTGTCCGCCGTGGCCGCTTTTTTTCTTGACGATGATGATGGGGCGAGTGTGGTCCATGAATCTCTGTTCAGTCGAGCGTTATTCGCCGGCGCCTGCGGCTGCGGCAGCAACTCCTCCCGCGCGGCAAGCCTGTTCAAGTTCCTTGAAGGATGGCCGCACATGTCCGGGGACGGCTCGGCGCGCCATTTCCACAGCCATGATGGGGGCGGTGCCTTTCAAAAAAGAAACCATGAGAACCCTCATGACATAGAGGAAGGCGTGTTCCTCTTCGGCGGCTTTGGTCATGTTGGAGGCGATGGGGCCGACTAATCCGTAGCACAGCAGGATGCCGAGAAATGTTCCCACCAGGGCTGCGGCGACCTTGTGTCCGATTTCTTCCGGCGGGCCGCCCAGAGATCCCATGGTGATTACCACGCCCAGTACCGCGGCGACAATGCCGAGCCCGGGCAGAGAATCGGCCATGGTGCTGAGAGCGGCGGTGGGCTGCGCGGAACTGGCATGGTGAACTTCAAGGTCGAGATCGAGCATCTGGTCGAGATCGAAGGCGTCGATGCCGGTAATGGCCATGCGCAGAGAATCGCAAACGAAATCGCAGACATGATGATTCTGGAGGAACGCCGGGTTCTTGCTGAAGACCTGGCTCTTGTGCGGCTCTTCGATATCGGCTTCGAGGGCCATCAAGCCATCTTTGCGAGCCTTATTGAGAAGATCGTAGAGCATTTTCAGGGCGTCGATATAGGTCTGCTTGCCGAACTTCGACCCGGAGAATACGCCGCCAATGCCACCGCCGATCTTTTTGAGAATGTGCAGAGGATTTCCGACCAGAAGTGTACCGATGGCGGCGCCACCGATAATGATCAATTCCGCCGGTTGCGCGAGCACTCTAAGATTGCCGTGCTCCATCAGGTAGCCGGCGGCCACGCAGCCGAAGACGATGACAATACCGATAATCGCAAACATGCCGAGCTCCGGAGGAGAGTTCCAGACTATTGCGATCATCGGCAAAATCCACAGAGACTTCACCCCGGGCGTCCTGGACTCGCAAGAGTCCCCCGGCCGCCCTTAATTTTTGGGCCTGTGGGCGCACACTCCCTTCGACAAGCTGATTACGTACAGCCGGCGTCCCGCCGGCTGTCCCGAGAGCCTGCCCCGAGCTTGTCGAAGGGGCGTCTTCATCCCTCGGCGATTCCAGCATCACCATCTTTAAAGCTTTAGACAGCGTATTTTACTTTCGCTGTGCGGGTGGGATGCCCGCACGACAGCCGCCGGGACGGCGGCGTTACGTAATCAGCTCGTCGAACGGAGTGTCCACCCCACATAAGTCGAAGACCGTGCTATCGTGACCGTAACTTTCCGGGAACTTTTGAATCCCATCTATGGGAACGCTGCAGCGGGAGGAGCATGGAACCAGAAGACGATCAACCGAAGCCGGAGGAATCGAAGCCGCCTGAAACGAACGATCCCGCAGCAGCGCCGCCAAGGGTCATTGCTGCGCCCAGCATCGTTCGTCCTGGCGCGGTCCGGCCCGGCATTGTCCCTCCTAACATGGATGAGCGACGGTTTGCGCAGGTGTCGCGCCGGGAATTGCTGAAGGTTTTGCCCGTGCTGGCATTGGGGGCATTTGCCATTCCAGGTTTTCAGGAAGGGCTGCTCAAGAAAGGGCTGGGCTTCAGCGACTGGGCTTCGGCGCGGCTGTTTCGGCGTGGACATCTCGCGCCGACTTTTGCCGAAGCGGAGCTCACGCCGCCGGAAAAATTCCCCCTTAATAGTTATGACATCGACGATCCCGGCGTGATTTTCGAGAACTGGAGTCTGACGGTGAGCGGTCTGGTGCAGAAGCCCGGCGATTACAAAATGGATCAGATTCAGGCCTTGCCGCGAATTCGGCAGAACACGCGGCATGTGTGCGTGGAGGGTTGGGATGTGATCGGCAGCTTTGGCGGCGCGCGGCTTTCGGATTTTCTCACGATGATCGGCGCCGATACTTCGGCGCGATTTTTGACGGTGGCCTGCGCCGACGATTACTACGAATCGCTGGATATGGCGACGGCGCTGCATCCGCAAACGCTGCTTTGTTATGAGATGTACGACCAGCCGCTCCCGCGCGAGCACGGCGCTCCGTTGCGCTTGAATATCCCAACGAAAGTCGGATACAAGCAAGCGAAGTATTTGACGGACATGAAAGTCACAAACGTTCTCGACAAAGTTGGATACTGGGAAGATCAGGGGTATTCGGAGTTTTACGGGCTGTAATGGGAATGTAGTGGTGCGGATTGGATTCGGGCTGAGATCAGATGAGAGGGAGATCGGAGATCCTTCGCTCGGCCTGAAGGACGGCTACGCTCAGGATGACAAGCGTTTCCTAATCGGAGGTAAACATGAGCGGCGCAATTCTTGAAATCACGCGCACGAAGGGCGACGAGACCGAAACCGTTGGTCGCGCGGTCTATGAGCATCCCCTGGCGGTGCGGGTGTGCCACTGGCTGAATGCGATTGCGCTGTTCGTGATGGTCGGCAGCGGGTTACAGATCTTTCGCGCGTTCCCCAGTTTCGGGGCGAAGATTCCGCAAAAAGATCTGTTGAACTGGCCGAAGTCGTTCGCCATCGGCGGATGGCTGGGCGGGGCGCTGCAATGGCACCTGACGTTCATGTGGATTTACATCGCGACCGGAGTGATCTATCTCGGATATCAGGTGTTCAGCGGGAATTACCGGCAGGTGCTTTTTACTCGGCGCGATATTCCGGGCGTGTGGCCGATGGTGAAGCATTATTTCTTCTTCGGGCCGAAACCGGTCGCGACCGAGGCGTACAATCCGCTGCAAAAGCATGCGTACACGACCGTGATCGGCCTCGGAGTACTCTCGCTGCTGACCGGACTGGCGGTGTGGAAGCCGGTGCAGTTTTCCTGGCTGGCGTGGCTGATGGGCGGATTTCACTGGGCGCGGCTGTGGCATTTCCTGATCATGTGGGCGATGTTGGGGTTTGTGTTGGGGCATCTGGTGATGGTCCTGCTGCATGGCTGGAACAATTTCGTGTCGATGCTGACGGGTTGGAAGAAGGATCCGGATTACTGAGGAAATCGTCGTCGGTCGTCGGTCATCGGTCGTCAGCAAGACACTGCTTCGATCAACGACGATTGGCTAACGGCCGATCGACGACTGACGACCGACGACTGACGACAAACATACCCGAGCCAGAGATGATCTTGAGCGATCCAGTCGTGAACAATCCGCAGCCTGCAGGCATCACGCGCGAGCAGGAGTTGATCGCGCGAGTGCAGCGCGGGCAGAACGAATTGTTCTACGAGCTGATCCGGCCTTATGAGCGGCGCGTCTACGCGGCGGCGCTGGCCATTTTGCGCAACGAGTCGGATGCGGAGGATGTGGCGCAAGAGGCGATGCTCAAGGCGTTTGCCAACATCCGCCAATTTCGCGCCGAGGCTCGGTTCAGCACCTGGCTGATTCAGATTACGGTAAACGAGGCGCTGATGCGGCGGCGAAGGGAGAAAACTGTCGTGATGGAAGCCATCGACGGCCGACGTGATGGTGAGGCAGAGGGCGATTATGCGCCGCGGGATTTTGCCGATTGGCGCGAGATTCCCTCCGAATCGCTGGAACGAAAAGAGGTCCGGCGGAAATTGGCCGAGGCGCTGAGCACGCTCGACCGCAAATATCGCGAAGTGTTCGTGCTGCGCGATATGGAGCAATTGAATATTCAGGAGACGGCGGAGGCGCTTGGAATTTCAGTGGCGTCGGTGAAGACGCGGCTGCTGCGGGCGCGGCTCATGTTGCGCGATCTGCTCGCCGCTGGATGGGAGCAGGGCTGGTTCAGCCGGCTGCCATTCGAGAAGGGAAACAAGCCATGGTGAACCGGGAAGCGAACTGCGAACTGGTGTGGAAGGAGATTTCGAATTACATCGAAGGCGACGTCGACGCGGGGCTGCGTGCGGCCATGGACGAGCATTTCCGCACCTGCCAGCGCTGCGCGTCAGTGCTGGCGGGGACGCGGAATGTGATCGCGCTGTATGGCGACGAGCGCATGATCGACGAACTGACGATCCAGGTGCCGGCGGGGTATGGCCTGCGGCTGGAGAAGAGCATTGAGAAGCGGCTGGCGCAGACTGCACGTGCGGGCCGGAGGTGGCCGACCTGGTCGACCTGGCTGGTTCCGTTGGCGGCGATGGGATTGTTTGCCGGCGGATTGCACGTGGCGAATTCGATGACGGCCACGCCCGAGTTGAAGACAGAGCACGGCCAACCGGGGCAGGGGATTCCTCCGGACATGTTGGTCGTGGTGACCAAGGGTGCGAGATTATTTCACGCCCCCGGGTGCGGGGCCATTCACAACAAAGAGACCGAGCGCACCATTCCCGCGAAAGAGGCGATGGCGCAGGGATACGTTCCGTGCCTGCGATGTCTGCGGCAATATATGCAGACCGCGACTGCGGGCCACGTGACTCTGGAGTCTGAAGCCGAAGTGGATGAGGATGTGGAGGATGGAAGCGCGCGGGGGCAGTGAGCGTTATTTCATGATTGATCAGCTACAGAAAGATCAGGCGGCCAGAGCCGATTTATTCCGTTTCTTTGGCGCGATTCGGCCGGAAAAATTAGATTCGTGGCTTCGCGAACGAAAGTTAGATATTCCGCAGGATCTTAAGACCTTCTGGTGTGAAACTGGCGGCGGCGATCTATTTGAGTCCGAGACTGTTCTAAGCCCATTTGGGAATGTTGACTTGGGCGATGACATCGACAGCGTGAATCAGGGCCGATGGCAGAAAGGGATGCCGGCCCATTGGCTTGCCTTCCACACCGGGCTTGGCCTAAGCGTGGTCGAAACCTTGTCAGGAGGATACGCGAATTTGCATGGAGACTCATACGAAGTGCGATCAACCTTTAAGTCTCTGGATGACTGGTATAGCAATTTTCTACGTAAGGAGTATGCAGAACGCTACGGCCTGCGGTAACCGATCGGAATGAGCGACGCGGGCGTTTGCGCCCGCGCCACGACTGCGCGGGCTAGTTTTGCTTCATCTCGTCTTTCTTCATCGAGTCGTCCTTCTTCATGTCATCTTTCTTCATGTCGTCTTTTTTCATGCTGTCGTTCTTCATCGCGTCTTTCTTGGCGGCCTTCTTGCTCTTCTTGGTGTCTTTCTTCATGTTGTCTTGCTTCATGGTGTCCTGCTTCATCTCGTCTTTCTTCATGTCGTCCTGTTTCATTGTGTCTTGCGCGAAGGCAGACAAGGTTGCGGTCAGGACACACGTGAGCAGCAGACTGCTGAAAATCTTTTTCATGGAATCTCCTTGGAGATGGTTCGAATTTGTCGGCAGGTTCTCCCTGCGAGCACAGATGGGATGTGCGGGGTGAGTGGAAGTTACAGGAAGTAGAACCATAGTCATCAAATTGCGACGTCATCCCGAGCGGAGCCGTTTTTCAGGCGAAGCGAGGGATCTCCGACGCAACCGCTCTGACTGGAAGGCAGAACCGCCAAACCGCAGAAGTTCGTAAGTCGTTGAAAAGTCGTCCAGCGCTTCAGGGCGACGCTAGAGCGCGAGATTACGCGAAGAGGATGCTACCCTTGCCCTCACGAGAGATCATCGTTCTAAGGGCCGTTTCCGCCTTAGGAAATGGCATCCTCGAGCGACGGTGGACGGCAGCTGGCGCGAGAGGGCAGATTTGAAAGAATGTACTAGCAAATTGTACGTACAGTAACGACTTACATTATAACCTGGGCCGCCCGGGTCAGCAGGCCAGTTGGTCGCGCGTTATTTTCAATCCCGGCAGATTTCCCAGCGCGGTCACCGCTACCGATTCGGTCTTGAAGAATTCGTTGGCCAGTTCGGTCAGATCTTCGGCGGTGACGGCTTCGATCTTTTCGATCAACTCGTCGAGATCGTAGAAGCGGTCGAAATACATTTCCTGGCGCGCCAGGTTTGACATGCGGGCGGTGCTCGATTCGAGCGATAGCATCAGGCTGCCTTTGAGCTGGGCTTTCGAGCGCTTCAATTCTTCTTCCGGCACCGGCTCGGCTTTCAGCTTGCGGAATTCGCTGACCACCGACTGCACGACTTTCGACGCCGACGTCAGCGAGGTGCCGGCGTAGACGGCGAGGCACCCGGTGTCGCGATAGGGGTTGAGATCGCTGTAGATGGAGTAAGCGAGGCCCTGGCGTTCGCGAATGTTCTGGAAGAGGCGGGAACTCATGCCACCGCCGAGCAGGGTGTTGAGAATGTAGCCGGCGTGGCGCTTTTCGTGCGCGATGGGATGCGCCGGCACGCCGATGCAGAGCTGAACTTGTTCGAGCGCTTTCTTATTACGCAGAATGATGCGGGAGACAATTTTCGGTGCGGAAGAGTGAAAGCCGTTCTTCACCGGCTTCATCTTTTCGAAGTGTCCGGTCACGAGTTCGACGAATTTGTCATGATCGAGATTGCCGGCCGCCGAGACGATGATGTTGCCAGGGGCGAAGCGGTGGCCGTAGGCGTTCACGACCGGCTCGCGCTCGAAGCGCTTCACGGTTTCTTTGGTCCCGAGGATCGGCTTACCCAGAGGATGATCTTTCCAGAAATTCTGGGTGAAGATTTCGTGGACGAGATAATCGGGATTATCTTCGTCCATTTTGATTTCTTCCATGATCACGCCGCGTTCGCGCGTAATGTCGGCGGCATCAAAAGTTGGATTGAGCACCAGGTCGCTGAGAATGTCGAGCGCGATGGGGACGTGTTCGTCGAGCACCTTGACGTTGAAGCAGATGCATTCCTTGGCGGTGAAGGCGTCCATGTTGCCACCGATGGAGTCGACCTGACGGGCGATTTCCTCGGCGGTGCGGTGCTGGGTGCCTTTGAAAACCATGTGTTCGAGGAAGTGGGAGATGCCGTTCCATTCGGCGTCTTCGTCGCGCGAGCCGGTCTGCAGCCAGATTCCGATGGAGGCAGAGCGGATGTGCTGCATCTGCTCGGTGATGACGGTCAGTCCGTTAGGCAGCTTCTGACGGCGAATGTTGCGGACTTCTTTGCTGCGAACTTCTTTTTTGATTTCTTGGGGCATCGATTTCTGCATGTATAGATGACTTGGAAGGCCCTCAGGAACGCGGCGCGGGGCTGTGTACTATTCTGACATAGGGGCGGCGGGTGTGCGAGAATAGTTTAGTGGTTTGGAATCAAGGGGTTAGGGTGGAATCCGATCTATGAAGGAAACACGAGCAGTTCAATCGCGACTCACTCCGATTGATGACAACTATCAGACCTGCGAAAGAACGGCGGCCACGTTGCGCATTTCCACCGGTGCCGTGCACCCGGAGAAAGTCACCGAGTTGCTCGGTGTGAATCCGACGAGGGTGACGATCCTGGGTGAGAGAGGGCCGGTCAATAGCGTGGGAATTGCCCGCGTGGGAAAGCACAACGTTTGGTTGCTCGTGTCGGAAGGCGTCGTCACCTCAAAGGACTTGCGGCGTCACATTGATTGGATAATAGATACTGTCTACCCGAGTAAGGAGGCCTTGCTGCGCTTGCAGGAGTTGCCCGAGGTGAAAATGGACGTGTCATGCGTCTGGTGGTCGCGCTATGGAGATGGTGGACCTACCTTGTGGCCTGAACAGATGTCGCACCTTGTTGAACTAAATCTGGAAATATCGATTGCATTCTCATTTTACGGAGACGAAGCGGAGCCCGATGTCCCGGGAAAGAAGAATGGTGCCGGAAAGTAGGGTCACGCAGCGCGTTAATTCCATGACGGAGTACTCGCAAATGGCGTTGCTCGGGACGACTCGGGCCGAACTCGCTTCGCTCATCGAGAGCTTGGGTGAGCCCTCCTATCGCGGGAAGCAATTGCTGGAGGCGGTTTATCGGCAGCGGGTCGAGTCGATCGAAGAGATATCGACTTTGCCGCAAGGACTACGGACGAAGCTGGCGGAGAAAGGCGTGTCGATTGGGCTGCCGCGGATTGAGCAGAGATTTGTATCGGTGGATGGGACGGTGCGGTATCTGATTGCTTTCCCCGACGGGCAGAGTGTGGAGACGGTTTGGATGCCGGAGGGGGACGGCGGGGAAGCGGGGGATGGGAGTGAAGCTGGGGCCGAAGCGCTTTCTTCTGATGTTCTGGAAGAGGATCGTCGGCATCGCCAAGGCCAGAATCCAGGCCGCTCGACTATTTGTATTTCCAGCCAAGTCGGATGCGCGGCCGATTGTCAGTTTTGTTTAACGGCGCTGCTTGGGGTGAAGCGAAATCTGACTGCGGGGGAGATTGTGGGGCAGGTTTGTGCGGTGCTTCGGGATCAGAAGGTTTCGCCGCCGGAGGATCGCATCAACCTAGTTTTCATGGGGATGGGCGAGCCGTTTTTGAATTACGACAATTTTGTGAAGGCGGCGCGGCTGCTGGCGGAGGAAGTTGGCATTGCAGAGCGGCGGATGACGGTGTCGACGGCGGGGATTGTGCCGCGCATTCGCGACTTTGGGTTGGAGAAATTTCGCCCGAAGCTGGCGATATCGTTGAATGCGTCGAACGATGAGCTACGCACGCGGCTGATGCCGCTGAACAAGAAATGGAATCTGGCGATGCTGATGGCGGCGGCGCGGGAGTATCCGCTGCGCCCGCGGGAGTGGATCACGTTTGAGTATGTCCTGCTGGGGGGCGTGAACGACGCGCCGGAGAATGCGAATGAAGTCGTCGAGTTGCTGCGCGGGATGCGCTGCAAGGTGAATCTGATTGCGCTCAATCCGGGGCCGGGGATCGAGTTTACGACTCCGGATGCGGAGCGGGTCACGGCGTTTCAGAACATTCTGCGCGAGGCTGGGATTCCGGCTTTTGTGCGGCGTCCGCGCGGGCGGGATATTTATGCTGCGTGCGGGCAGCTTAAGCGTACGGTTGAGATTGCCACAGCACCGGCACGGTAGAGTCCTTACTGCTGGGGGCGACCGATTCCGCAGCGGGGATTTCCACGCGAAGCGCGATGGCTCCATCAGCGCGGCGTTCGGTGGAAATCTGACCGTGATGTTCTTGCAAGATTCCCAGGCAGGCGCTTAGGCCCAGCCCATTTTCATTGTCGCGAGCATTATCGCGAGCCATTGAGCCATTCGGCGCTGGGGTAGCCATGCATTCGATCACAAGCGCGGCAGCGTCGTCCTGCCTCTCCGTGGCGACGCTCAGGACTCCGCCGCCGGATTCACCAAGTGCGTGCAGGCAACTGGCAATGAGTTGCAGACAGACCTGTAGCAACTGATTGGAATCGCCCAGGACTCGGGGGAGCGCCGGATCAAACTGAGTGCGGACCTCGATCTGGAGGGCCTCCCACTGCGACTGGCTCAACTTGACCGCCGTGCGGGCCAAGGTATTGAGGTCGATCGGGCTCTTGGGAGCAGGCGCCTGACGGGCAAAGCTGATGAGACTGGCCACTAGCGACCGGGTGCGGCGAACGTATTGGCCAATTTTTTTGGCCAGCGGCTGCTGCTCCGCGGTGAGCGCCGTGCTCAGCAGCATGTCGGAATAACCCAGCATGGCGGTGATCGGGTTATTCAATTCGTGCGCAGCGCCGCCGACGAACTGGCCAATCGACGCCAGTTTTTCCGATTGCAGGATTTGCGCCTGTAGGCGCGTCAAATTGTCAAAAGACTCGCGCGACAGGTTGAGCAGGCGGATGAGTTCGCGATCGAGCAAGTGCTGGCGGACGAAGATGAGCACGCCCATGAAGAATGCCGCGACTAGAGTGAGAGTGAGGCGGAACACCCGGACTCGCGTGGGAACAAAATTGTCGGCGAGCGCCCAGGCCGCAAATAAAGGCAGCGAAAATACGGCAATCATGCTGCTGCGGGCGATCCAAACGCCGTAAAGAGTGGAAACCTCGCGGGCGTCGGCTGTAGGCTTTTGAGCTTTCGTGCGCAGGCCAATCCAGGTGAGCCAGGCCATCGACGCGACCATCGGGATGTCGTAGAGGCTGCCGCTGTAGTAGACCTTGTGGGCGATCGCCCAGTTGCACACCGTCGAACTGGAGGCGTAGCACAGGCTCATGCCAAACAGGCCGCCGTAAAGATTTCTCCAGGCTCCTTTGCTGAGAATGCAACACGAAATCAAAGCCAGTAGAAAGGCGACTTCCTCGGCGGAATAAACCGCGTTCAAGTCGCGGTTATATGCTTCCAGATTGGCCACGACGTATTGCCAGGGTATGACGAGTAGAACATAGAGATAGAACCACCACATCAGCAGGAGCGCAAAATCGAGGCGTCCCACGCGGGCGGAGTATTCGTCGCGGGGCAGGTGAGGGCGCAGGGCCAAAGCGGCCATGAAGGGAACGATGTGCAAAAAAAGAATGACGTCGCCGGGGAAAAGGTCGGGTACGTCGCTGCGCAGGTACACTTCGTAGTAGGTCCACAAAAGCTGGTACGTGAGCCAGAAACAGATGCCGAAAGTAATGAGCGACCAGAAGAGCCGCATGCGTCCCTCGGAACGAAGCGCCAGAGGGATGAAGGCAACGGCGCCCGAAATCAAGAAGACACATTGGACGAGGTCGCTGAAAGCGGTGAGACCGAAAGACCGAGGCAGGAACCCGGCACACAAAACAAATATCGCCAGCAAAAGGGCGACAGCCGCCAACCAGAGGTGGGAACGCTTGCTCAAAGACACTCCTCTGCGGCCATTCTAGACTGAAATATGGAGCGGCAAGGATTACTGTAGTAATCTTAAAGCCCATATAGGCGACCCACTGGGCGATGTGGAGTTTCGCCATCTACTTGCCGGTAAGCTTTCTTAACCAATAATATGCAGCGAGCCCGCCACGCCTGTGGAGAATAGAACCGAGTGAATCCTCGCGTTGAGCGCTATCGACAACCCTGGAGGCTGAGGATTCCCGCCGATCCGGGTGAGACCCGTCGGATCGAGAGGTGGTTGGCGACTGCCCGGGTGTTCCTGGCAGTCTCAACGCTGGTGGCGATCCGCATGGACCCCACCGAACTGGGGAGTTCATGGGCGGCGTATGGTCTATTTGTTTTTTATTTGGCGAATGGAATTCTGATTCTGATGCTGCTCCGGCGGCGGCGGGAGTCGACCGCAGGCTTTCGCTGGTTGGTGCATGCGGGAGACGTGGCCTGGCCGGCATTGATTTCAATTTTTGCCGAAGGACCGAGGGCTCCCTTTTTCTTGTTTTTTTTCTTCGTGCTGGCAGCCGCGGCCTATCGTTGGGGGCTTTGGGAAACGCTGGGGACGGCTGCGGCCGAAGTAGCCTTGCTGTGGATTGAGAGCTTTGTTCTGATCCACGGCTGGTTGAGTCCGGGACGGGCGGCGACGTGGCGGGCGTTGCTTGGGCTGCGGGTAAATTCTGCGGCCTTCGGTCCGCAACAGCTGTTCATGCTGTCGATCTACCTGCTGGTGATGGGTTTGATGCTGGGATATCTGGCGGAGCAGCAGAAACATTTGCGGGCAGAGAAGGCAGTAGTGACCGGAACGCTGTCGCGAATACGGGTGGAAGCGGGCCTGACCGGAACCATTCAGGAGATCTTTCACGAAGCCATGGCCATGTATGGAGCCTCGCGGGTGGTGGTGGCATCGCAGGAATCGCACAGTCAAAAAGTATTTGTCGGAGAACTCGACGAGCCCGACGGCCGGGTGGCGTCGGAATTTCGCTGGTTGGAATCGGCCGCGCGAGATGGAAAGACTTATCTGGACGATTTTCCCGGGGCCGTGTGTTGCGCCTCAGCGGATGAGGGCCGATGGAAAACGCTGGCGTTGGATGAGACCGGGCACGCAGTGCCGGTGGCGGATCTTGGCCCATTTTCCCAGTTGCGGGAGGTGCAGAAATTCGATTCTGTGGCTACCGTTGCGTTTCTATTTGGCAGCGAATGGAGGGGCCGGGTCTTCCTGTTTAATCCCTCACGGCGGGGCGAGAAGCAGGAACAATTGCGTTTTCTGCTGGATCTGGTCCATCAGGTGGGGCCTGCGGTCTACAACGTATATCTTCTGCACCGGCTGCGGCGGCGGGCTGGAGCGGCGGAGCGCGCGCGCTTTGCGCGGGAACTTCACGACGGAGCGGTACAGTCGTTGATCGCCGTGGAAATGCAGGTGGACGTGCTGCGGCGGCAATCCGATGCGGGGAAACCGATTGGTTCTGAATTGGGCCGGATTCAGGGACTGCTGCGCGAGGAAGTGCTTAAGTTGCGAGAACTGATGCAGCAGATGAAAGCGATCGACGTGGATGCGCAGCGTCTGCTCGGGGTTTTGAACGATACGGTCGAACGTTTTCAACGGGAGACCGGGATCAGCGCGCGCTTCGTGACCGAACTCGAGGAGCTGGATATGCCGCAACGGGTATGTCGCGAGATCCTGCGGATTGTGCAGGAAGGATTGGTCAACGTGAGAAAACACAGCGGAGCGCGGCATGCGCTGGTGCGTCTGGCGTCGAGCCAGGGACGATGGAGCCTCACCATGGAAGACGATGGCAAGGGATTTCCTTTTGCCGGCCGTTATAACCAGGATCAGATGGAAGAGGCGGGGAAAGGGCCTATGATCATCAAGGAACGTGTGCGGTTGATTGCCGGGCAACTCACGGTAGAATCGAATCCCGGACAGGGAACCCGGCTGGAAATCAGCGTGCCGCGGAGCGGGGAAGTGCCTCATGAACTTTAGAAAAGCGCAACAGGTTCGACTGGTGATTGCCGACGACCACCCGATCTTCCGCGATGGTTTGCGCCGGTTGCTGGAGGCCGAGGCCGACTTGAAGGTTCTGGGGGAAGCGTCGGACGGCGCCGAAGCCGTGAAGATGGCCAAGCAACTGAAACCCGACATTTTGCTGCTTGATCTGGCAATGCCGAAACATCCGGGACTGGAAGCCTTGCGGGAGTTGAGTATGCCCGCGAACGCGACTCCGGTGCGGGTAATTTTGCTGACCGCGGCCGCGGAGAAAAGCCAGATTGTGGAGGCGCTACAGTTGGGCGCTCGCGGCGTGGTGCTGAAAGATTCCGCCACGCAGCTGCTGCTGAAGGCGATTCACACGGTGATGGCCGGAGAATACTGGGTAGGGCGGGAGAGCGTATCGAATCTGGTGCAGTATCTGCGTACGTTGATGCAGTCCTCGCACGACGAAGCGCGGCAGAAAAAGTTCGGCCTGACGCCGCGCGAACTGGAAATCGTTTCGGCGGTCGTGGCCGGGTACTCTAACAAGGAAATAGCGGAATATTTCAAGATCAGCGAAGATACCGTAAAACATCATCTCAGCAATATCTTTGACAAGTTGGGGGTTTCGACGCGGCTGGAGCTGGCGCTGTTTGCGGTGAATCAGGCGCTACCGCTTAAGAGCATTGCTTAGAACAGGTTGCGGAGACGTGATGTGGCACTTCGGTGCCATTGGCGGGGGGTGGGTGTAGCTACTAGAATTTGGTTACAGCCAGAAAGAGGAGCCCGTGGCAAAACGTTTACAGCAGCTCTGGAACGATGAGCGTGGACAGGACATTGCCGAATACGCAGTGATGTTGGCTGTGATTCTGGTGATTGTCGTGGGCACGATCCGACTCATCGGGTCCAATGCCAACAACGTGTTTTCGCAAGTCGGCAGCGCCATTCAGTAGTTCGCGAGTCGTGAGTTTCGTGAAAAGTTGAGCGGCTCAGTTGGATTGTATGCCTGCCCAGCGAGAAGGCTTGAGTCCTTCCGCGTCCGTCTCTGTTTTCTTAACAAACATTTCCGGCCAACAGTTTATTTTTGCTCGGCCTGCGAAGGCGACTTCGTGGTCAGCGCCATTTTTTCTGCGCCTCCGGCGGAGATCCGGGTCAGGTAAGGAAAGAAGGGTGTGATCTCGAACTCCATTTTCTCGCGTGCCGAAGTTAACGCGACGGGTTTGGCTTTGGAGAGTTCTACCTGATCGGTCCAGGGATCGACTTTGATGCGGCCGCCCAAAGGCAGGGCCGCGATCTGATCGAGTTTCTTCTCGTCGAGTGCCGGGGCGGAAGCCAGCAGGCTCGCCATGCGGACGCTGTTCTTTCCACTGGCAAAGCTGTCGCCGAGATGAGGACGAATTAACTGCTGGAGTTCGGCCCTTTTCTGCTGCAACGCTCGCAGAAACAGTCCGGCATTTCCCAGTTTGTCTTTGTACGGGGAGTTCTTCAGGAGCTCAAGAGCCTTGGTGTCGGCGGCTTCTTCCTCCGCGGCGCTGTGCTTGAAGTCGAGGCGCTGGAAGGATTCTTCGTCGGGGAAGAAGAGCTTGTCGTTGAAGGCGAGCTTAGTGTCGAAGCGATGGCCGAGAACGATGTGGCTGAGTTCATGGGCCAGAACCATGGCGAGGGACGCTTCGTCGGGAAGGACATCGAGCAGACCGCGGCTCATGACAATAGTGTGGCCGATGGTGAAAGATTCAAGCGGAGAGGTGAGAAGAATGCGGCAGTGAAAGTCTCCCTGCAAGTCGATGTTGTTGGTGACGAGCAGATTGTTGACCACGGTCGCCAGAACTTTGTCGACTTCGCCGGGAGGCGCAAGTAAGCCGATCTTCTGGAGGCGGTCGACGGCATTTTCTTCGGCCTGTTTTTCCCACATGCGCTCGGCAACGATGGGAGTGGCATCGGAAGCGGCGGCGCTCAGGTCGTTGATGGATTGCGGAGAATCGACGAGGATCTGGGTGAATTCCTCGTTCCTGCTCAGGCCTCGCAAGTCATAACCCCAGAGCCGGGTCTGTGCCTTGAAGTTCAGGCTCTTGGTGAGCCCGGTTTTGAGATTCGATTCTTCGGTATAGACGTAGGCGGGCAGCCATGTGCCGGGGCGCATGTTCAGGCGCCAACTGTCGAAATGGAAGAAGAAGTTGATTTTGGGCTGCGGATAATAACTTCCATTGAAGCGGACGATGTTGTAATCCTGGTCCTCCACCCAGATTCTGCCCATGAAGCGCGAGGTCTTGTCGCCTTCTCTGGGCTGGACATCGATCACGAGGCAACGCAGTTCGCCAAGGAATTCGCGGCGCACGAAGGTGAATTTGTAATATCTCTTTTGGAAATCGGAGTCGAGTACCACCATTTGAGCGAAGCCCATGGGCAGGAAATGCAGGGAGTAGACGCCGGTCAGCTTGGTGAGCATGCGATGGCCGAAGCCGGGCTGGCCCACGAAGGAGGTGTCCTCGGGGCCATCGGTCATATCGAGGCGGCCGAGAAAATACTGGTCTTTGACCGGGATCGGGTTGCCCGCGCTGTCGTTCTTCAGGTCTTGCAGATAAGTTTCGACCATGGGATGCATGTGCCGCATCTGCGCCATGAACAAATGCTCGCGCTGCACCACCCGGTCGACAACATCATTGAGCGTGACGGCGGCCGGGGAAAGTGAATCCGGGCTCTGAGCGGGCGCGGTGGGTGCCGACATGGCCGGCGCTGGGGCCGCAGCCGGTGCGGTCGCCGGATCAAGAGCCGGCTGGGCCGGAGCCGGCGCAGCTGTCTGAGCGGCAGCGATCAGAACACATACCAAGACAAGACCAACCACGTGGGAGCCCGTACCAAGTATTCGCATAAAAACCTTCTGGGAACCGATCGCGCCGATGAAAACTCACGCCAACTGAAAAATAATGTGCAATACGACGGTCGAGTCCGAAGGCTGGCCGTCCTGCAAAGCGGGCTTGAAGCGAATCTGCTCGGCGGCGTGTACCGCCGCGTCGTCCAGACCATGCCCCAACCCATGAACGATCTTCAATACACGCAGCCTGCCGCTGGCTTCAAGAACGACCTGTAGCAGCACCTCGCCCTCAATGCGTTCAGAGCGTGCCTCCTCAGTGTAGATCGGAAGCGGCTTGGAGAGGATTTCTGCGGGAACGATTTTCGCCGCCGCCTGCGCAGCGGGACGCGACTGAACGGTCGGGGGAGCGGGGACGTCGGCGTCGCCGAAACCGGCAGAATGAACTGCGGATCGCGGAGGAGAAGAAGTACGGGCGTCGCCGGTGGCGAGGCCGCCGCCGAATCCGGTGCTCGCTACGACTCCGCGAACGCCATTCGCGCCGCCGGTTCCGTTGCCCTTGCCGGGGCCCACGGGCATATCGAATCCGCCCGCAGCGGCGATGTTGACGGCCCTGGTCTGAGTCGTCTTGGCAGGAATTCCGTTCGGATCGCCAAAGCCACCAGTCTGTACTTGTTGTGGAGGCCGCTCAATGGTCTGCGGCGCGGAGCTCCCGGTAGAAAAGACATTGGTTCGCACGATCTGCCGCGGAAGTGCCGGAGATGAGAGAGGAAGGGGATCGATCTTGGAGACCATCTTCAGTGGAACTTGCGGCGCGTCTTCGACCTTAGGTTTTGGCTGCGGACGGGAATCTGGCAAACGAAGTGCCGCCGCCGGAGGATCGAGCTGAGCTAATCGGACCGGCCTTATCAGTTGCCGCTGTGGCGCGTGATTTACCGGGGGCGGCGTGGCCACCAAGGCCACGAGTTGGAGGTCCTTCTTGGGGCGCTCGAGGATCTCGGGATGCAGAACGGGAATCCAAACCAGAATCGCGATGATCACCGCTTGCGTACCGTAGCTGAAGACGAACTCGTGCCACGGAGCCCGCCAATGGGGTAACGAGGAGAACAGTATTGATTCGGTAGAGGGAGACGCCATAACCAATTCTGGTTCCAGCCTGCTTCAGATGCTTAAACACCCACTAGAGGGCGAAAGTTCTTCTGCCATTTCGGTCGATGGGAACCTGGAAAAGCAGCGTTCAAGATTCAAGTAAGCGTACCGTCCCAGATGCCGTGATGCACGATAAAGGCCATTCTTCCTGTCGAGGAGTAGAAGTAACTCCATTCAAAGGAATATTTTACGATAACTTGGCTTGGCGCGGGAGGCGCGGAGCAACGAACCCATGCAAAAAAATACATCCAGGGGGTCAGATTTCCCCGGGCCGGATTGCCGGGGCCGGATTGCCAGGGCCAGATTCCGGGGGAAGATTGCCGGGGGAACTGCGGCGCGCCGGGTGTTTGCGCGCTCCCTCAGCAGTGGATAATCTTTGGGTCTGCGATCCCCTTGGTGGCGTTGCGGGTGTCGACCACCAGTTGGGCCTCCTGCACGATGCGTCGATAATCGTAATCGGAGTGGTCGGTTACGATAACGACACAATCGTACTGCGCAAGATTTTTCAGTTCCGCGCACTTCATTTGCAGATCATACTTCCGGCCTTTGCCGATGACAGGGAAATAGGGATCGTGATAGCTGACCTGGGCTCCATCTTTCTGTAGGAGTTCGATGATGGTGAGTGAGGGTGACTCGCGAAGGTCGTCGATGTCGCGCTTGTAGGCCACGCCCAACACCAGAACCCGCGCGCCATTTACCGCTTTCTTGTGGCCGTTCAGCGCGCCCGCGACCGACGATAAAACGTGGTAGGGCATGTTGGTGTTGATTTCCCCGGCGAGTTCGATGAAGCGGGTGCGGAAATCCCACTCTTTGGCCTTCCACGAGAGGTAGAAGGGATCGACGGGAATGCAATGGCCGCCGAGGCCCGGGCCGGGATAGAAGGGATGAAAGCCGAAAGGCTTGGTGGACGCGGCTTCGATGACCTCCCAGATATCAATGCCCATGCGCAGGCACAACAGCTTGAGTTCGTTGACCAGGGCGATGTTGACGCAGCGGTAAATGTTTTCGAGGAGTTTGGTCATCTCCGCGGCTGCGGGCGACGATACCGGAACGGTGCGATTGAAAATAGCACCGTAAAGGACTGCGGCGAGCGCAGAGGCTTGCGGGTTTAATCCTCCGACGACTTTCGGAATGTCGCGGCGGGCGACCGTGGTGTTGCCGGGATCTTCGCGTTCGGGGGAGAAGGCTACGAAGAATTCTTTTCCCGTGAGAGGGGCGCTGCGCGCGGCCTTTAGGCCGGCCTTATTTTCTTTTTCGAGGATCGGAATCATTACTTCTTCGGTGGTGCCGGGGTAGGTCGTACTCTCGAGCACGACCAACTGTCCGGCGCGAAGATGAGGGGCGATGGAGTGGGTGGTGTTGGTGATGAAGCTGAGGTCGGGCTCATGGTATTCATTCAGAGGAGTGGGGACGCAGATGATGATGGCGTCCATGGCGGAGATTTGCGAATAGTCGGCGGTGGCGGAAAATCCGTTGGCCTTGGCGGCCTGAATTTCGTCAGTGGCGATGCGATAGATATAAGAGCCGCCTTTGGCCAGGGTGTCGACCTTGCGGGCGTCGATGTCGAAGCCGGTCACGGGAAACTTCTGTTCGCTGTACAAGAGCGCGAGCGGAAGCCCGACGTAACCGAGGCCGATGATGCCGATGCGGGCCTGGCGCTGCTGAATTCTGGCCTTCCATTGTTCAACGCTCGGGTGATCGACACTCGCATGATCGACCGTCGCGCTCTTGAGTTGCTCAAACGACGTATCTGGGGCAGAGTAGATGGTCATGAAAATTTCCGGGATGAAGCCAGAATAAGCAGCATCAAGGCGATTCGATTTTAGCATGCAGGGATAAGCCGGTTCGGCGGCGGAGTGCGGGGAAAGCCGGAATCCGCAATTCGGCCAGGGGGATTCATTGTTGTTGAAGAACGTGCGGGCAAGCGGACGAGTGTGGATTTTCGCGCTGCTATCGATCGCGATATTGACGACATTAACGGCGAATGCCGGCCGGTTGCTGGTAGTGGACGCTCCGGAAAAATCGGACATAATTCTGGTTCTGGCCGGCGAGACGAATCATCGTCCGGCGCATGCCCTTCAGCTATTGCGGGAGGGATATGGACCCCGCGTGCTCATGGACGTTCCAACCGCAGAAATGGTTTACAACGTGAGCACGATGCAGATTGCGCAAGAATATGTGCAGAGCCTGCCTGAGGCGGCTTCGATCCAAATCTGTCCCATTGAAGGGTTGTCGACGCGGGACGAAGCGCACGACGTGGAAAAATGTCTGGCGGGAGATCCGGCCAGCCACATTCTGCTCGTCACCTCCGATTACCACACTCGCCGCGCGCTCAGTATTTTTCGTCACGAGATTCACGGGAAATATTTCTCGATGGCGGCGGCTCGCGACGACGCGGAATTTGGGAAGGACTGGTGGACCCATCGGGAATGGGCGAAAACTTGTTTGGCGGAGTGGCAAAGACTGGTGTGGTGGAGTCTGGTGGATCGCTGGCGCTGAAGCGAATCGTCTGCAATTGCTTGTCTGACGGCTTGTCCCGCGAGTAAATGCATTCCCGAAACCGTTGAGTTTTCCACCGAAAACGGTTTTCCCTGCACAAAAGGCATTGACTGGTGACAACTAAGGAGGATACGATTCGGTGCACGGTCACCTAAATAGTTATTAACGGAGTGTGGGAATGGGTAAGTCCGCGTTTCGCGGTATGGTGAGTTGCGTGCTGATGATACTGTTCCCCGGTTCGTTGTTCGCGGCCGACACAAACGCGGCCATGCTTTACGTCAATGGCAACGGCGCCGCCTGGGTGAATGGCGCGCACGTACCGCGTTCGACTTCGGCTATTTTCTCCGGCGATCTCCTTCAGACCCGTTCCGATTCTGTCGTGAATATCAACCAGCCCGGGTCGAGTATCACGGTTCTCTCCGACTCTCTAGTGCAGTTCGAAGGATCGTCGGTCGATATTCAACATGGCGGTATAGCGGTAGCGACTTCCAAAGGAGTTGCAGCCACAGCGGGAGATGTAAAAATCGTGCCGGCGTCCAGTGCCTGGACGGAATTTAATGTCACCGACATCGATGGTACGGTTCGGATTGCCGCCCGCAAAGGGAACTTGACCATTAGCGACGGCAAGGATGTGACGACGCTGGCGCAAGGTCAGGACACGACCCGCGACGAAACGTCCGCTACTCCCGACAAGGATGGCAAGAAGAAAAATAAGAAACGTGGAGTCGGCGCGGCCCCGGCGGCAGGCGGCGGAATCATGAATTCTCCTCTCGCGGTCGGTATTGGCGCGGGAGCGATTATCGGGGTTACGACCTGGGTGCTGGTGAAGAGCGACAATCCTGCGAGCCCTACCAAGCCCTAGCCAAAGTTCGAGCCCCCTCAAAATCCCCACTTTTTGGAAAAAATGCGAGAGATTCATGGTCACTACGGTTGGGCTCTACGCCGCCCCGTTAGGCCCGAGATCCTTCGCTCCGCCTGAAAAACGGCTGCGCTCAGGATGACAACTTCGTTGGACCTGCTAACGGACGGCGTTACACGACTTCGGTGGCGCGCACCGTTTCTTCTTCCTCGGTGGAGACGGGCCTGCGTTTCTTGGCGCGGAGGAACAGCGGCGGGGCGGCGGCGAGGGTGCACAGCACATAGAACAGCGCTGCATTCGCGGGAATCTGAAGATTGAAGTCGAACAGGCTGTGGACCAGAATCCCCGAAAAGCCCAACATGCACGCTAAGGTCAGCGCGCCGCTTACGTCCGAGGTCCAGTTGCCGATCTTGCGGAACGCGGCGCGATAAAGCACGATCAGGAACCATACCATCGAGCCAAAACCGAGCAGCCCCATTTCGCACAATAGTTGCACGTAGTCATTGTGGGCTTCATTAATATCGAAGTCGGTGTAGAAGCTGCGGAATTGCGGGTAGACTACGGGAAAACTTCGCAGTCCCCACCCCAACATGGGCTTTTCGCGGAACATTTTCAGGCTATCGCGGGCAATGGAGAGGCGTGTTCCGCCGGAGAATTCCGTGTGGGCTTCCGCCGAAATGCTTGAAATCCGCGAGGTGAGTTCTTTCCCGCCCAGCCAGGTCAGCATGGCGATGAGCACGACAGCAAACGCGCCCATGGCAATCTGCATAGCTTTTCTGTGGCGAACGCTTTTGAACTGGCGAAGCAGGATGACGACGAACAATACCAGTTCGACGAAAATTGCGATCATGCCTCCACGCGAGTCGGAGAGAAAGACGGTCGCTACCATAATCGCGGCGGCGACGCCGGCGGCAATCCGTTCCTTTTCCTTTGCCAGCCGGGTTAGCGATATAACCAGCGGGATGGGCGCCAGCAGTTCCATCAGTCCGGCATAATGATTGTGGTTCACGTAGGGGCCATAAATCCTGCCGCCGTGACTGAGATGAACAATCCAGTACACCTTGCCGTTGGGAGCGACATCCTGCAACAGCGCGAAACAGGCGATGGTGACGCCGTAAATGGCAAGGATAACAGCGAGCTTGCGGGCCTGCGAGCTGCGCAACAAAGTTTGGGCCGACAGGAAACAGAGCATGGCATAGGCGCAGTAGAGCATAGCGCCTGAAATTGTGTCGTGCGCATAAGCGCTGCGGCCGGGAACCATCTGCAACAGGATCAGAAGGCCGAATGCCGACATGGGCAGGAACAGCGGATTCCATTGGATGGTCAGTTCGCCATCGAGCCATTGCTTGGCGAACCAGAGCAGAGTGAGCAGAGCCGAACCGGCCTCCAGCACGAATGTCGACCAGGGCTGCACGGCGCCCAGGGCAATGGGGCCGAACATTAACAATCCGAAGGTTGCGTAGAGCAAGATCGTGTCTATCTGCTCGGAGCGCGATTGTAAGTTGACCGTCGTTTTCTTTTTGTGAGAACCCATGCTGTTCTTATTTCATCCAGTAGTCCGATTCACTCGGCGCTCTGGTTGCGCAGCGCCGTTTACGCCGGTTTTCTGGTGAGACGGAAATTGCCGATCCAGAGCTTAACACGGATGGGATGACCTTCCGGAAGTCGCCGGATGTGGAGAACGATGAGCTTGCAATCGGGCCCGGTGGTGAACTCGCCCTCCGCCTTGGTCCAAAATCCGGCGTCTTTCAAGTCATCGCTTTCGTAATAGATTGCCAGAGTGTACATGTCTTGCACGGTGAAGTGGGGCGCTCCTGCGCCCTGCTGCTCTGAGGTCTTGTAATAAGCGGAGAAATTGTAAGTAGTATTGGGCTGGACGGCAATCAATTGATAGATACCGGCGTCGCGGATTCCGGGGCCGTCAAAGTTCACGGTCAAGGCCTGCCGTCCGTTGCAAGCGCTCCTGAAATCCCGGCGGTCGTCCGGACAGTCTTTGGAATCGAGTTCCAGCTTGACCCGATCCTGCTTTTGGTATTGCCAGTCCAGGCCCGTGTTTAAAACGTTGAGGCCGAAGTTTCCATTGACGATCAGATTGCCCGCCGTCGGCAAATATCTGGAGAGCCCGAAACGATCGGCGGTTTGCTGCCAGACCCGAACCGCCTGATCGACGTCCTTATGCAAAATCAGATAACGGAAGTATTCGTCGGCACGGCGCCGCTCGAAGGGCTGATTGGTCTGAAGCAGTGCGTTCCACACCTTCGCGGTCTGGGCGGTCTGATCGGTCACGGTCGCGCCGTCCTCTGGCTTGTTTTTTTCCAGCAAGTCGAGAAATGCGAGGTAGGCGTCGTTTTGAGGAGGAACGACGTCGCGTAACAGGGCGTCGACGTCGGGTTCGATGCGCCAGCAGAATTGGATGGCCGAGGGTGCGAGCGAAGCATCGTTGGCCAGTACCACTCGAAACTCACGCAGGGCCTTTTCGTTCGCGCCTTGAACCATGTAGAGATTGGCGGCCTCCCAGGCGACTGTCGGTTTAGTGGGATCGGCTTCGATAGCCCGTTCAAAGGCGGAAGTCTGGCGGGACGCATCTCCCAGCAGTTGATAAACGGCCGCCAAGTCGAACCAATAGTCGGCCGAATGAGGGTTGAGTTGCGCCGCTTCCCGGTAGTACTCCCTTGCAGTGGCCAGATCGCCGAGGTCCTGGGCGAAGGCTCGATAGTATCCGCCTAGATAGTTACGATATTCGGCGTCGCCCGGATCGAGGCGGACGGCCCAGCGCAGTCTCTTGAAGTCGCCGCTTCGTACCTCGCCTCGGCCGAGCGAGGAGGCGGCGAACCGGGTCGCGGCGAGAGCGACGTATATCGCTACCAGCGCAAGGGCACTGGCAGTGACCAGCCAGCGGCGACCGGGAGTATCAAAAGGAATCTTCATGCTGCGTAGTCAGGAAAATCAATTATCAGGCGCGGCAGACTATGCGCTGCCCTTATGCGCCGCTCTTTTTTTTACGCGCTGCTAGAGGAGGAAGAAGTTTCAGCCACACCGTCATCTTCTTCGTCATGATCGGAGGAGTCTCCCTCACGGTAATAGCGGGCATACTTGCTTTGATATTCGTAATAGTAGTAATAGTCCGGCGAACTCAGGTCCACGGCGTTGAGCAGAACCCCGACGACCTTGGCGTTGACATTCACGAGAATATCGCGGGAGCGGCGCAGGGCCTGCTTGGTGGTTTGGCCGGAGCGAATCACGAGCACGACGGCGTCGGCGCGGGTGGAAAGGACGACGGCGTCGGTCACCGACAGCGACGGAGGCGTGTCGATCACGATATGGTCATACTGTTCACGCAGTTGGACCAGCACATCGCGCATGTTGGGCGAAGCCAAAAGTTCGGCCGGATTGGGCGGAGGAGTTCCCGCCGGCAGCACGTACAAATTGGGAAGAACTGCGGTCCGGGCGATGGCATGCTCCAGAGTGGTGCTGCCAGTCAACACGTTGCTTAACCCGCTGTGGTGGCCCATGCCGAGGGTCTTGTGAATGCTGGGACGACGCAAATCGGCGTCGATGAGAAGGACGCGCACACCTTTTTGGGCCAGCACCACCGCACAATTGATGCTGGTGGTCGTCTTGCCTTCCTGGGGCAGGGCACTGGTGACCATAATGACTTTCGGAGGCGCTCCCAGGTTCGAAAGCAAAAGAGAGGTACGGAGGGCACGATAGGACTCTGCCATTTGCGACTGGGGCCGGACCTGGGTCACCAGTTCGACGGCTTCTTTGGAGGTGGCGATCACCAGGCGTTTGGGGTTGGGGCCATCGCGGGCAGTTTTCGAGCCCAGGGGAATCATGCCCAGCGACGCCAGGCCGGAAATCATCTGGGCCTGTTCTGTGGTGCGAACGGTATTGTCGATTCCCTCAAGCAGGAACGCCAGGCCGATGCCAGAGGCCAGGCCGAGCACCAAAGCAAACATCAGGTTGCGCGGGATATTTGGTTCGATGGGATAAGTTGGCGGTTGTGCGCTATCGACGACGTGGAAATTGTTATTCTTCAGCGCAGCCGACACGTCGGCTTCGCTGAGTTTCTGCAATAGACCTTCGTACAGCTGGCGACTGGTTTCCACTTTCTGTTTGAGCAGGGTGTATTCGATAGCGCTTTCATTCAGTTTGTTGGCTTCCTGCTTTTGCTTTTCGAAGGCATCCTTCAACATACTCTCGCGCTGTAGAGCTGCGGTGTACTGGCCGCGGACCTTGGCGACAACCTTCTTCATTTCCGCCTGAATCTGGGAATCGATTTCCTTCAGCTGATTGTTCAACTGAGTCAGCTTGGGGTAAGCCGGGCCGAACTGGGTGCTCAAGTCGGCGCCCTGGATCTTAAGTTCGGCCTGCTTGCTCTTCAATTGATCGAGCAGCGCCGAGGTCGATTGTGTGCCGGGAGTTCCGTCATCCAGGCCTTCGGCGCTGCTGGCGATCGCGTCCGGATCGCCGGACTCGACCAACCGGTAGAGGGCCTCCTTGTCCATGCGATCGCTTTCGGCGGAGGTGAGCTGTTTGTTGAGCTCGTCCAACTTTGACATCGTGATGTTCTGTTTTTCGTCGATGCCCAGGATTTCGTGCTCTTTCTGATATTGGACGAGCTTTTCCTGCGAGGTTTCCACCTGCATCTGGAGATCGACGAGTTGCCCCTTTAGCCACTCCGAGGCCTGCAAGGTGGAGTTATAGCGTTTCTGGAAATTGTTTTCGACATAAGTGCGCATCAGCGTGTTGACCACTGTCGAGGCCCGTTGGGGATCGGGGCTGCGGAATTTTACCTCGATGATGCGGGTATTCGGAACCAGGGTGACGGTCAAATTTCCCTTTAAATCGCCGATGGCGGCGGTGGCCCGGGCAGGATCGTTTTGCAGTGGGTCAGGCGCCAGGTCGGGGGATTCCGAAGGTGGAGGGGGAGCCTGGCCGGAGAACTTCGTGTCCTGATACAGATGCAGTTCGCCGATCACTTGCAGAGCGAGGGAATCGCTCTGCAAAGTTTTTATGTCCGTTTCTAATTCGGTAGGGTCGAAATAATCCAGGCTGAAGGTGGCGGTATTCTGAAAGTTGAGGCTGGCATCGGGCTTATTGATTTCGATGGTGCCCTTCGCCTCGTATCTCTTGGTCATCTTCAGGCTGGCGATGGCGACGACGCAAAAAATGGTGATCAGGCAGCCCAGTACGATCCATTTGCGCTTGCGCAAGATTCGGATCGATTCGCCGAGTGCGGAATCGCGCGTGGGGAATTCGGAATAGAGGCGCGCACCCGGCGGGCTTTGCGTCTCCAGGTTTTGATTCGGATACATCTCGCGAACTGAGGGGTTGGCCGGTACCAGGGGTCCGAAATCCATGCTGCTCCTCAACGAATCTTTGACTGCTCCAAAGCCCAAACAGGGCTATCGTACACACCTAGAACCTAAAATCCCCGGTCGAAGAGGGCTGATCGTCGCGCAGGAAATTGTTTCGCACCGAGTTGGCTGGAGAGTTCGTCCAACATCTTAACATCGGATCAGCTAAAAACCGCGGTCAATTTTAGTCGCGAGGGGACATGCCGAATGCTGGGGAGTCGGCTATATTTCCGCTATACTTCCCTATTCTAGCGGACGATTTGATTCGAATGACGGGACAAACTTCCGGGCCCACGGTTCTGGGCATAGTTCCGGCGCGTGGTGGATCCAAAGGTGTCAGCCGAAAGAACATCCGCCTGCTGGATGGTCAGCCCCTGTTGGCATATACCGCGAGCGCCGCGCACATGGCATGCTCCCTCTCCAGGGTGTTACTCAGCACAGAAGATCCGGAAATCGCAGAGGTCGGGAAGTCGCTCGGACTCGACGTGCCTTTTCTGCGGCCGGTTGAACTGGCGCTCGATGCCACGCCAATGATCGACGTCATCCTGCATACCATCCGCTGGTCGCGGAGCCAAGGGCAAGATTACGATGCAATCTGCCTGCTTCAACCCACCAGTCCGCTGCGCAGCGCAGGAACGATCGATCGTTGTGTGGCGCGACTAGGGGGAGGCGAAACGGATACTGTAGTGTCGGTTCGGCCTGTGCCGCTGGAATACAATCCGCACTGGGTCTATTTTGAAACCCCCGACGGGCTGTTGCAGCCGAGCATGAAGGGCAGCGATCCCATTCCGGCGCGTCAATTGCTGCCGCCGGCGTACCATCGCGACGGGAGCGTTTTCGCGGCCAAGACTCAGTCGGTGTTGGCTCACGGGTCGTTGTATGGCTCGAAAACGGTGGGGGTGGTTTCTCCGGAAGAGGAAGCCTGCGACTTGGACACCGAAGAACAGTGGGAATTGCTGGAGCGGAGACTGAAGGCGATGCGCAGCTTGTCTTCCGCTCACTAGCTTCCGCTCGCTAATTCGAAGATTGCGATACTTCGCGAAGCGAATTCTACACCACGACTTGCAATCCCCTATTTCTTTCATGGCGAAAACGCTTCATCTTTACGCGGGCGATAGCGATCCCACTTACGCGGTAGGAACGGTCGGTCTGCTGTGTGAATTTGCGCCGGACAGCCCATGCCTGAAGGCCGCGGAACACTATTACGGGCCGGACAAAATGCTGGGCTCGGTGGATGCGGCGTTGCCGGTCGCATACGCGCTGGTTTCGAAGCTTTTTCAGAGTTCCCCGATAATCGATGGCCTGCCTGTGCTGAAGGTGTTTGAAGAGTTGTTGCTCGAGCAGGTGAGTTACATCGCGCAGGCGTTTCATCTTGATCGCTGGATCCGCGCGCAGAGTTTCGAGGAATGCAAGTTCGTCTCATATTCGCCCTGGCTTGACCGGTTGTTACAAGTCCGCAAAGTTACCGGCTCGAGATACACGGTGGTTGCCGACGTGCCGATTCTACAAAGTCATCGGGGCGGGCGTGCGTTGCGGAAGTTGTGGGACTCGCGTCCAACGCCAGCGGAGTTTTTGCACCGGGCGCTGCCCTTGTGGTCGCGTCGTGTATCGGCCGCGGGCAAGTGGAAACAGGCGCAAGACGCGCCGCGCGGCGGAATCTGGTTTTATTCGCTGGCCTACAACTTCACGAAAATCGGACTGCTCTACGAACCGTTCTTTCCGCAAAAGATGAATTTTCTGGTGGAAGATCCGCGGACGGGTGGAAAGCGTCTTCGCGAAGTGGGACGAAAGTCGCACTGGTTGTATGCGTGGTCGCGAACCTCCGACATTCCGTCGTTGGGAGAGACGCGCTCGATTGGCCGCCGAATTATCGAGGCCTTGGCCGCGGCCGCCCTCACCGCCGACGAAGATGCGTTGCGAACGGTGATGTTGAATAGCGAGTGGTGGAGCCATCTGCTGACGCGCCGCTTGCCGTTTGTGTTGTTCAATAATCGCGTTCTGCAACGGTGGCGTGAAGCCGTACGGCCGGAGACGATCGTCGTCGGCAATGCGGGAGATGAACGAGTTCTGCTGCTGCGCGAAGATGCCGAGCGAGTTCCCACGGTTCTGCTGCAACACGGCATCATGCATTGGACGTATGCCGTAACCGATGAACCGGTGGACGTATTTGTGCTGCGTGGTGCGTTCTTTCAGCGTTCGGTGAATGAGAATTTTCGCCGCAAGACGGTGGTGCATAATTTTGCGGAACGAAATTTTCCGGAAGCGAACGCGGCCGTTTCGCAGCAAGAGAACGTTGCATGCAAGGACATTCTGTTTATTACGGCGCCCTACGATGTACCCCCGCTTTATCATCGGAAGGATCTGGTCGACATTCTGCGCTCGCTGCTGCGCGTGGCGCATTCGACCCGTCGCCGCCTGACAATTCGAGTGCATCCTAACGAAACGATTCCGGCATATCGGCAAGCCGTTGAGGAATTGCAGCGAGAAGCGGGATTGCAGGCCGAGGTGGCGTACTCGCAAGGGCCGGGCGTTGAAGCGGTGCTCGCGCGTTCCTGCGTGGCGGTCCTCCACTTTTCGACGATGTTTCTCGATTGCCTCCGCCACAGCATTCCGATCGTGAGTTTTGGCTGGCATGGGTTTCCCAATAAGCGGCAATTCGAGGATGAGGGAATTTTTCATTTTGCGGCGAACCTGGGCCGGCTGGAAACGCTCGTGGGCGAGGGAATTGAGGGTCGCCTGCCCCAGCAAAGCGCGAGGCTCGAAGATTTTCTGGCGCCCAGTCGTCCGCAGGAAGTCTCAAAATTCTTTCAGGAGATCTGGGATGCGCGAGGAGCCGCACTTGAAATCCCTCATTGAGAGGCGTCATCCCGGAGAGGCGTCGTCCCGAAGACCGGCGCAGTTCAGCCGACCAGCCGAATTATGAGATCCTCCCACTGCGGGGCAATCCGCTCCCAATCCCATTCCCTTGCCATCGCCGCGCCCTGTTGCCCCATCGTTAGCCGCATGGCGGGATCGTGGATCAATGCGCCGACGTAGTCGCTCAGTTCTTCACCGGACCATGCCACCAATCCGTTACGTTCGTGAACGACGGTGGGCGCTTCAAAAAAACCGTGCAACACAATGGGCAGGCCGCACGCTGCGGCTTCCTGAGTCACTTTCGGAACGCCCTCGGAACGAGAGGGCAGGACGAAGATCGACGATTTACGAAATTCTTCCGCCAAGAGTGCGGGAGGAAGCGCGCCGGGAAAACTAAGATTTTCAAGACCCATCTGGCTCGCCTCGGTCATGAGCGCCCGCACCATTTCGCCGTCGCCAAACCAGACGAAGTCCGCTTCTTTATAACGTTCGGCCAGGCCGAGAAACATCTGCGGATGCTTGGAACTCTTCACCGTTCCGCAACCCACGATCCGGCAACGTGAAGGTTCCTGCCGGTCGGCGTTGTGGAAAATGTTGGCCTCCAGACCGAGCGGCAGACAGGAAACTTTATCTCCGTAGAGAAACGCGGCGGCGCGGGCGAGAAACGGGCTGACCGCGATGATGTGATCGGCGCTTTCATACAACCAGCGAAGGCGCGGCACCGCCGCGTCCGTGTTCGGTTGGGAGAAAACCGGGTGGCCGACCAGATTGGAAAGTCGCTCGATCGACTGGGGCGAGGTGATTAAGCCCTCGAGAGTCGCGATCACGGGACTTCGCCGTCCCGAGAGCCTGCGAAGCCTGAGCCCAAGTTGGTCCCCCCAATGCGGCCCCGGATAAAAAACGGCATCGAATCCGGATTGGTAAGCTGCGCCCAACTCGCATTGCCAGAAGCGCGACCCGGAAAGACGCAGCGTTTCAACGCCGTTTTGTCGAATTGACCCGGCGGGCTCTTCGCTGCAAATGGCTGTCCAGCGGGCGCGTGGATCTTTGAAGCGAGACAGCAGAGCGCGGGCGTTCGCATTCTGGGAATTGGTATCGGACCGATCCATCCATCGTGGAACAAACAGGTGAATCGCCATGCGGTTAACTATCGCCCAATTGCGCGTCGGTTGAGGTTCATAAGCGATTCGATGACGTAAGCTTGATCGGAATCCGACAATCCGACCGAGCAGGGAAGGCTCAGGGCGCGGGCGTGGATCCAGTCGGCTGCTTCACAATGAAAGGCCTCGCAGTCGCGATGCACCGGGCTGCGATGCATCGGTTGCCACAGGGGCCGAGTCTGGATGCCTCGTGCCTCCAGTTCCCTCATGGTATTTCGCGAGCTGAGTCCAAAAAGATCTTCATCTATTAAAACCGTGTATAGCCAAAAAATGCTTTCCGCCCACTCCGCCTGCGGCATCAAGGTAATGCCGGGCGTGTTCTTCAGACCCTCCGCATAGCAAGAGGCGATCGCCTGTTTCTTGCGAATGAACTCCGGCAGCATTTCGATCTGGCCGCAGCCCATGGCGGCCTGGATGTTGGTGAGGCGATAGTTGTATCCGATTTCTCCGTGCACGAATTCCACGGGATCGTCTTTTGCCTGCGTAGTGAGATACTTCGCTTTCGCGGCCCAGTCCGCGTTTGAAGTTACG